>JAEWNY010000103.1 GCA_023461075.1 Pseudomonadota bacterium | reverse complement strand
GGCGGCGGCAAGCTGTGGATCCTCTTGTCCGACAGCTACGCGATCGCGATGATCGTGCTCGGCATCAGTGGAATCTGGATGTGGATGCGGGGCCGCACGCCGCGGCAGATGGTGTTCAGCGTGATGGGACTGGGGCTCGCCGTGCTGGCTTCGGTGCTGGCGCTGGCGCTCAGCTGACCGGTTGCGCGTCGAGAACGCGGAGCCGCGCCACGATCGCGAGACCTGTTGCCGCGACGCGCTGGCTGGCACGCGCATCGCCGGCCCGCATCAGCAGGGTATCGCCCGCGTCGAGTCGCGCATCGTCCGCATCAGGCAGAAGGGCGCTGCCGCTGGCCATGTGCAGCGCCCGGGTTTCCCCCGGCTCGGCGAACAGCACACTGTCGCCGACCAGCGGCCGCAGCCACAGTTCGGCATCGATGCGCCCAGGCCGCCACATCAGGTTGAAGTCGCGGGTGGGCCCATCGATGAGCCGGCTATGCAAGGCACGCCCGCCATCGAAACGCAGGCGCGGCGATTCGGGCGTCAGCGAAGCTTGTTCGCCATCGTCGAATTCGAACCGCATGCCGGCACCGGCGAGCAGAACGATCTCGCGCTCGATGCCCGGGAACGCGGAGAACGGGCCATCGGCCTCTACCTCGGCCACTGAGATCCGCCAATCCCAGTCATCTGCGTCGCCACCGATGGCGATCTCGCGGGTCCAGCCGCCATCGTTGCGCCAGCGCTGGCGCGTGGTGTCATTGAAGCGGATCAGGTGGAGGTCGTCGCCCATCGCCGAAGTGTACGCAGGCGCGGAAAAGAGATCGCCCGGCACGCATTCCCTGCGCTCCGGGCGATCATGACTTCCGTGTCTCGGCATCCTGCCGGTCCGACGGGCTTCCGGCCCTGTGCGCCTGCACTCCGGCGGGCGCCCTTTTTCGTGTAGTTGCTCAGCGATGTCAGCGACTGGCTGGGCGAGCCGCGACTTTCGATGCCCCGCGGGTGGCCACCGGCACCTTGACCATGGCCTTGCCACTGCCGACGGTGATGCGCTCGCGGTTCTTCTCGACGGTCTTGAGGCCGATGCCCTTCACCATCGCCAGTTGCTCGACGCTCTTGAACGCGCCGTTCTCGCGGCGGTATTCGACGATGGCCTGGGCCTTGGCCGGGCCGACGTTGAGCAGCACCGAGTCGAGGGTGGCGGCATCGGCGGTGTTGATGTTGACGACTTCCGCAGCGAGCGCGGCACCGGACAGTGCGACCGACAGCAGCAGGGCGTAGACGAGATGGATGAAACGCTTCATGGCATGACTCCCGATTGATGTGGATTCCGTTCCCCGGCGCTGGGCCGGTGATGTCAGTGTCCGCATCGGCATGGGTTCACCGTATCGCCGGCCCGCCCGATCCACAGCCGGCGAATCGCCCGCCCACGTGTAGGAAAAACCTCACAAGACGTGCCGGTGTCACGGATGCTCACGGCAGCTGAATGCATCGACTCGTTAAAATCGGTCTTTCATCACTCATCACCCGACAGGAAGCCCGCGATGTCCACCGCGATCGATGCCAGCCGACTCAACCAGTTCGTCGGCAAGAAGTGGGACGAGGAGATCGTGCCGCAGTTGGTGGACTACATCGCCATCCCCAACAAGTCGCCGATGTTCGACGCCGATTGGGTCGCGAACGGCTACATGGAGCAGGCGGTCGTATTGATGGAAAGCTGGGCCAAAGCCCAGGACATCCCCGGCATGACGGTGGAGGTGGTCAGACTGGAGGGCCGTACGCCGCTCATCTACATCGACATTCCGGCCAGCGGCGGCGAGACCGGCGACGACGTGGTGCTGCTCTACGGTCACTTGGACAAGCAGCCGGAAATGACCGGGTGGGACGATGATCTCGGTCCGTGGAAGCCGGTGATCAAGGGCGACAAGCTGTATGGACGCGGTGGCGCCGATGACGGCTACGCGATCTTCGGCTCGCTCACCGCGGTGATGGCATTGCGCGAACAGAACCTGCCCCACGCAAACTGCGTGGTGCTGATCGAAGCCTGCGAGGAATCCGGCAGCTACGACCTGCCCGCCTACGTCGATCATCTGGCCGAACGCATCGGCAAGCCCTCGTTGGTGGTCTGCCTGGATTCGGGCTGCGGCAACTACGAGCAGCTCTGGTGCACCACATCATTGCGCGGCCTGGCCGGTGGCAACCTGCGCGTGGATGTGCTGGAAGAAGGCGTGCATTCGGGCAGCGCATCGGGCGCGGTGCCGTCCAGCTTCCGCATCCTGCGCACCCTGCTCTCGCGGATCGAGGACGAGAGCACCGGCAAGTTGAACATCGAGGGCCTGTACGTCGATATCCCGACCGATCGTCGCGCGCAGGTGGCGAAGATGACCCAGGTGCTGGGCGATGAACTCATCCAGATGTTCCCGTGGGTCGATGGCATGCAGCCGGTGACCGACGACCTCAACGAACTGGTCTTCAACCGTACCTGGCGGCCCGCGCTGTCGATCACCGGGGTCGATGGCATGCCGCCGCTGTCCTCGGCCGGCAACGTGCTGCGCCCCTTCACCGCGGTGAAGCTGAGCCTGCGCCTGCCGCCGACGCTGGACGGCAAGAGCGGTGGCGAATTGCTGCGCGATGCCTTGTTGAAGGAAGCGCCCTACCACGCCAAGGTCACCTTCGAGCTGGAGAAATCCTCGACCGGCTGGAACGCGCCCAGCATGGTGCCGTGGCTGGAGCAGGCGATCGACGCATCCAGCCAGGCGGTATTCGGCAAGCCGGCGATGTACATGGGCGAAGGCGGCACCATCCCGTTCATGGGCATGCTGGGCGAGAAGTTCCCCGACGCGCAATTCATGATCACCGGCGTGCTGGGCCCACATTCCAACGCACATGGTCCGAACGAATTCCTGCATATCCCGATGGGCAAGGGCGTCACCGCCTGCGTCGCACATGTCATCGCGGCGCATCATGCGGCCAGCGTGCGCGGGGAGACCACCGGCAGTGCGGTGGCCGCGGACTCCGGCGCGCGTCAAGGCGACCACGGCTGCTGCTGAGCCGGTTCGCAGTGTCGCGGTGGCATCGCTGAATGCGATCCCGCATCGCAACATCGACGTCACGCCGGGCTTGGTAGCATCGCCCCGCACAACATCTGTGGAGCTATGCATGTTCAGTGGATTCTTCGGTTATCTCATCGGCGGCCTGGTCATTGGCGTATTGGCGCGCTTGCTCAAGCCGGGCGCGGACCCGATGGGCTGGATCATGACGATCCTGCTCGGCGTCATCGGTGCCGTGGTGGGCGGCTGGGCCGCAACCAACTTCGGGCTCGGCAGCTTCATGACTTGGGTGGTGGCGATCGTGGCCGCAGTCATCCTGCTCTTCATCTACGAGGCGATGCGCAGGAAGCGCCCGGTCGTGCGCTGAGGCCGTCTGTCCATCAATCCGGTGATCAATGCCGGCAAGGACGCCCCGCTCGCGGGGCGTTTTTCGTGATGGGCGACGACATGCCCTGTTTCCAGCGCTGGTATGCTGGGCGGGGATTGGACTAGGGATGCTCCATGCCACTGTTCGGCAGCGAAAACTGGCTCTACATCGCCTTCATCGGCCTGGTCGTCGGCCTGCTTGCGCGCCTGCTCAAGCCGGGGCGCGATCGCATGGGCCTGATCCTCACCACCCTGCTCGGCATCGGCGGTGCGTTGCTGGCGGGCGCGGTCGGCCAGCACTTCGGCTGGTACGCGCCGGGACAACCGGCCGGGTTCCTGGGCGCGTTGATCGGCGCCATCGTCATCCTGCTGGTGGTGGCGCTGTTCCGCAAACCGCGCGAACGCCGCATCTTCAAGAACCGTCGCTGAGCCCGGCCCGATGACCCGAGAGACCGAACGCCTGGACTGGGCGCGTCGCACGCTGTCCGCGCCCACGCTGGAACTCGAACGCGCCTCCGCCGATGCCGGCTTCCGCAGTTATTGGCGCACGCTCGGCATCGAGCCGGCACGCATCGTCATGGACTCGCCACCGGACCAGGAAGACGTGCGCCCGTGGCTTGCCATGCGCGAACTGCTGGAGCGCGGAGGTGTACGCGTGCCCAGGGTGTTGCACGAAGATGCAGCAGCCGGCTTCCTCGTGTTGGAGGACCTCGGCGCCACCACCTATCTGCACGACATCGACGAGGCCAATGCCGGTGCTCTGTTCGATGCCGCCATCGACCAGTTGCTCAAACTGCAGGCGATCGCGCCGCCCGAAGGCCTGCCGCATTACGACGAGGCGATGCTGGCGCGCGAGTTGCGTCTGTTCGATGAATGGTTCTGCCGCACCCATCTCGGCCTTGAACTCGATTGCGGCGAGATGGAAACGCTCGACGGTGCCTACCGTCACCTGATCGATGCCGCGCTCGCGCAACCCGGCGTGCTGGTGCACCGAGACTTCATGCCGCGCAACCTGATGCAGGCCGACGATGGCCCCGCCGTGCTGGATTTCCAGGACGCGGTGGTCGGGCCGATCGCCTACGACGCGCTCTCGCTGTTCAAGGATGCCTTCCTGTCGTGGCCGGCCGAACGCGTCGATGGCTGGTTGCGCCACTACCATGCACGCGCCGCCGCGGTCGGCTTGCCGGTGCCGCCGCTCGAGCGCTTCCTGCGCGACGCGGATCTCATCGGCATCCAGCGCCACCTCAAGGTCATCGGCATCTTCGCGCGGCTGCATTACCGCGACCACAAGCCCAAGTACCTGACCGACGTGCCGCGCTTCTTGGCCTACCTCGACGAGGCCTTGCCGCGGCATCCGGCGCTGGCCGGGCTTGCAGCTTTCATCGATGCACGTGTCAAGCCGGCGATCGCCGCGCGCGAAGCCCGGCAGAACGACGCGCCCGCATGAGCACGGCATGATGAACGCGCTGGTCTTCGCCGCCGGGCTTGGCGAGCGCATGCGTCCGCTCACCGACCGCACGCCCAAGCCCTTGTTGCAGGTCGGCGGCAAGCCGCTGATCGTGTGGCATCTCGAAAAACTCGCGGCGATCGGCGTCAGCGATGTCGTCGTCAACACCTCGTGGCTGGCCGAGCAGTTCCCGGCCACGCTGGGCGACGGCTCGCAGTTCGGGGTGCGCCTGCACTACTCGTACGAAGGCGCCACGCCGCTGGAAACCGGCGGCGGCATGTGGAACGCGCTGGACCTGCTCGGCGATGCGCCGTTTTTCGCGGTCAACGGCGATGTCTGGTGCGATGCCGACTTCGCCGGCCTGCCGCGCGAACCCGCAGGCGTCGCGCACCTGTTGCTGGTCGACAACCCCGCGCACAATCCGAACGGAGATTTCGCATTGGACGATGCCGGCCGCGTGCATTCCGAAGGCGCATCGAAACTGACCTTCGCGGGCGTCGGTGTCTATCGACGCGCATTGTTCGATGACTGGCGCGATGTCATCGGCGATGCCGCCGGCGCCGATCAGACGCCACCGCGCTTCAAGCTGGCGCCGCTGCTGCGCTCGGCCATGTATCAATACCAAGTCACCGGCACACATCACCGTGGCCAGTGGACCGACGTCGGTACGCCGGAACGATTGACGGAACTCGACGCGCGTCTGTCGGGCACGGTCCGAAACGTCAGAGAAGGATGATCCGCGCTGCGCGCAGGCAACAACGTCTGTCAGGTTGAGCGCGATGGCTCGGTTTCGCCGCCCAGCACCGCCCGCAGGAACG
>JAEWNY010000102.1 GCA_023461075.1 Pseudomonadota bacterium | reverse complement strand
CTGCGCCGGGCCGGGGGTGCAAACGCGGCGTAAGCCGCGGCTTCATTCGGTAATCGCGATTTGCAACACCCGCCCGACGGGCACAAGCCCGCGGCACGACCGGCAAGGGACGCCGGCAAGGACCACCCGCAGTCCGCATACAGCGCCAGGAAGGCGACATAGACGTCCAAGGCTCCACACTTCTTTCCTAAGGAATCCAGACCATGCGTCACCAGAAAGCCGGTCGCAAGTTCAACCGCACCAGCGCCCACCGCCAGGCGATGTTCACCAACATGGCCGCCTCGCTGTTCATGCACGATCTGATCAAGACCACCCTGCCCAAGGCCAAGGAACTGCGCCGCGTCGCCGAGCCGCTGATCACCCTGGCCAAGACCGATTCGGTCGCCAACCGCCGTCTTGCCTTCGCGCGCCTGCGCGACAAGGAAGCCGTCGGCACGCTGTTTACCGTGCTCGGCCCCCGCTATTCCAGCCGTCCAGGCGGCTACCTGCGCATCCTCAAGTGCGGCTTCCGCGCCGGCGACAATG
This sequence comes from Pseudomonadota bacterium, assembly GCA_023461075.1. GTDB lineage: Bacteria > Pseudomonadota > Gammaproteobacteria > Xanthomonadales > Xanthomonadaceae > Solilutibacter. Next base: position 8,586 of record JAEWNY010000102.1, on the reverse strand, counting down.
CGCCGATGGCGTATGTCGAACTGGTCGATCGCCCGGGTGCGCCGAGCGCCGAGTAAACAGCAGCGAAATGTTTTTCCGAAGACCCCGGCCTCGCGCCGGGGTCATTCGTTGGGAAGCGCGTCATGGCGATAATCGGTCCGGTTTTTTGCGCTGAAAGCGCCCGCCTTCTGCTATGTTGCAACGCATGATCCACGCCCACTCCATGGCCTGTCGATGAACCCGCTGCACTGGTCGTTCCGCACGCGTTACCTGCTGGGATTCCTGGCCTGCGCCGGGCTGATCGGCTACGCGATTTACGTGCAGTTCGTCGAGCGGCTGATGCCGTGCCCGTTCTGCATCCTGCAACGCATCGCTTTCGCGGCGCTGGGCGTGGTGTTCCTGGTCGGCGGCCTGCATGCGCCGCGTGGCTCAGGTGGCCGCAGGACCTATGGCGTGTTCGCGTCACTGGCGTCGCTCGCCGGCATCGCGATCGCCGGGCGCCATGTGATGGTGCAGCTGAATCCGCCGCCGGTATCCACCTGCAGCGGCGGTCTCGACTTCCTGGTGGCGATGAACGGCTGGCCTGGCGCGATCCGCAAGGTGCTGACCGCGAGCGGCGACTGCAGCAACATCGACTGGACCTTCCTGGGCCTGACGATGCCGATGTGGTCGCTTATCTGGTTCGTGCTGCTGGGCGCATGGGCACTGTGGGCGGCGCTCGGTCGCAAGGTGACGCGATGAATCGTTCGACGTCGCAGACCCCGCAGCCGGTGAACTTGCCGGCCAACTGGCAACCGGATTCCTGGCGTGCGTTGCCGGTGGCGCAACAGCCGGCCTATCCCGATGCGGCCGGCCTGCAAGACGTACTCGACGAATTGCACGCGCTGCCGCCGCTGGTGACATCCTGGGAAATCATGTCGCTGCGCCAGCAACTGGCGGAGGCACAGGAAGGGCGGCGTTTCCTTCTGCAGGGCGGTGATTGCTGCGAGAACTTCGCCTATTGCCGGCCGGAGATCATCACCAACCGGCTCAAGGTGCTGCTGCAGATGAGCCTGGTGCTGGTGCATGGCATGCGCATGCCGGTGGTGCGGGTGGGACGATTTGCCGGGCAGTACGCCAAGCCGCGCTCGTCCGATGTCGAGGCGCGCGACGGCATCGAGTTGCCGAGTTACCGTGGCGACATCGTCAATGCCCCGGATTTCGATGCCGCCGCGCGCGTGCCCGATCCGCAGCGGATGATCGATGCGCACTCGCGCTCGGGCCTGACCATCAACTTCGTGCGCTCGCTGATCGATGGCGGATTCGCCGACCTGCACCATCCCGAGAACTGGGACCTGTCGTGGGTGAAGGAATCGCCGCTGGCCGACGAGTACCACCGCATCGTCGGCGGCATCGCCGATGCGATGCGCTTCATGGAAACGCTCTCGGGTGAGCCGGCGCACAACCTGGATCGCGTCGACTTCTTCACCTCGCACGAGGCGTTGCTGCTGCCCTACGAACAGGCGCTGACCCGGCAGGTTCCACGGCAGTGGGGATGGTTCAACCTCGGCACGCACTTCCCGTGGATCGGGATGCGCACCGCGGCGCTGGATGGCGCGCATGTCGAATACTTCCGCGGCATCCGCAACCCCGTCGCGGTGAAGGTGGGGCCGTCGATGTCGGTCGACCACCTGCGCAGGTTGATCGCGGTGCTCAATCCCGAGAACGAACCGGGCCGGCTGACGCTGATCCATCGCATGGGCGCGCAGGCAATCGCCGACAAGCTGCCGCCGCTGCTGGAGGCGTTGAAGCGCGAAGGTTCACGCGTGCTCTGGGTGTGCGACCCAATGCACGGCAATACCGAGAACAGCAGCAACGGCTACAAGACCCGGCGTTTCGAGAACATCCGTGGAGAGATCGAGGATGCCTTCGACCTGCACGCTGCAGCCGGCACGCGGTTGGGCGGCATCCATCTGGAACTGACGGGCGAGGACGTCACCGAATGCACCGGTGGTGCACGCGACCTGACCGATGCTGACCTCGAACGCGCCTATCGCTCGACGGTCGACCCGCGTCTCAATTACGAGCAGGCGCTGGAGATCGCGATGCTCGTCGGTCGCAAGTTCCAGCAGTTGGCGCGTCCGGCGCAACGCTGAGGGCAGCCATCACTCGCTGCCGATCGTCGGCAGGTAACGCGGCGACGCGCGCGCGCGGGTGGCTTGTTCGAAGGCGAATCCGTAGCCCAGCAACCTGGCTTCGCTCCACGCCGGGCCCATCAACAGCAGGCCGATCGGCAGCCCGTGCGCATCGCCCATCGGCACGGTCAGGCTGGGCGTGCCGGCGACCGCCGCCGCGCCATAACCGGCGAAGGTGAAGTGGTCGCCATTGACCGGATCGATCAACCATGCCGGCGACATGGACGGGGCCACGATGGCATCAAGCCGCTCCCTGGCCAGCGTGGCGTCGATGCCGCGCGCGCCGGCAGCCTGGCGGATGCGGCGCTTCGCATCGGCATACACACGCTCGTTGAGCGGCCCCTTGGCCTGCGCGGCCTCGAAGATTTCCTGGCCGAACCATGGCATCGCCTCGGCGGCATGCGCGCGGTTCCATTCGATCAGGCCGCCGAGTGAACCCACGGGCGCGCCACTTTCAGCGAGATAGCGGTTCAAGCCGTCCTTGAATTCGTACAGCAGCACCTGGTACTCGTCATCGTCCCACTGGCCGGCGGTGGCGATCTCGACATCGACCAGTACCGCGCCCTGCGCGCGCAGCACATCGAGCGCACGCACGAAGGCCGCGTCGACATCCGGCTGCTTGCCTCGCGCATCGCGCAACACGCCGATCCGCGCACCCGTGAGTGCGTCGCGGCGCAGGCCACGCAGATAATCCGGCGCGGCAGCGGGCCGGCCGGGGAGGGCATCTGCCTGGTCGGCGGGATCGCGCGCGGCAAGCACCTGCAGCAGCAGCGCGGCATCGCGCACGTTGCGGGTCATCGTTCCGGCAGTGTCCTGCGATGAGGAAATCGGGATGATGCCGCCGCGACTGACCAGGCCGACGGTAGGTTTCAGCCCGACCAGGGCGGCAACCGCGGAAGGACAGATGATGCTGCCATCGGTCTCGGTGCCGATGCCGACCACCGCGAGGCCGGCGGCGATCGCGCTGCCGGTACCGGCGCTGGAGCCACAGGGCGAGCGGTCCAGCGCGTACGGGTTGCGGGTCTGGCCGCCGCGCGAGCTCCAGCCCGAACTGGAACGGGTGGAACGGAAGTTCGCCCATTCGCTCAGGTTGGTCTTGCCGAGGATCACCGCGCCGGCCTCGCGCAGGCGCTTGACCAGGAAGGCATCGGTCTTGGGACGATGGTCGGCGAGCGCCAGCGAACCGGCGGAATTCGCCATCGGCACGGCATCGATGTTGTCCTTCAGCAGAACCGGAATGCCATGTAGCGGACCGCGCAGTTGGCCGGCACGGCGTTCGTCGTCGAGACGGCGCGCATCAGCCATCGCATCGGGATTGAGTTCGATCACGGCATCGAGGCGTGGACCGGCATCGTCGATCGCGGCGATCCGCGTGAGGTAGCCGCGCGTCAACGCTCCGGATGACAGCTGGCCCGATTGCATCCGCGCCTGCAGGCTCGCGATGTCGGCTTCGGCCAGTTCCGGAAGCGGAAAGCGTCGATCTTCCGCGGCCTGCGCCAGCGCGGCATCCGGGAAGACGAGCAGGCAGAAGGCGAAGGCGAGGAGGCGCATGGCAGGCTCGGCGAGCGGACGATGCCGAAGCATCGCGCCGATCCCCGTCTACTGCAAACGCGCGCTCAGTCTTGGCTGCGGCGCCTGAACAGATCGCGCGCCAGCACCCAGACCACGATCAGGTTGACGATCACCGCGACCGCTTCAAGCCAGTGCCGATGGGTGAAGAACGCGGTGACGTCGAACGGCAGGTAGGCCGCGGCGGACAATGCGCCCAGCCACGAGGCCCAGGCCTTCGCCCGCCACAGGCCCCAGCCTTCGAGCAGGTGCAGCACGCCGTAGAGCGCGGCGATGCCCGCGGCGATGTGGATGCCGGTCGGGTTGATCGCATGCGCCAGCCAGCCGGTGACGCCGCTGGCCGGGTCCAGCTGGAAATGCTGGATCAGCGCATGCAGCCAGCGCTGCAACGGCGCCGGCCCGAGGATCTCCAGGCCGCTGGCGGCGAGCAGCGCGAGCGCGCCTTTCGCCATCTCGATCACGGCGATCGCATGCAGTCCCGGATGCGCGTGCGGATCCGTGTTGTAGGGGCCTTCGGGGCGGGCGTCGCGGTCCATCGTTTGCAGATGACGATGCGGACGCCCGCTTTAAAGCTCAGGCAGCGCGGCTGGCGCGCTTGCGGTCGTTCTCGGTGCGGAACTTCTTGCGCAGCCGGATCTGGCGCGGCGTCACTTCCACCAGTTCGTCGTCGTCGATGAATTCCAGCGCCTGTTCCAGCGAGAACTTGATCGCCGGGATCAGGCCCTCGTCCTTGTCGGTGCCCGATGCACGGAAGTTGGTCAGCTGCTTTCCGCGCAGGGCATTGACGGTGAGGTCATTGTCTTTGGCGTTGATGCCGACGATCTGGCCTTCGTAGATTTCCTCGCCCGGCTCGATGAAGAGGCGGCCGCGTTCCTGCATGGCGATCTGCGCATAGGCCGGCGAGGGGCCGGTGCCGTTGGAAATCAGCACGCCGTTCTGGCGCTGGCCGATCGCGCCATCGGCCTTCGGGCCGTAGTGATCGAACACGTGGAACAGCAGGCCGGTGCCAGCGGTCAGGGTGCGGAACTCCGTCTGGAAGCCGATCAGCCCGCGCGCCGGGATGATGAACTCCATGCGCACGCGACCCTTGCCATCGGGCTCCATGTTCTGCAGCAGCGCCTTGCGTTCACCCAGGCGACCCATCACTCCGCCCTGGAACTGCTCTTCGAGATCGACGACGAGTTGCTCGTACGGCTCCTGCATCTGCCCATCGATCTCGCGCATGATCACTTCCGGACGCGACACGGCCAGCTCGTAGCCTTCGCGGCGCATCGTCTCGATCAGGATCGACAGGTGCAATTCGCCGCGGCCGCTGACCTTGAACTTGTCGGCATCACCGGTGTCCTCGACCTTCAGCGCGACGTTGTGCGCGGTCTCGCGGGTCAGGCGGTCGCGCAGCTGGCGGCTGGTGAGGAACTTGCCGCCGGAACGATCCTTGACGCCGGCGAACGGCGAGTCGTTGACCTGGAAGGTCATCGAGATCGTCGGCTCGTCCACCGACAGCACCGGCAGCTGCTCGACGGCAGCCGGATCACAGATGGTTTCGGAGATGCCCAGGCCCTCGATGCCGGAGAAGGCGATGATGTCGCCGGCCTGCGCTTCCGGCACTTCGATGCGATCCAGACCCATGAAGCCCAGCACCTGAAGCACCTTGCCGTTGCGGGTCTTGCCGTCGGTGCCGATCACCGTGACCTGCTGGTTGGTCTTCACCTTGCCGCGCTGGATGCGACCAACGCCGATCACGCCGACGTAGTTGTTGTAGTCCAGGCTGGTGACGCGCATCTGGAACGGACCTTCCTCGCTGACCGGCGGGACGGGCACGTGGTTGATGATGGTCTGGTAGAGCGGCGTCATGTCGCCTTCGCGCACGGATTCGTCCATGCCTGCGTAACCGTTCAGGCCTGACGCATAGACGACCGGGAAATCGAGCTGCTCGTCGGTCGCGCCGAGACGATCGAACAGGTCGAAGGTCTGGTCCAGCACCCAGGAGGGCCGCGCACCGGGGCGGTCGACCTTGTTGACCACGACGATCGGCTTGAAGCCCATCGCGAACGCCTTCTGCGTCACGAAGCGCGTCTGCGGCATCGGTCCGTCCATCGCATCGACCAGGATCAGCACCGAATCGACCATCGACAGCACGCGCTCCACCTCGCCACCGAAGTCGGCGTGGCCCGGGGTATCGACGATGTTGATGCGGAACTCCTCGCCCTCCGGCGATTTCCACTTGATCGCGGTGTTCTTCGAGAGGATGGTGATGCCGCGTTCCTTCTCGATGTCGCCGCTGTCCATCACGCGGTCGGCCAGCACCGTGCGCTCGTCGAAGGTGTCGGATTGCTTGAGCAGCTGGTCGACGAGGGTGGTCTTGCCGTGGTCGACGTGGGCGACGATGGCGATGTTGCGGAGGTTCTGGATGGACATGCGAACAGGCCGCGGAGCGCGGCCAACGGTAGCGGAAGGAAGCGGGCGATTATACGCGGCTCGCTGCGTTGCGGCATGACCGGCTCTTGGTCCCAATCTCCGTGCTAGGGTGGCGGCCCGGCCGCGCAGGCGATGCCCATGCACAACCAAGAAGCCAGTCCCCGCAAGAGCCTGCCGCTAGGATGGCTGGCGCTGGACGCGGTCGGGACCGGCCTCCTGGCGATTGGCGTTTTCGCCAAGTTCGCACCGGTAGCGGCGGCCGATGTCGGCCTCTCGCCTGCGCTGGCCTGGCCCTTGATCATCTCCGGTGGCATCGCCATGTTGCTGGGGATGACGATGTTCTTCGTCCGTTCCAAGGCCAGCCGCAAGGGCTGAGCTTCACTGCACAGGAGATTTCGATGTCCCTCACCGCCACCATCGACACCGACCGCGGCCCGATCAAGCTGGAGTTGTACCCGGACAAGGCGCCGCTGACCGTCGCCAACTTCGTCAACCTGGCCAAGCGCGGCTATTACGACGGGCTCAATTTCCACCGCGTCATCAACGACTTCATGATCCAGGGCGGTTGCCCGCAGGGTCGCGGCACCGGTGGCCCCGGTTACAAGTTCGAGGACGAGACCCGCAACGGCGTGCCGCACCAGCGTGGTTCGCTGTCGATGGCCAACGCCGGCCCCAATACCAATGGCAGCCAGTTCTTCATCACCCACATCAAGACCGGCTGGCTGGACGGCAAGCACACCGTGTTCGGCCAGGTGCTGGAAGGGCAGGACGTGGTCGATGCCGTGACCCAGGGCGACGCGATCAAGTCGATCAGGATCGAAGGCGATGCCGACGCTGCACTCGCAGCCAAGGCCGAGCGCGTCGAGGAGTGGAACAAGATCCTCTCCGCCTGATTCGGATCAATCCACGGGGCTGTGTGCAGGAGGATCAACCGATCCTCGGCCGCGGCCCTGTTGCTATCCTGCCCGAATCGCGCAGATGGGGAAGGGGAGCCATGGGTCGGGATCATCGTGGAATGCTTCGCGGGTGGCTGGTATCGATATTGCTGCTGCTTGCACTCGCCGCCTGCAAACCGCGCGAGGATGCCGATGCCGTTGCGGTCGATGACGAAGCGACCATGACCCAGGAAGAGGCCGACGAATCGGCCAGGTTCGACCTGATCGCGTCATTGGGCGGCGTCTGGGCGAGTACGGACCAGACCGCGGCGGGCCGGCCAGAAACCGTGTACATGCTGGGCCATGTGGTCGACACCCACATGGACATCACCCGCGATGGCATCGGGCTGGATGTGCTCACCGAGGATGTCGACCCACTCGAGCGCACCGCGACGTTCTACTTCCGCGAATCACCGGTCAAGGAGCGGCTCACCTTCCAGTTGGTGCCATCGCCCGAGGGCGTTGAAGGCGGCGGCTACGATCTGCGCGTGACCTATGCCGATGGCCGCTACCAGACACTGCGCCCCGTGCGTCGCCTGACCCGGCGGGACATGGACCAGATGAACGAGGCGCTGGAAGTGCCGATGTTGTCGACCGCAATCGGTGACGTGCCTCCCGCCGCGAAGCCTGCGACGGCGAATTTCCCGAGCCGGGTCGATTGCAGCAACGGCACCGATTTCCGAAGTCGAACGGTGTGCAAGGACGAAGGCCTGCGTGGCCTTGATCGACGACTGGCCGCGCTCTTCGACGCGCTCAGGGCGCGCAATGTCGATGCGTCGACCACACAAGCCGCGGCCTCGAAGCAGCTGGATGCCTGCAGCAGCGGCGAATGCCTGCAGAAGGCCTATGGCGACTGGTTGAAGTACATCGACGAGAACTATCCACAGCCGTCAGCGGAAGAGGAGGAAGGCGACTATCGATGACCTGCGCAACCGGCTCGGCGTGTGCGCGCTGTTGAACGATGGCGTGTTGGCGCTGGGGTTTCGCGGTATTCGCGCTGCGGCGTGAGCGGTGGTTCAACCTGCATTCGCCCCGGCTCACGTGGGCAGGTGGGCAATTTGATGCGATTCAGTCCGCCGCCATGGCCGCCTACAAGATCGGCGTTCTGCTGTCGTCCGCGACGCCGTGGCTGGCGTTGACGCTGCTGCGCCGAGCGCGGCTCACTTCCAGCGCAGGGTCGAGAGCATGCGATCGACCTTGGCGGCATCGCGCGGATAGTAGTACTCGGAAGGTGCCATGAAGATCGCCAGCGCCAGTTGCCGGTCGTGCTCGAACGCCGCGGCCATCGCCTGGTACTCAAGCCCTTCCTCGTTGGCAAGGCGCATCTCGAAACGCACGCCCTCATGCAGGCCAAAGGTGGCGGGGCGCAGGTTCTCGGTACGGATGTTGACCGCGCCGGCGGCGGCCAGACCATCGACGATCAGGTCGCGGATCTCGTCCGGCCGTGCACCCGGGTGGTAGAAAGCGCCATCCGGGCGCCTGCGCGTCTGCCGACCGCCGAGGAAGATGTA
>JAEWNY010000101.1 GCA_023461075.1 Pseudomonadota bacterium | reverse complement strand
TCGGCTGCAGCCGGACGCCGCCAGCAGGCCCAGCGCCAACACCATCAGGACTGCCATGCGATCAAGCGGCGGCATCGACGCCCCCTTGCTGCTGCAGTCGTTTGGCGTGCTCGGCCTGACGACGGGTCCGGTCGAGCACCTGACCCTTGAGCTGGCCGCAGGCGGCATCGATGTCATCGCCGCGCGTGCGTCGCAGGGGCGCGACCAGGCCGGCATTGTTCAGCACCTTCTGGAACGCGCGGATGTCCTCCGCCGACGAGCGCGAATAACGCGTGCCCGGGAACGGGTTGAACGGGATCAGGTTGACCTTGGCCGCATCCTTCATCTGCACGCGGCGATCGAAGTCGCGCATCAACCTGGCCAGCGCACGCGCGTGCTCCGGCTGGTCGTTGACGCCGCGCATCAAGGTGTATTCGAAGGTCACCGATTCGCCCTTCTTGCGCAGCGCATAACGCACGCAGGCGTCCATCAGGGTTTCGATGTCGTACTTCCTGTTGAGCGGCACCAGCTCGTTGCGCAGCTCGTCGAACGGCGCGTGCAGGGACACCGCGAGCGAGACGTCACTGGCTTCGGCCAGCTTGTCGATCATCGGCACCAGGCCGGCGGTCGAGAGCGTCACCCGCTTGTTGGCCAGACCGTAGCCGAGGTCGTCGCGCATCACGCTCATCGCGGTCACGACGTTGTCGAAGTTCATCAGCGGCTCGCCCATCCCCATCATCACCACGTTGGTGAGGCGACGCGCCTTGTGCGGGATGTTGCCGAGGTGGCGACCCGCCACCCAGACCTGGCCGATGATTTCGGCGGCCGAGAGGTTGCGGTTGAAGCCCTGCGTCGCGGTCGAGCAGAACGTGCAATTGAGCGCACAACCGACCTGCGAGGACACGCACAACGTGCCGCGACCCTTGTCCGGGATGTAGACGGTTTCGATGGCATTGCCGCCGTCCATGCCCAGCAACCACTTGTGTGTGCCATCTTCCGAGCCCTTGTCGAAGAGGACGTTGGGCACGACGATCTCGGCATGCTGCTCCAGCTTGGAACGCAGCGCCTTGCCGAGGTCGGTCATCTCATCGAAGGTGGTGACGTGGCGATGGTGGATCCACTTCATCACCTGGTGCGCGCGGAAGCGCTTCTCGTCGAGGGTCTCGACGAAGAAGCGCTCCAGACCTTCGCGGTCCAGCTCCAGCAGGTTCTGGCGCTGCGCGGTGTTCATGGCATCAGCGGCCGATGACGTCCGTGGCCGGGAAGAAGTAGGCGATCTCGATCGCGGCGTTCTCCTGCGAATCCGAACCGTGCACGGCGTTGGCTTCGATCGAATCTGCGAAGTCGGCGCGGATGGTGCCGGCGGCCGCTTCCTTCGGATTGGTGGCACCCATGAGGTCGCGATTCTTCAACACCGCGCCGTCGCCTTCGAGCACCTGGATCATCACCGGGCCGGAGATCATGAAGTTGACCAGCGCGCCGAAGAACGGACGCTCGCGGTGCACCGCGTAGAAACCTTCGGCTTCCTGCTTCGACAGCTGCTTCATCTTGGCGGCGACGACTTTCAGGCCGTTCTTCTCGAAACGCGAATAGATCTCGCCGATCACGTTCTTGGCAACGGCGTCGGGCTTGATGATGGAAAGGGTGCGCTCCTGCGCCATGGGGTTCTCCGAGGTCAGACGGACTGGCTTCAGTTCGCCAGCGTATGGTGATGCTATTCCAGCGATGCAAGTCGATGAGAATCGCGGGCTTAGCGGACAGATTCACCGCATAGTCTAACGAATCGTTGACGCGGCGTACACAGGTCCGGACGTGGCTTTTCCGCGGTGCGGCTTGACCCGAGCGGTGCGCGCCGACGAGAATCAAGCGGTCACTTGAATCGATCGTTGCAGCCATGTCGCTCGGGCAGTTCAGCACCAAGGACCGCATCCTCAATGCCGCAGAGGCCCTGTTCGCCGAACAGGGGTTCTCCGGCACCTCCCTGCGCGAAGTCACCAGCCGTGCCGACGTCAACATCGCCGCAGTGAACTACCACTTCGGCAGCAAGGAAAACCTCATCAACGAGGTCTTCCGGCGGCGCATGGACGAGATGAGCGAGTCCAGGATTTCGCTGCTTGAACAAGCCATTGCACAATCTTCTTGCGACCTTGAACCCATCCTGCGCGCTTTCGTGATCCCGGCGCTGGCGGTATCGAGCGAGCGCGGCGGTGTTGCCTTCATCCGCGTGATCGCCCGCGCCTATGCCGAGAAGAACGACGGCCTGCGTGCCTTCCTGTCCGCCCGCTACGGCCACGTCCTGCGCGAGTTCGCCCAAGCCTTGGCGAACTGCCTGCCCGAATTATCGAAGGAGCAACTTTATTGGCGGCTCGATTTCGTCGCCGGGGCGCTGACTTATGCCATGGCCGACTTCGGCGCCATCAAGCGTCAGCCGGGCGTCAGCCTCGACAGTCACCATCAGCGGGCCGCCGATGAACTGATCGCCTTCGCCGCGGCCGGCCTCAAGGCCGGACCCTGACGCATCCCTCATCCATCGCGGCCTTGGTCGCGACCCCTTCACTTGTTCCGGAGTTTTCCCATGTCCGAAAAACTGCTGATCCGCCGCGTCGCCGTCCTTGGCGCGGGCGTGATGGGTGCACAGATCGCCGCGCAACTCGTCAACGCCGGCATCGATACCGTACTGTTCGACCTGCCCGCGAAGGAAGGTGATCCCAATGGGATCGTGCAGAAGGCGATCGCCAACCTTGCAAAGCTCTCGCCCGCCCCGCTCGGCAGCAGGCAGCTGGCCGAGGCCATCGTGCCGGCCAACTACCAGACCGGCCTGAAGGAGCTGGAAAGCTGCGACCTGATCATCGAGGCCATCGCAGAGCGCATGGACTGGAAGCAGGACCTGTACAAGAAGATCGCCCCGCACGTGCCGAAGCACGCGGTGCTGGCTTCCAACACCTCGGGCCTGGGCATCAACAAGCTATCCGACGTGCTGCCGGAAGAACTGCGCCACCGTTTCTGCGGCGTGCATTTCTTCAACCCGCCGCGCTACATGTACCTGGTCGAGCTGATCCCCACCCGCCACACCGAAGGCTGGGTGATGGAAGGGCTGGAAAGCTTCCTGACCACCTATGTCGGCAAGGGCGTGGTGATCGCGCGTGACACGCCGAACTTCATCGGCAACCGCATCGGCGTGTTCTCGATCCTCGCCACCATGCACCACACGGCGCAGTCGAAGCTCGGCTTCGATACTGTCGATGCACTGACCGGACCGCTGCTCGGCCGCCCCAAGTCGGCAACCTATCGCACCGCGGACGTGGTCGGCCTGGATACCATGGCGCACGTCATGAAGACCATGGCCGATACGCTGCCGGATGATCCATGGCATCGGTATTTCGATGCACCCGCGTGGTTGAAGGCGCTGATCGAGAAAGGTGCCCTTGGCCAGAAGACCGGCGCCGGCATCTTCCGCAAGGACGGCAAGGACATCAAGGTGATCGATGTCGCCAAGGGCGACTACGTCGCATCCGACATGCAAGCCGCGCCGCAGGTAGTCGAGATCCTCAAGGAAAAAGACCCGGCGAAGAAGTTCGCCGCGCTGCGCGCCAGCACCCATCCGCAGGCGCAGTTCCTGTGGGCGATCTTCCGCGACCTGTTCCACTACAGCGCCTATCACCTCAATGACATCGCCGAGACCGCGCGCGACGTCGACCTCGCGATCCGCTGGGGCTATGGCTGGAAGCTGGGTCCGTTCGAGACCTGGCAAGCCGCCGGTTGGAAGCAGGTGGCCGAGTGGATCGACGCGGACATCAAGGCTGGCAAGGCGATGAGTAATGCGCCACTGCCGGATTGGGTGTTGCAGCGCGACGGCGTGTACGCCGCAGATGGCAGCTTCAGTCCGACCCAGGGCAAGGACATCCCCCGCTCTGCCCTGCCCGTCTACCAGCGCCAGCGCTTCCCCGACCCGGTTCTGGGCGAGAAGTTCGCGCAGGGGACGACGGTGTGGGAGAACGAGGGCGTCCGACTGTGGAGCGACGAAGGCAACGACATCGCCGTGGTCAGCTTCAAGACCAAGCTGCATACGGTGAACGATGCCGTGCT
>JAEWNY010000100.1 GCA_023461075.1 Pseudomonadota bacterium | reverse complement strand
GTGTGGCGAGTCCGGAGGACATCGACAAGACCTGGCGAATCGGGACCGGCGCCAAGCTGGGGCCGTTCCAGATCTACGACATTGTCGGCCTGCGCACGGCGTACAACATCGCAAGCGCAAATCCCGCCACGCAGGGCTGGGCCGAATATCTCAAGGTGAACTACATCGACAAGGGTCGGCTGGGAGCCGGTGCCGGCGGCGGGTTCTACGATGATTGATACGGGATCGACGCAGCATCTGGCACACTGCATGCGGACCAGTGATCCAATCCGCGCGATGGAGACACGATGAGTGCCACGGCACGCAAACAGGGGCCGATCAGCCGCAGCCAGTCCCAGGCGCGCACCCGCGAAGCGCTGCTGGACGCGGCGGAAATCCTGATACTTGAGCAGTCGATTCCGGGCATGTCTCTGCGTGCGGTCTGCACGCAGGCAGGGTTTAGCCAGGGTGCGTTCTATTCCAACTTCGCGAACCGCGAGGAATTGCTGCTCGCGGTGATGGAGCGCAATCTGGAGCAGAAAGCGCGCAGTCTGGAAGAGATGCTATCCAACTGCCGCAACGGCGACATCGATGAAACGCTGGAAGCCGTGGTGGGGTGGCTCGATACCATCAGCCATCGCAGTACCTGGGCCCGCATGGCCATCGAGCTGCGGCTGCACGCCACCCGCGATGCGTTGTTCGCGCGCAAGCTGGAGGCCGCGCAGACGCGGGTCGACCAACGCTTCGGCAGCCATATTGGCGGTCTCGTCGATAGATTCGGTCTGACCCCCCGCCTTCCTCCCGAACAGATCGCGCTGGCGCTGTTGATGTTGTGGCGAGGCATGGCATTGCAGGCATCCTCCGCACATCCATCCGCGCGCACCGCGGGCGACGGCTTGCCTGTGGTATTCGCCGTCTGTTTGCGCGGCTTGCTGGGCGTACCGCAATGAAGCGTTTCTGGCGACTGTCGCTGGTGCTGCTGGCGGGCCATGTACTGGCCGGGCCGGCATCCGCGCAATCTTCGTCTTCACTGAGCTTCGAACAGGCCCGCATGGCGATGGCCGTCCGGCCGCAAGGCAGCACCGCCAGCGAGGCCGATCTGCGCGCGGCCGAACATCAGGCCAATGCGGTGCGCAACCTGCATCGTCCCACCGTCATCGCGTCGGTGAGTGCACTTGCCTACGAGAAAACCCTGGTCGTGGACACGCGCCCGACCAAGCAGCAGTTGATCGAAGGCGCCAACGACTATCTGCACACGCTGCCCGGTCAATTCCCGCCGGAATTTTCCAGCATTGCCGCACTGGTGGCGGGCCGCGTGCAGCAGGCGATTCCCGGACTGATGGCGCCGATTGCCGACGAACTCGATTACACCTTCGATCAGAGGGTGGTGCGACCGAACCTGACCGCGATGATGCCGCTCTACAGCGGCGGCGCGATCCCGGCGATACGCGATGCAGCCAATGCCGGAGTCGAATTGGCGCAAGGCAGGCTCGAGCTCTCCCGCGCCGGCGACCTGGTGCGCATCAGCCAGCACTACTTCGGTCGCCAGTTGGCCATGCAGCTGCGGCTGGCGGCGGAGGACACGCTGGCCGCCAATGAACGGCACCTGCAGAACACCCGAGCCATGCAACGCAATGGCCTGCTGCCGCGCGCCACCGTGCTCGAAGTAACGGTGCTGCGTGACGGCTCACAACGCGCACTCGATCGCGCGGTCTCCGAGGAGTCCGTGAGTGCATTGGCATTGGCACGCGCAACCGGCGTGCCTGCGCAGACGCCCCTGTCAACACCCTTGTTCGTCAACCGCAATCCGCTGCCGCCCATCGAAACGTTCACCACGCCAGCGCGACTGCGTGGCAATGGCCAGACCCGCGTGGCGGACGCGCAACTGGCATTTGCTTCGGCCGGGGTGGCGATGGCGCGTTCAAGCCTGCGACCGAAGGTCAATGCGTTCGCCTCATACAATTTCGCCCGCAAGCAGTCACTGCCTGTCGATCCGGACTGGATGGCGGGCGTCACTGTCTCGTTCCCGGTGCTGACCTCCATCGATCGCAGCCAGCTGGTGTCGGCCGCCCGCGCGCGGCAAGAGAGCGCGCGCATACAGCGCGACGCCGCGGCGGACCGGGTGATCGGCGAGATCGAACGCAGCTACGCCCTGGCCGAGCAGGCGCGCCGCAGCATGTTCTCCATGCAGAGTTCGCTTGCGGCGGCACGCGAGAACCTGCGCGTGCAGGAGATCGCGTATCGGGAAGGCGAGGGGACGGCCAGCCGTCTGCTGGATGCGCAAGCCCTGCTGGCCAGCGCGCGTGGCCAACGCGCCGCGGCAGCCTATGAGTACACCCTTGCGCTCGCGGCGTTGCTTGCCGCCACCGGGCAGGAGGATCAGTTCAACCATTACGCCACGCGCGACGACAGGATCACGATCGATGCCGGAGACTGACCCTAAACAACATGTTGAGCCGCCCACGCCAGCGCCAGCAACAGGGCAGGCGAAGGGCGTGGCGGATGCGGTGCGGACCGAGCAAGCCGCTGCGGCGAAGGCCGCGCCAGTCTCCGCGCAAAGCGCCGGCCGGCCAGCCGACGATCCGCCGGCGTCTTCCACGAAGGCTGCATCGCCTCAGCAGCCGTTGGCTGGCAGGCGGGGCGAGCCAAGACCCTTGTGGCCGATGCTGGCGATGATCGCAGCCTTGGCCGCACTTGCTGCGGGAGGGCTGTGGTACGCGAGCCGCCCAGCGCCGATTCCTCTGCAAGGTACCGTGGAAGCGGAAGAGGTCAATGTTGCCACCAAGG
Organism: Pseudomonadota bacterium; assembly: GCA_023461075.1. Taxonomy (GTDB): domain Bacteria; phylum Pseudomonadota; class Gammaproteobacteria; order Xanthomonadales; family Xanthomonadaceae; genus Solilutibacter. The sequence continues at coordinate 3,772 of JAEWNY010000100.1, read as the reverse complement.
CATTCGCACGCGTGGAGGAACTGCATGTGCAGGAAGGCGAACGCGTCACCGCCGGGCAGACGTTGGCCGCGTTGTCCAGTCCGGGGCTGGATCTGGCCGTGACCCAGGCGCAGGCCTCGTTCGATACGGCACGTGCCATCGATGCCGTTGTCAACGCCGGAGCGCGTCCGGAGGACATCGCCGCCTTGCGTGCGATCGCCGCATCCACAAATGCCGCCGCCGACCTGGCGGCGGTCACTGCCCGGCGCATGAATCGGCTGCATGCCGAAGGCGTGGTCTCGGCACAGCGCCGCGATGAAGCCCACGCCGCGCGCTCTGCCTCTGCGCAGAATGCCGCGGCGGCCGATGCGCAGTACCGCAAGGCGCTGGCCGGTCGGCGCGCCGAAACGCGCGAAGCCGCGGGCGTGCAGCAGGCAGCCGCACAGAATCGCCTGGCGACAGCACGAGAAATGGAACGCGAGAAAACCCTCACCGCACCGATCGATGGGGAGGTCAGCCGCCGTCTGGCGCAGCCGGGTGAAGTGGTCGCACCCGCGGTTCCGGTGCTGCAGATCCTGGACATCGCGCACATGCACGTGTCATTGCGCATTCCGGAAACCCGGTTGGCGGGTTTGGCCCGTGGACACGAGTTGTCAGGCAGCGTTCCCGCGCTGGAGAATCGCCGTTTGCGCTTCCGCGTCTCGGCGATCTCGGCCGATGCGGGCTTCACCAGCGAGCGTCCGACCCGCCAGTCCGCCGGTTTCGATGTGCGCAGCTTCCGCGTCAGCCTGGAACCCCTCGAGGGCCGGAACGAGCTGCGGCCCGGTATGAGCGTGCTGTTCGACTGGCCGCAGTGAACAGGTTTCGCGATGCATGCCTGCGCGAACTGCAGTTCATCCGCGGTTCGGCAGTGGCCTGCCTTGCGTTGTTCGTACTTCCGGCCGCAAGTCTGCTGCTGATGGCGGCGATGCTGTCACAAGGCGCATTGCGCGCCCTGCCGATCGGCGTTGTCGATGAGGCGCATTCGCCTGCGAGTCGTGCAGTGTTGGAGGCCGTGGTCGCGCAACCCGAGTTGCGGGTGGATTCGGCGTATGCCTCCGTCGCCGAGGCGCATGCGGCCTTGCGCGATGGTCGCATCTGGGCCTATATCGCCATTCCCCACGGGTTTGTCCCGGTCATGCGTGGCGGAGAAGAGACCCTGCTGATCCGCAGCAATGCCGCCTATCTCAGCATCGGTTCTGTGCTGGAGCGCGCGCTGGAACGTTCGGTATCCGGTGCCGTTCGCGCGGTCTGGAAGGATGCGGAAGGCTTGCAAGGACTGGGCCGTCAGGCCATGCCACAGGTGCAGGTCAGCGTGCTGTTCAACCCGCAGGCCAGTTTCGAATGGTTCCTGCAGGCGCTGGTGCAACCGGCGATCCTGCACTTGTTCGCAGCATGCCTGGGGGCCTACGCGATGTCGCGCGAGCTGGGCGGCATTGATGGTCGTGCGTTTGCACGATGGCGGCGCGAGAGCGTGGGAGGCTGGGTGGCACTGGCAGCCAAATTCACCCCGTATCTCCTGGTGATGGGGGCATGGGGCGCCGCCTGGCTGATCTGGCTGGTTGGCGTGCGTGGCTGGCGCGTGCAGGGCTCGCTGGCGATGATCTGGCTCGGACAGTGGATGCTGTTCGCCGCCAGCATGGCGTTGTCGGGCGTGTTGGTCGCACTGGTTCGCAAGCCAGCCTTCGCGTTCTCCGCCACTGCCTTGTACGCAGGCTCCGCTTTGGCCTATTCCGGTGGATCCCTGCCGATCGATGGTGCGCCATCGTGGGTGCGGGTCTGGAGCCAGTCGCTGCCATTCACGCATTACTTGACGTTGCAGATGGACCAGTTCCTGGGTGCGCCGGTTGCTCGCAGTGTCGGTGGACTGTGCCTGTTGCTGGCTTACGCGGCGGTTGCGTTCGCAGGGTGCGTATGGCTGGTACGCAGGGATCGCGCGTCATGACCGTGCGCGAGGCCTTGGTGGCGACCTTGCGTGGCATCGCCACCGACTTCGATGTGTTCGCGTTAATGGTGCTGGCGGCGCTGCTTTACGGCGTCTATTACCCTGCGCCCTACGCGCACCAGCACCCGGTCGGCGTGGCGATCGCGGTCGTGGATGAAGAAGGGTCGCGGCTGTCGCGCGCCCTGGTGCGGCGCATCGATGCCAGCGATGCGGTGGATGTGGTTGCCCGGGCACCCGACATGAATGCGGCCCGTGCCCTGCTGCTGCAACGCGATGTCGACGGAATCCTGCTTCTGCCGAAGGGCGCCTCCCGTGCAGCCCTGCGCGCGCAACTCTCCGGCATCGGGATCTGGATCAATGGCACGCATCTGACCAAGGCCAAGGGAATCGGCAACGCCGTGCAGGATGCGATTGCGGCTGAGCTGGCGGGATGGACGCAGATCGCCGGCGATGGCGTGGCGCGCGCCGTGCCACTGCCTGCGCGCATCGAGGTGCAGCCGATGTTCAATCCCGATCGCGGTTATGCCTGGTATATCTTCCCCGCGGTGACACCGGTGATCCTGCAACAGACGCTGCTGTTCGGTGCGGCGGTGATGCTGGTGCGACGCAGGCAGGCACGCGGCAAGGGCATGGATTCGGTAAGCGAGGTCGTGGGGACGTGGCTGGTGCTTGCGGTTCTCTCGTCAATCCTGACCGCCTGTTACTTGGGCTGGTTTTTCAGCGTGCAGGAAGTTCCGAGACACGCATCACCGACGGTGCTGCTGGCCATTTGCGCGGCACTCGGCATGGCGATCGCGGCGATGGCGGTGGCAGTGGGGCGATGGTTCCGCGATGTGGCCGGGGCACTGCTGTTGCTGGTGCCCACGTCATTGCCGATCTTCTTCCTTACCGGGGCGACTTGGCCACGCGAAGCGATGCCTGCGACATTGGCCTGGCTGGGCGGCGTGTTTCCGGCCACGCATGGCAGCCGCGCGATCATATTGGCCGATGCAATGGGCGCTTCCACGCAGGCGGTGATGCGACCGGTCGCGTTGTTGCTGCTACTGACCTGCGCATTCTTGGGCTGGGCCATGCTGTCCGTGATGCGGCCAGGCGCTGAGCCACAAGACGGAGTCGCCGCGGATGAAGGAAGCGGCCGGAAGGCCGCTTCGGAATCACATCGAAATTGAAGGATGGGCGTCGATCAGTCGCCGATCCAGCCGTCCAGCAGGTCGCGGAACTCGTCGGCGTGTTCTTCCTCGACCGCCAGGATCTCCATCAGCATGCGCTTGGTGGTGGTGTCGCGGTCGCCGATCCAGTTGATTATCTCGCGGTAGCTGTCGATCGCGATGCGTTCGGCGATCAGGTTCTCGCGGACCATGTCCTTGAGGTTCGTGCCGACCTTGTACTCGGCATGCGAGCGCGCGGTCAGCGTGTCGGGATTGAGGTCCGGCTCGCCGCCGAGCTGGACGATGCGCTCGGCGATTTGCGCGGCGTGGGCCTGTTCCTCTTCGGCGTGCGCGAGGAACTCGGCCTTGACTGGGTCGGCCAGCATGCCGGTCGCGGAGTAGTAATGGCGCCGGTAGCGCAGCACGCAGACCCATTCGGTCGCGAGCGCCTCGTTGAGCTTGGCGATCACTTCCTCGCGATCCATCACGTAGCTGTCGGTGATCGGGCCCTTGTCGATGTTCTTGCGGGCGCGTTCGCGCAGGGTCTTCACCGAAGTGAAGTGTGTATCTTCCGCCGGCGTCGCAGCTGGCTTCTTGGCTGGCTTTTTCTGGGTGGCCATCAGGATGTGTCCTTTGGTTGTTGAAGTAGTCGGCTTGAAGG
>JAEWNY010000099.1 GCA_023461075.1 Pseudomonadota bacterium | reverse complement strand
TTCCTGGCCCGGACAGATGCGCACCGTCTACGGCGACCACCAGCGTTTCATCGACACCTATTTCAAGACCTATCCTGGCCTCTACTTCACCAGTGACGGTTGCCGCCGCGACGAGGACGGCTATTACTGGATCACCGGGCGGGTGGACGATGTCATCAACGTCAGCGGCCATCGCATCGGCACCGCCGAGCTGGAAAGCGCGCTGGTCGCGCACCCGAAGGTGGCCGAGGCCGCGGTGGTCGGCTTCCCGCACGACATCAAGGGGCAGGGCGTGTACGCCTATGTGACGCTGAAGGATGGCGAGGCGCCGAGCGACGAATTGAAGAAGGAACTCAACGCCCACGTGCGCAAGGAGATCGGGCCGATCGCCAGCCTCGACCACCTGCAATGGGCGCCGGGTCTGCCGAAGACACGCAGCGGCAAGATCATGCGTCGCATCCTGCGCAAGATCGCCGAGGATGCGCCGGACCAGTTGGGCGATACCTCGACCTTGGCCGACCCTTCCGTGGTGGATTCGCTGGTGCGCGAGCGCCTGCACGCCGAACGTCGCTGAGGACCCCGGTCGGCGGCGGCCATGACCACCGACCTGTCCCTGCGGCAGGTCGGCGTGGCGGATTTCGGGCATGATCGCTGGGTGCCCACGATCCTCATCGCCGACGACCACCCGCTGTTCCGCGAAGCGTTGCGCGGCGCGATTACCCGGCTGTTTCCCGACGCGAAATTGCAGGAAGCCGAGGATGCCGGCGGCCTCTATTCAATGGTCGATGCCGCCACGGATGCCGACCTGCTCCTGCTCGACCTGACCATGCCGGGCGTGCAGGGTCTGTCGGCCCTAGTGCACCTGCGCGCCCAGCATCCGCAATTGCCGATCGTGATGGTGTCCGCGCGCGAGGAACCGGCGCTGATGCGTCGCGCACTCGATCATGGTGCGATGGGCTTCATCCCCAAGTCGGCTGATGCTGCAAGCATCGGCGAGGCACTGCGGCATGTGATGGATGGCGAACGCTGGGCACCGAGGGCCGCGCTGGAAGCCGTGCGTGTCGCCGACGAGGGCGAGCGCGACATCGCGCGCAAGGTCAGCGGGCTCACGCCCCAACAGTTCCGCGTGCTGCAGATGCTCTCGACCGGCCTGCTCAACAAACAGATTGCGTACGACCTGGGTGTGTCGGAGGCGACGATCAAGGCGCACATGACCGCGATCCTGCGTAAGCTGGGCGCCAACAATCGCACCCAGGCGGTGTTGCTGGCGGGCAAGCTGGCGGTCGATCCCGAAAGCGTGCAGCCGCCGCCCGAGGAACTGGACTAGCGCGCCGGATTCGCGAGGAAATCGCCGATGACCTCGGCCACCTGCGCCGGCGTTTCCATGTGCAGGTGATGGGTGCCCGGCATCACCATCATGTCGCCATCGCGCAGCTGCGCGGCATAACGGCGACGTGTTTCATCCGGCAGGTAGGGTTGTGCCGGTTCGGCGAACACCACGCGGCTCGGGCAGTCGATCCCGGCCACCAGTGCGTCGATCTGCGCATCGACCGGTCGCAGGAAGGTCGGCACGGTCAGGCGCTGGTCGCTGGACCAGGCGAAACCATGCTCGACCTCGCGGATGCCGCGTTCGACGACCAGCCGCGCCACCGGCTCGCTCATCTGGTTGGCGCGCATGCGGGCCTGGATCGCCGGCTCGAGCGATTCGAACACCCGCATCGGCTTGCCCTGCAGTGCGCGTGCGGCCGTGACCGATTCACGCATCCGCCTTGCGGCCTCGTCGGCCGGGTGCGACAGGGCGCCGAGGGCCTCGATGCAGACGAGTTTCTCGATGCGGTCGGGTGCCGAGGTGGCCACCAGGCTGGCGATGCCGGCGCCCATCGAATGCCCGAGCAGGCGGAAGCTTTCCCAGCCGAGGGCATCGGCGACATCCAGCACGTGGTGCACCGCGAGTTCGAAGGTGTAGTGCGCGCCCGCTGGAAGATGCACGCTGCGGCCATGGCCGGGCAGGTCGATGGCGACGAGTTCGATATCGCCAAGGTGGGCGGCCAGCGGCACGAAGCTCGCCGCGTTGTCCAGCCAGCCGTGCAGGGCCAGCACGCGCGGAGCACCTGTCTTGCCGCCGCGCAAGGCCGTGATGCGCCCGAGCGGGATGTCGATGTGGCTTTCGGAAAGCGCGATGCTCATGAGGCTTGTTCAGGATCGGTGGCGAGCGCGGCCAGCGCCTGTGCATGCGCGGGCGCGTCGTTGAGGCAGGGGATGTAGCGGAATTCGCCGCCGCCGGCGGCGCGGAAGGCCTCGGCGTTCAACATCGCGATTTCCTCCAGCGTTTCCAGGCAATCGACCGCGAAGCCGGGGCAGGCGACATCGAGCCTGCGCACGCCTTCGCGGCCGAGCTGTTCGATGGTCGGCAAGGTATAGGGCTGCAGCCAACGTTCGCGGCCGAAGCGCGATTGGTAGGTCAGCAGGATGGCTTCCCGCTTGATGCCGAGTGCCGCGGCGATCGCCTGTGTGCTGGCCTCGCATTGGGCGGCATAGGGATCGCCTGCGCGGACCAGTCGCTCGGGAATGCCGTGGAAAGACAGCGCCAGCTTGTCGCCGCGGCCGTGCAGCGCCCAGTGCGCACGGATCGAAGCCGCGACCGCATCGGCCCAGCGTGGATCCCGGTGGTAGTCGCGGATGACATCGATGCGGCTGCGTGGATAGTCCGCGCGGAGCGCATCGACGGCGTCCTCGACCGATGCGGTGGTGGTGGTCGAATATTGCGGATACAGCGGCAGCACCACGATGTCGTCGCATCCCTCATCGTGGAGCGCATCGAGCGCCGTAGCCAGCGCAGGTGCGCCATAGCGCATCGCGACGCGCACCTGCCAATCCGGCAGTTCGGCCTGCACGGCGTGGCCCAGCCGTTGCGTGAGCACCGCCAACGGCGAGCCGCCTTCCATCCAGATATCGGCGTATTTCTGCGCCACCACCGGGCTGCGTCGCGGCAGGATGACGCGCTCCAGCAGCGGTTTCCACAGCAGGCGCGGGATCTGCACCACGCGGCGATCGAGCAGGAATTCGCGCAGGTAACGCGAGACCGCATCGGCGGTCGGCGCCTCGGGCGTGCCGAGGTTGACCAGCACGAGGCCGCGGCGCGGGGCAGTGGAGGGGTGCGAAGACATGGCCGCGCAGGATACCGTGCGCCGCCGTCCGGAACGTCGCGGTTCATGCGCGGGCCGGGTTGGATGCGGGTCGATTGGCTATGCTGCCGGCATTCCCCTGCTTTCAACGGAGTCGCCCATGCGCCGTGCTGCGCTTGCCCTTGCCGTCCTGATCGCCACTGCGCCCGCGTTCGCCGGCGACGCCGAGGATGCGCGCGCGCGCGATGCGGTGCGGGTGTTGAACGAAAGCCTGGCGATCCCCGAATCGGCCATCCCCGACAAGCTGTTCGACGAGGCACGCGGCATCATCATCGTGCCGGACACGGTCAAGGCCGGGCTGATCTTCGGCGGTCGTCGCGGTCTGGGCCTGATGTCGGTGAAGACCGCGGACGGCAGCTGGTCCAACCCGGTCTTCGTCAAGCTGGTCGGCGGCAGCGTGGGCTTGCAGGCCGGCGTGCAGTCCTCCGACGTGATCATGGTGGTGCGCAACGACCGCGGCGTGCAGGACATCGTCAACGGCAAGTTCACCCTGGGCGCGGATGCGGCGGTGGCCGCCGGCCCGGTCGGGCGCAATGCGGCGGCGGCGACCGATGGCCAGTTCAAGGCGGAGATCTGGTCGTGGTCGCGTTCGCGCGGGTTGTTTGCCGGCATCGCGCTCGATGGCGGAGTGCTGCGCATCGATGACGAGGCCAATGTCGCCAACTACGGCGCCGGTGCCACGCCGCGGATGATCTTCGAGAACCGTGCGCCGCAGTCCGGCAGCGAGGCGGTGACCGGATTGCGCACGGCGCTTGAGCAGGCCTCATCGACTGCACGCGCACGTCGTGCCGAGCCGGAAGTGAAGCCGGTGAATGCGCCGGTCGCGCAGCCGCAGGGCAGCACACCGTCTGCGGTCAACACTCCGGCAACCACCTCAGAGCCGAAGAAGGAAGAAGGCGAGGTCAAGACCACGCCCTTGCCTTGAGCGCGGTATCCTGAGCACGAATTCCCCCTACGGACCCTGCCATGATCGGTTGGCGCGAACTCCTCATCCTGCTGGTCATCGTCCTGCTGATCTTCGGCGCCAAGCGCCTGCGCAACATCGGCGAGGACCTGGGCGGCGCGGTCAAGGGCTTCAAGAAGGGCATGGCCGATCCGGACAGGCTGCCGCCGGCGCAGGACGAGGTGGCCAGCCAGCAGCGTGACGCCGCATCGCAGGACCGCGTTCCGCCGCGCGATCCCTGAGCCGGCCTGCGACGGCCGTCGCCATGTTCGAAATCAGTTTCCCCGAACTCGTCATCCTGGCCGTGGTCGCCTTGCTGGTGCTCGGTCCGGAGCGCCTGCCGCGCGCCGCGCAGTTCGTCGGCCTGTGGGTGCGGCGCGCGCGCGCGCACTGGCATGAGGTGAAGTCGCAGTTCGAGCGCGAACTGGCCGACGAGGAATTGCGCAAGAGCATCGAGGCGACCCGCAGCGCAATGCAGGACGTGCAGCAGGAATTGCGCGATGGCATCGCCGAGGTCGACGCGGCCGCGCGCGGGACCGGGCCTGCATCGGGCGATGATTCATTGCAAGTGAACGGGCCGCGTGGCGATGCGCATGCCGATGCCGCTACCGAAGCGACCTCCTCCTTGCCCAAGGCGGACGACACGCCTGCGCGGGATCCGCACGCATGAACGCGGAGACCGGAACCGGCAGCAGCTGGCTTTCGCACCTGGTCGAGTTGCGTGCGCGGCTGGTCCGCGCGTTGATCGCGGTGATCGTGCTGTTCGCGGTGTTCGCGTTCTTCAGCGACCGCCTGTACACGTTGATCGCAGAACCCATGATCGCCGCGCTGCCGGCCGGCAGCCAGATGATCGCGACCGATCCGCTCACCCCGTTCTCCACGCCGCTGCGGCTCGCGCTGTACCTGGCGATGATCGCTGCCGCGCCGGTGCTGCTCTATCAGGCCTGGGCCTTCGTCGCACCGGGCTTGTACAAGCGCGAGAAACGCGTCGCCGCGCCGCTGCTGGTGTCATCGGTATTGCTGTTCTACGCGGGCTGCGCCTTCGCCTATTTCGTGCTGTTGCCGGCGATGTTCAAGTTCCTGTCGATGACGCGGCCCGAAGGCGTGATGATGATGCCGGACATCGCGCGCTATCTCGATTTCGTCGCGGTGATCGCGCTGGCCTCGGGTTTCAGTTTCGAGGTGCCGGTGGCCATCATGATCCTGGTGCTTTTGGGATGGGTCACGCCGAAACAGTTGTCCGAGGTGCGCGGCTATGCGGTCATCGCCATCTTCGTCATCGCGATGATCATTACCCCGGGCGATGGCCTGTCGATGGTGATGATGGCGATCCCGATGTGCCTGCTGTACGAGGCCGGCATCCTCGCCGCGCGACTGGTGGCGCCGAAGGACGGCAAGCCGGTCGATGCCGCGCGCTGAGCACGCGCCAGCGGGCTTCTGGCCGCGTGCGGTGGCATGGCTGGTCGATGCGGCGATCCTCGGCGGCATCGCCTGCCTGCTGGCCTCATCGTGGATGCGGGGCGATGTCGATGCCCTCGGCATGGCATGGCGAGGGCTCGGCAGCACCTTGGGCGAGGCGGTGCGCAGTTCGGTCGAGCGTGGCGAGGATGCGACGACTTTCATGGCCGCGATGCTGGCGGCCGACTCGCCGCTGCGGCTCGCCATTGCGGGCGTGATCGCGGCGATGCGCGCGTTGGCCGCACCGCCACTCATCGCCTTCATCGTGCTCGGTTTGCTTTACTGGCCCCGGCTGGAAGCGGGCGCGCGCGGCGCGACGATCGGCAAGCGGCTGCTTGGTCTGCGCTCGGCATCCGGCAACGGCGAACGCCTGTCGTCGATGCGGGCATTCAAGCGCCACCTCGCCGGCACGCTGTCCTGGCTCACGCTCAACGTCGGCCATCTGCTCGCGGTCGGTCGTCCGGCGCATCGCGCCCTGCACGATCGCATCGCCGGCACCCAGGTGCTTTGGCGCGAGGATGCGTCGCGCCGTGTCCCGTGGTGGGGGCAAGTGTTGCTGATCGTTGCGGTGCTGGTGCCACTGCTGCTGGCGGTCGCTGCGGCGATGTCGCTGGCGACCGCAATGCAGGCCGCACTCGGCCTGTGAGACTTCAGGCCTCGATCTGGTGCGGCGCGGCGGATGCTTCGGTGGCGACATCCCCATGGGCAAAAGTGTCGCGCCAGATCAGGTAGCCGCCGCCGCAGACCACCACCAGCACGGCGGTGATGAAGGCGAAGGTGAGCACCAACCCGACCAGCAGCGCCAGCGGCATGAAGACCTTGCCCAGCACCAACAGCACCACGCTGCCGACCACCGAGAGCATCAGGCCGGCGATCAGCACCGCGCCAAGGAACAGCGCCGCGGCCAGCAGGTTGGGCGCGATGTTGCGCAACGAGGCACGTGCGGCAGCACCGATCGCCTGCGCCACGCCGCTGCCGGACAGCGCGACCAAGGCGATGCCGAGCAACACCACCGTGGTGGTGAAATAGTTGAACGCCACCTGCCAGACGAACAGCAGAAGGCCGTGCGCGGGCGCGGGCAACGGAGCGGGTTGCTGCTGTTGCAGGATCGCGTTGACCGCCTCGCTGTAGGCGGCCATGTATTCGCTGCCGGCCAGCTGGCTGGTGACCAGGCCGCCCAGCAGCATCGCACCCATCTGCAGGCTGCCGAACGCGGCCAGCTTGCCGGCACGGCCCTGCCGGAACGGCGCGAACAGATCACGCGCATGCACCGGGCGACCGGCCTCGGACTCGCGGATCACGTGCATCAGGCCACCGACCAGCACCGGGACCAGCAGGAATACCGCGACCACGGTGAGCAGCATCAAGGCCAAGGCAGCGGTGCCGGGTTGGCCGCCACCGCCGCCCAGCAGGCTGCCGAGCAGGCCGCCGGCCAGCATCAACATATAGAGCGTGGCGACCAGCAGCAGTGCGCCACCGAACACGGCGCGCGGATTGCGCACGCCCAGATTGACCGCCTGCAGGAACCAGTCCCAGGCGCGGGAAATCGGGAGCGAACGGATCTGCATGGCGGGCCTGGCGTCAAGGATGGGGCGGCGTCAGTTGACCCTAGCCGACCGCGCGTGAAGCGCGGCGCACGAATTGTCGCAGGACGCCGCGTGCAACGGGCGTCGCGCGGATCGAACGCAGCATCGCCGGCGGGTCGCGCCCTTCTGCCGTCAGGCTGGGCGCGCGGGCGCGGATGTAGCCGTGCATGTGGCGGGCGGAGAACTCGGGGTGGAACTGCACGCCCCAGGCGCTCTCGCCGAAACGCAGCATCGCGTGCGCGTCCTGCGTGGTGCAGGCCAGGATCTCGGCACCGGGCGGCGGCGAAATCACCGTCTGCAGATGGGTGGATTGGGCGAGGAAGCGGGTCGGCGCATCGGCCAGCAACGGATCGGTCGATGCCGCTTCGGTCAGGCTGACCTCGACCGTGCCCATCTCGCGCCCGGCCGGGTTGTCGCCGACCTCGCCACCGAGCGCATGCGCGATCAACTGGTGGCCGTAGCAGATGCCGAACACATGCGCGCCGCCGGCGATCGCATCGCGCAGCCATTCGGCGGTCGCCTCGCTCCACGGCTCGCGGTCGCTGACCATCGCCGCCGAACCCGTCAACACGATGCCCGCGTAACCGCGCGGGGAGGGCGGCAGGTGCGATTGCACGTCGACGATGTCCGCCTGCCCGCGGCCAAGCGCGGCCGCTACCCGGATCCAGTGCGGGAAGCTGCCGCGACGGCGCAGCGGCTCCGCCGGCACGCCGGTTTCGAGGATCAGGAAGGGCAGCGACATCGAAAACCGGCTTGGGGAAGAAGAGGCCCATTTATACTAGGGAATCCGCATGACACGGCTTTTTCGATGCCCGCCGAACGCGTCGCCATCACCTTCCAGGAACTGATCCAGCGCCTCAACGCCTATTGGGGCGGTCGGGGCTGCGTGCTGATCCAGCCGCTCGACCTCGAGGTTGGCGCCGGCACCTTCCATCCCGCCACCTTCCTGCGCGCACTCGGTCCCGAGCCGTGGAATGCCGCCTACGTGCAGCCATCGCGCCGCCCGACCGATGGCCGTTACGGCGAGAACCCCAACCGCCTGCAGCGCTATTACCAGTATCAGGTGGTGATGAAGCCCGCGCCCGACGACATCGTCGAGTTGTATTTCGATTCGCTGAAAAGCTTGGGCGTCGACCCGCAGGTGCACGACCTGCGTCTGGTCGAGGACAACTGGGAATCGCCGACCCTCGGCGCCTGGGGCTTGGGTTGGGAAGTCTGGTTGAACGGCATGGAAGTGACGCAGTTCACCTGGTTCCAGCAAGCCGGTGGACTGGAATGCCGGCCGGTGCTGGGCGAAATCACCTACGGGCTGGAACGCCTGTGCATGTACCTGCAGAACGTCGACAACGTGTTCGACCTGGTCTGGACCTATGGGCCGGATGGCACGGCCGTGCATTACCGCGATGTCTACCACCAGAACGAGGTCGAGCAGAGCGCGTACAACTTCGAGCATGCCGATGTCGATGAACTGTTCCATCGCTTCGATGCCTGCGAGCGCGAGGCGCTTAAACTGGTCGAAGCCGACCTGCCGTTGCCTGCCTACGAGCAGGTGATGAAGGCCTCCCACAGCTTCAACCTGCTTGATGCCCGCCGCGCGATCAGCGTGACCGAGCGCCAGCGCTACATCCTGCGGGTGCGCAACCTGTCGCGCGCGGTGGCGGAAAGCTACTTCGCGCAACGCGAGAAACTGGGCTTCCCGGGCGTGAAGGAGGCCGCGTGATGGAGACCGCTTCGATGCTGCCGCTGCTGGCCGCACTCAACGCCGACCAGCAGCGCGCGATGCAGCCGCTGCTGATCGAACTCGGCACCGACGAACTCCCGGTCAAGGCCCTGCCGGGCCTGGCGCAGGCGTTCTTCGATGGCGTCATCTCGGGTCTTGAGAAACGTGGCGTCGAAATCGACACGACCGGCGCCAAGCCGCTGTACACGCCGCGCCGCCTCGGGGTGCTGCTGCCGGGCGTGTCGCTTGAGCAGCCCGAGCAGAAGAGCGAGCTGCTCGGTCCCTATCTCAACATCGCGCTGGATGCTGAGGGCAAGCCGACCAAGGCGCTGCAAGGTTTCGCAGCCAAGGCCGGCATCGATTGGGCGCAATTGGAGAAAACCAGCGACGCGAAGGGCGAGCGTTTCGTCCATCGTGCGGTGAAACCGGGCGCGTCGACCGCCGCGTTGTTGCCCGAGATCGTCAACGAGGCGATCGCCGCGATGCCGATCCCCAAGCCGATGCGCTGGGGTGCGCATGCGCATGCTTTCGCGCGGCCGGTGCATTGGCTGGTGACGCTGCTGGGCGATGAAGTCGTTCCGGGCGCGTTGATGGGGATCGAAGCCGGTCGCGTGTCGCGCGGGCATCGTTTCATGCACGCCGGCGAAGTCGTGATCGATTCGCCATCCACCTATGTCGAGGCGATGCGTGAAGCGAAAGTGCTGGTCGATCCGGACCTGCGCCGCGCGCGCATCGTCGAGCAGGCCGAGGTCGCCGCGCGCGAGGTCGATGGTCGCGTGCGCATCGATGCCGACCTGCTGGAGGAAGTGAACGGCCTCAACGAATGGCCAGTCGCGGTGCGCTGCGCGTTCGATCGCGAGTTCCTGGAGGTGCCGCAAGAGGCGCTGATCTCGACGATGGAGGTGAACCAGAAGTTCTTCCCGGTGCTCGATGCCAACGACCGGCTGTCCGAGCATTTCATCGGCACCGCCAACATCGAATCGAAGGATGTCGCCGAAGTCCGCAAGGGCTACGAGCGCGTGATCCGCCCGCGTTTCGCCGACGCGCGTTTCTTCTTCGACGAGGACCGCAAGCAGGGCCTCGCATCGATGAACGAAGGCCTCGCCAACGTGAAATACCAGGACAAGCTGGGTAGCGTAGCCGACAAGGTCGCGCGCGTGGCCGCGTTGGCCGAGGCGATCGCACCGCAGGTGGGGGTGGATGCGGCGTTGGCGCGACGCGCGGCGGAACTGTCCAAGGCGGACCTGCAATCCCGCATGGTCAATGAGTTCCCGGAACTGCAGGGCATTGCCGGCCGCCACTACGCCAGCGCGATGGGCGAGCCGGCGGAAGTTTCCGCGGCGATCGACGAAGGCTGGATGCCGCGCAACGCCAGCGACGACATCGCGCCGTCGAAGCTGGGGCAAGTGCTGGCGATCGCCGAGCGGCTGGACACGCTGGCGGGCGGGTTCGCCGCCGGGCTCAAGCCGACCGGCAACAAGGATCCGTTCGCGCTGCGGAGGAATGCATTGGGGTTGGCGCGGACGTTGATCGAGGGTGGGGTGGATCTGGACGTCGGAAGCGCGCTCTTCGCTGCGATTGATCTGGTTAAAGAAGCGGAACTTGACGCCAAACTCAGAAGGCAACTGGATGCCATCAAAGGTGCGATCAAGGCTGGCGCAGACATTGATCCCGCAACGGGAATTGCATCAGTCTCCATGCAGTACGCCGAGGTTGGCGACCTCTACGACTTCATCCTCGACCGCCTGCGCAGCTACTACGAAGACCGCGGCTTCGGCCCGCAGCAGTTCGACGCGGTCGCAGCGCTGCGGCCTGCATCCCTCTCCGACTTCGATGCCCGCCTCAAGGCGCTCGGCGTGTTCGCGAAATTGCCGGAAGCCGCTGCGCTCGCCGCGGCCAACAAGCGCATCCGCAATATCCTCAAGAAAGCGGAAGGGGAAGTGCCGGCGACCATCGATCCGGCACTGTTCATCGAGGACGCCGAGCGTGTGCTGGCCGATGCGCTGCATGCCGCGCTCACTGATACCGATGCCACGCTGGCCGCGCGCGATTACGTCGACGTGCTCTCGCGCCTCGCGTCGTTGCGCCCAAGCGTCGATGCCTTCTTCGATGAGGTCATGGTCAATGCCGATGACCCGCAGGTGCGCGACAACCGCCTCGCGCTGCTGAAGAAGCTGGCCGATCGCCTTGGCAGCGTGGCCGCGATCGAGCATCTCTCGGCCTGACCGGTGCGGCTGTGGTCGCTGCATCCGCGCCACCTCGACCCGCAGGGTCTGGTAGCGCTGTGGCGCGAGGGCCTGCTTGCGCGCAAGGTGTTGGGCGGCAAGACGAAGGGCTATCGCCACCACCCGCAGCTGCAGCGCTTCCAGTCGCATGATGAGTCGCTCACTGCGATCGATGCCTACCTGCACGCGGTGGCGGACGAAGCCGACGCACGCGGCTACAACTTCGACCGCAGCAAGCTGGATGCACGCATCGACGTGGCGGTGATCGAGGTCAGTGAAGGGCAACTCGCGCACGAGTGGTCGCACCTGCTGGCCAAGCTGGCTCAACGCAATCCGGCGCTACATGCGCGATGGCGGGAGGCCAAGCCTGCGCTGCATCCTTCGTTCAAGTCGGTCGCGGGCCCGATCGCTGATTGGGAGCGGGCGTGACCGGCCGCTGCGGATGATTCAGCTGGCGTGACCGGAACCTTGACGATACGCGGTTATCCTTGGCGGATGACGCTCCCCCGCCTCGTCATCCTCTGCGCCTGTCTGGCCGCGCCGTTTGCCGCGCGCGCCGAGAAGATCGCGCGCATCGACATCGAGGGCCTGGACGAGGCGATGACCGAGAACGTCCGCGTCAATCTGGCGCTGGAGGACGCGCTCGAGCGCACCATTACCCGGCGCCGGCTCGACTACCTGCTGGAAGTGGCCCAGGAAGAGACCCGCGAAGCGCTTGAGCCGTTCGGCTACTACTCGCCGACGATCGATGTCGGCTCCTCGGGTGCGACCGAAGCGCTGGTGGTCACGATCCGCGTGCAGCCGGGCGAGCCGGTGCGCGTGCGCAACGAGAACGTCCGCATCACCAACGAGGGCGGCGAGGACCGCTACCTGCAGGAAGAAGTCGATGCCTTCATCCCGAAACCGGGCGAAGTGTTCACCCATCCGCAGTACGAGGCGAGCAAGGCGCGGATCACCCGCCGGCTGGCCGAACGCGGTTATTTCGATGCCGATTTCATCGCCCATCGGGTCGAGGTGACGCGTGCACAGAACGCCGCCGACATCGACCTGGGCTGGGACAGCGGCCTGCGCTACGACATGGGCACGGTTACCTTCACCCAGGCGCCGAACGAAATCATCCATCCGGAACTGCTGGAGAAGCTGATCTACTGGAACGAGGGCGAGTATTACCACCAGGGCCGCCTTGACCGGCTGCGTCGCTCGCTGGTGTCGCTCGACTATTTCTCGCGCATCGACATCAACCCCAAGCCACAGGAAGCGGTCGACTACCTGGTGCCGGTCGAGGTCACGCTGACTCCGGCCAAGCGCAGTGTCTACAACCTCGGCCTGTCCTATGGCACCGACAGCGGCGCCGGTTTCACCGCGGGCGCCGAACGCCGCTACCTCAACAAGCGCGGGCACAAGGCGCTTGCCCAGCTCGATTACGCACAGAAACGCAAGACGCTTACCTTGCAATACCGCATCCCCGCGTTCCGCTGGCTGGATGGCTGGTACACCGCCAGCCTGCAGGCCGCCGACGAGCAGAACGATTACATCGACACCCGCCGGCTGGAGTTCGTGGCCAGCCGCAGCGGCGAGGTCAACCAGTACCTGACCGCGATCGCATCGGTGCACGCGCTGCGCGAACGCTGGGCCTACCAGTACGCGCAGGACGACGACCCGACCACCGCGCCGCTCTACACCTATGCCACCTATACCTTTCCGTCGTTGCGCGCGGAATATGTCGATGTCGACAACCGGCTGTATCCGCGCAACGGGCTCGGCGGCAACCTGATGCTGCGTGGCGGCGTGGAAGGGGTGGGTTCGAATGCCAGCTTCGCGCAGGCGCATGTCGGCGCGCGCTGGTTCAAGGGCCTGGGCGATGCCAACCGCCTGCTGGTGCGCGGCGAGCTGGGCCATACCTGGACCGAATCGCTGGTGCAGATCCCGCCGAGCCTGCGCTTCTACGCGGGCGGCGACCGCAGCATCCGCGGTTACGCATGGCGCGAAGTGGGACCGCGCGTGGATGGCGGCACGCGCGGCCAGCGTTTCGCGATCGGCGCCAAGAACGTGGCCACCGCCAGCGTGGAATTCGAACGCTACTTCACCCCGGCCTGGGGCGCGGCGGTGTTCGTGGACAGCGGTACCGCGTTCGATGACCGCCCGGATTGGCGTACCGGCGTCGGCGTCGGCGTGCGCTGGAAGTCGCCGGTCGGGCCGCTGCGCATCGACATCGCGCGCGGGCTGGATGAGCCTGATTCCTCGTTCCAGATCTATTTCGGATTGGGGGCGGAACTGTGAGCCGCAGCGGCGGTGCGCGCCCGACTTGGCGCGAACGCTACGCGCGCTATCGCCGCTACGGGCTCGATCCGCTGGCCGATGACGCGACGCCGCGACAACGCGAAGAACGCCTGTCGGAGCTGAAAAAACTGCGCCGCCGCCGCCAGCGCAAGGTGGCGATCCGCAGCGGCCTCGGCACCCTGCTGCTGGTGGTACTGGTGGCCGCGCTGGCATGGTGGCTGTTGACCACTGTCGGCGGGCGCAACGTGTTGCTGGCGCGGATCGTGGCTGCGTTGCCGGCCAATGCCTCGCTGAGCTGGGATTCGGCCGAAGGCCCGGCCAGTGGCCCTTTGAGCCTGCATGGCGTGCGCTTCACCTGGGCCACCTGCGCCGATGAGGATCGCCCGGTCAACGCGACCTTCGCCACCTGCAAGGACCGGCGCACCACGCTGTTCACCGCAAAGACGGTCACGCTCAATCCGAGCATCCGTCCGTTGCTGGGCCGCAAGCTGCGACTGGACGCACTGGATGTCGATGGCTCGACGCTCGACATCGTCGGCGAGGACAAGCCGTTCGAGCTGCCGAAATGGCCGGATGTGCTGCCTCGCATCGAACCGCCGCTGGCGATCGAGGCCGACACCATCCGCATCAATGGCCTGCGGGTGACCAGCGCCGGCGAGCCGACCATCGACATCCGGACCCTGCGTGGCGGGCTGCGGGCGGAAAGCGGGCAGCTGACGGTCGAGCATGTCGATGTGCAGAGCGACCGTGGGCGCTTCAACATCCATGGCCGGTACGCACCCGGCGACAACTACGCCACCGACTTGACTGCCACCGCGGTGTTCCCGGCACCGGCGGGGCGCACCGCCGGCCGCATCGGCCTGATCGCGCGCGGCGACCTGGACAACATGGACGTGTTCGTCGGCGGCCGCGCACCCGCGCCGTTGCGCGCGACGATCAGCCTGCGTCCGCCGGCCGATGGCCAGCCTGCGGAAAATGCACGCTGGACTTTGCGCGCCAGCAGCGAGGGCCTCGACCCGGCGGTGTTCACCGGTCAATCCGGCGGCACGCTGATGCGCTTCAGTGCCCGCGGCGATGGCGTCGGCGGCAGCGCCAATCTGCGCGGCGAGTGGCAGCAGGGCGACAACCGCGTCGTCGTGCAGCCCTCGCAGCTGCAATTGCGCGAGCAGACCCTGCATGCGCAGCCATTGGTGATCGATGCGCTGGATGGCCGCATCACCCTCAACGGCAGCGGCACTTTCAAGCAGGAGATGGCGCAGTTCAAGTTCGCGGCGAATGCGCGTGGCCTGCGGTGGCGCGATGCGCAAGGCACCACGCAGATCGCCGGTGGCGGCGATTTCGGCGTGGCCGGGACCCGCGAGGCCTGGGCGGTGATCGGTCGCGCGCAGTTGCAGCGCGGCAACGAGCGCGCCGACGTCAATCTGGATGGTGCGGGCGATGCACGCGGCCTCACCATCAACAGCCTGCGCGCGGTGATGCCGCAGGGCCGGCTGGATGCGAGCGGGCGGGTCGATGTCACTCCGGCCACCCAATGGCGGCTGGATGCGCGGCTGGCCGGCTTCGATCCCGGCTATTTCTTGCCTGACTGGCCGGGCGCGGTGAACGGCCGGATCAACACGTCGGGCGGGATCGATGCACGCAACAGCATCAGCGCGGATGTCGACGTGCGCGACCTCGGCGGCCAGTTGCGCGGACGTGCGCTCGGCGGTCGCGGCCAGTTGCAGGTGCGCGGCGAGGAATATTCCGGCGATGTCGCGTTGACGCTCGGCAGCAGCCGTGTCGATGCGCGCGGCCACATCGGCCAACGCATCGATGTGGATGCGCGTTTCAGCCCGCTGCAGTTGAACGACCTGCTGCCGAGTGCTTCGGGTGTGTTGAACGGACAGGTGCAGCTGCGCGGTCCGCGCACCGCCTTCGACATCGATGCCGACATCACCGGCAGTGGTGTGCGTTATGGCGACTATCGCGCCGACAGCGTCGTCGCGCGCGGCCGACTGCCGTGGCAGGGCAACGGCGGCGACCTGCGCATCGATGCGCGCGGCATCCAGGCCGGGATCGCCCTCGACACCCTGCAGGCGCACGCCACGGGCGCGATCGAGAACCTGCGGCTGGAAGGCGATGCGCGCGGGGCGATGGGCAATGTGCAACTGGCCGGCAGCGCGCTGCGGCGCGGGCAGGATTGGTCGGGTCAGTTGGCGATGCTGGATTACCAGCCGCCGAAGGGCGCCAGCTGGCGCCTGCAGGCGCCGCTCGGTTTTGCCCAGCGCGGAAGTGCCTGGACATTGACACAGGGATGCTTTGCTTCCAGCGGCGGTGGCCAATTGTGCGCCGGTGGGCAATGGCCCGGTCGCGGCATCGACATCCGCGGCAATGGCTTGCCACTGGCCTTGGCGGCGCCATGGCTGCCGCCGCGCGAGGACGGCAAGACCTGGACGCTGGATGGGAGCATCGACCTGACCGCCCAGGTGCGCCCGGTCGGCGAAAGCTGGGCCGGCACCGCGCAGGTGCGCTCGGCGTCGGGCGGATTGCAGCTGGGTGATCGCCGCACCGACGGCCTGCTGACCTACAACGCGCTGGTGCTGGATGCGCGCTTCGACCCGCAGCGGATCAACGGCACGCTCACCACCGGAATCAGCGGCAATGGGCGGGTTGCTGCACGCATCGACACCGGTTGGGACGAATTCGCGCCGCTGGCAGGCAACATCGACCTCGACATGCGCGACCTGTCGTGGCTGGAAGCCTTCGTGCCCGACATCGTCGATCCGACCGGCACGGTCAACGGCCTCATCACGCTGACCGGCACCCGCGGCAATCCGGCGATCGGCGGCAATGCCACGCTTGCCAACCTGCGCGCGGAAGTGCCGGCTTATGGCCTCGTGCTCACCCAGGGCAACCTGCGCCTGAGCGCGCAGGCAGATGGCAATGCCCGCCTGAGTGGCAGCGTGCGCTCGGGCGAGGGCGTCCTCAACATCGACGGCACGCTCGGCTGGCGCGGACAGGACACGCCGGTGGTGTTGAACGTGCGCGGCAGCAACGTGCTGCTCTCCGATACCCGCGACCTGCGCGCGGTGGTCGACCCGAACGTCACCTTGCGCATCCAGCCCGGCCAGCCGATGCGGGTCAGCGGGCAGGTGACCGTGCCCTCGGCGCAGATGGACCTGGAGCGGCTGGATGATGGCGTGGCGCGCTCATCCGACGTGGTGGTGCTGGACCCGGTCAACCCGACGCGCACCGCCAGCACCGGCATGGACCTTGACCTCAACGTGGTGCTGGGCGATGACGTGCGCATGCGTGGCTTCGGGCTGGATGGCCAGCTCGGCGGCAGCCTGCGCGTGCTGGCGCGTCCCGGCACCGAGATGAGGGCGAATGGCAGGCTGACCGTGGATGGGCGCTACACCGCCTACGGCCAGCGCCTCGACATCGAGACCGGGCGGCTGATCTGGAGCAACGATCCGATCGCCAACCCGCTGCTGGACATCCGTGCGCAACGCGAGGTGGGCAATGTCACCGCCGGCATTCGCGTCACCGGCCGCGCCACCGCGCCGCAGGCGGAGGTCTGGGCCGATCCGGCGATGGACCAGTCCGAAGCCCTGGCCTATCTCGCGCTCGGGCGCTCGCTCTCGTCCGCCAGCGACGACGAGGGCCGTCAGGTCAGTGCGGCCTCGGCGGCTTTGAACGCCGGCGGCAGCATGCTGGCTTCGCAATTGTTCACCCGCATCGGCCTGGACGATGCCGGCGTGATCCAGTCCAGCACGCTCGGCGGCAGCGTGTTCGGCATCGGCAAGTATCTCTCGCCGCGGTTGTATGTCGGCTATGGCGTCTCGCTGCTCGGCACCGGCCAGGTGCTGACATTGAAATACCTGTTGCGCCGCGGCTTCGACATCACCATCGAATCGAGCACGGTCGAGAACAAGGGTTCGGTGAACTGGCGCACGGAACGCTGAGCGGCCTTCCTCCGCATTTGATCATTCTCAATGGCGCCCTCGTAGCGCGGCGCAGGATTCCGCTCTCGCAATGCTAGGGGCACCGCCGTGAGCCTGCTCGTGTGGCAGCAGGAACTGGCTACCCGCATTGATGTGATCGGTACCTCAAGCTGCACCAACCGAATGTCGAAGCCTAGGCGGCGGGTTGGTTCAAGCGGAAATTGAAAGCCCGGTTGGACGGACTTCACGCCGCGCGTTCGCGGCGCAGGCGGGTCAGGTGGACGATCAACAATTGCACCGCGGCCGGTGTGACACCTGGAATCCGCTGCGCCTGGCCGATGGTCTGCGGGCGCACGCGCTGGAGTTTCTGCAGCACTTCCGACGACAGCCCGCGCACGCCGGCGTAATCGAAACTGTCTGGAATCGCGCTGTCCTCGTGACGGCGCGCGCGCGCGATCTCCTCGCGCTGGCGATCGAGGTAGCCGGAATATTTCGCTTCGATCTCCACCTGCTCGGCGACCTTGGCATCGGCGACTGCCGGACCGATGCCGTCGACTTTTGACAGGGTCGCGTAATCGAGTTCCGGCCGGCGCAGCAGATCCATCGCGCTGGTTTCGCGGCTGACTTCCACTCCGATGTCGCGGGCGACCGCGTTGCCGAGCGCATTGTTCGGCGCCGCCCACAGCGATTTGAGCCGCGTGGTTTCCATCTCGACCGCTTCGCGCTTGGCCTCGAACGCGGCGAAACGCGCGTCATCGACCAGGCCCAGTTGGCGGCCGATCGGCGTCAGCCGCGCATCGGCATTGTCCTCGCGCAACTGCAGCCGGTATTCCGCGCGAGAAGTGAACATGCGGTACGGCTCCAGCGTGCCCTGGGTGATCAGGTCATCGACCAGTACGCCCAGATACGCCTCGTCGCGACGCGGTGACCACGCGTCCTTCTGCTGCACGAATCGCGCCGCATTGACCCCGGCGAGCAGGCCTTGCGCGGCCGCTTCCTCGTAACCGGTGGTCCCGTTGATCTGGCCGGCGAAGAACAGGCCTTCGACCGCCTTGGTTTCGAGGGAACTCTTCAGACCGCGCGGATCGAAGAAGTCGTACTCGATGGCGTAACCGGGGCGGGTGATGTGCGCTTGCCCGAATCCGGTGATCGAACGGACGAGTTCGAGCTGCACGTCGAACGGCAGCGAGGTGCTGATGCCGTTCGGATAGATCTCGACCACGCCCAGGCCTTCGGGCTCGACGAAGATCTGGTGGCTGGCCTTCTCGGCGAAACGCACCACCTTGTCCTCGATCGAGGGGCAATAGCGCGGGCCGATGCCTTCGATCTGGCCGGAATACAGCGGCGAACGATGCAGCGCGTCGCGGATGATCTGGTGCGTGCGCTCGGTCGTGTGGGTGATCCAGCAGCTCACTTGCGCCGGATGGCCGGCCTCCGAGCCCATGAGCGAGAACACCGGGCGCGGATCGTCGCCGGGCTGCTCGCTCATCACCGAGTAATCGAGCGTGCGCCCGTCGATGCGCGGCGGCGTGCCGGTCTTGAGCCGATCGACCACGAAGGCGCCGTCGCGCAATTTGTTGGCGAGCGCGGTCGAGGGCGGATCGCCCATCCGCCCTGCGGCGTATTGGGTCTCGCCGATGTGGATCTTGCCGGCGAGAAAGGTGCCGGCGGTGAGCACGATGGCCGGCGCGTCGAAACGCAGACCGGTATTGGTGATCACCGCACGCACGCGGCCGTTCTCCATGAACAGGTCATCCACCGCGGCCTGGAACAGGGTGAGGTTGGCCTGCGTTTCCACCGCGCGTCGGATGAAGCCGCGATACAGCGCGCGGTCGGCCTGCGCGCGCGTTGCGCGCACCGCTGGCCCTTTCGAGGCATTCAAGGTGCGCCACTGGATGCCGGCGGCATCGGCGGCACGGGCCATCACGCCACCGAGGGCATCGATCTCCCGGACCAGATGACCCTTGCCGATCCCGCCGATCGCCGGATTGCAGCTCATCGCGCCCACGGTCTCGATGTTGTGGGTCAGCAGCAGGGTGCGCGCACCGGCGCGCGCCGAGGCGAGCGCGGCTTCGGTGCCGGCATGGCCGCCGCCGATCACGATGACATCGAAGTGGTGGAAGGGACGGCTCATGGCATGGGTGATCTGAAGTCCTGTAACCCTGCGGCGTATGGGAAACGCCACCCCGCGTCAGGTATTGACCTCGCCTCATCGGTTGGCGGCAATGACAGCGCTGGGCCTCGGGACCGCCAAACGCTCTTCGCTCCGGCAACTGAGACGGGAATCGCAATTATGGCCCCTCGCCGGCTTTTTCGGCGGGTTGGCACGCCAATTGCTTTGTATCCCATGCACTCGGAATGACAGGCGCGAAGCGCCGCCGGTATTGGAGCAGGGGCCGGCACCGTACATTTCGGGGGAGCAGAGGGGTCGGATGTCGGGGGACGTCCGGCCCCTCATTTTTTCAGGGCTTGCCGAGGCGGAGCGCCCAAAAGCGCAACGCCCGCACGAGGACGGAACAGGGGGGATCCGTATATTCCTCGGGCGGGCGTCGCGGGTGTAGCTTGCCCCGCTTGCCGGCGCCGCGCAAGCGTCAATTGCCTGGTCTGTGAATCAGCGCTCCGCTTCCTGCCTGTCGCGGGCGCGCTCCCGCGCCTGACGCAGGATGTTGCCACCGGAGGTGCCGCCCGTATCGCGACGGGTGACCGGCCGGGCCGGCACCCCGCTGTCGCCGCCGGGACGCGGACCGATGCCACCATTGTCGTTCGGGCGCGGCCTGACCACCGGCGGCCGATACGGGCGCGGTGGCGTCCGATAGCCCGGATAGCCGTTACCCGGATAGCGGTAATAGCCCCCGCCGGGATAGCCGTAGGAGGGGTAGCCATAGCCACCGGACGGATAGCCGTAGTATCGGTCGTAGGTGTTGTAGCCATAGTTGCCGCCGGTGACCAGACGACCATCGGGCAGGCGGTAAATCGGCCGGCCGTAACGATCGTAGCCGTATACCGACCCGCTGCCGTAGCGGTTATAGCGGTTGTAGCCGCCGTAGCCATAGGGATAGCCGCCGACGCTGCCGCTGATGTAGCCGCCGCTGCCGACGCGGGTGCCTACGCTGCCGCTGACATAGGGCGTCATGCAGCCGGTGAGGAAAAGTGCCGAGCCAAGGATGCCGGCGCCAAGCAAAGTCTTGCGGATCATGATGAATCCCCCGTGGAACATGGACCCACAGTGGGCCGGACCGATTGAATCGCCCCTTAATTTTCCGCTGAACGCGGCGACTTGCCCGGTTCCGGTGATGAAGCGTTCATGCAAGGACGCTTCGTTGGAGACTGCCGCCTTGGAGTAGCCTGCGCGGATGGAAGCCGGCCAGCCCAACGAACCGTTGTTCACCGATCTGCTCGATGCCGCCGCGCGCATCCGTCCGCATGCCGCCATCACCCCGGTCCTGCGCAGCGATGCGCTGGACGCGTTGGCCGGCGCATCGCTGCACTTCAAGTGCGAGAACCTCCAGCGGGCGGGTGCCTTCAAGTTCCGTGGCGCCTGCAATGCGGTGTTCGCGCTGGATGATGCCGCGGCGTCGCGCGGCGTCGCCACCCAGAGTTCCGGCAACCATGGCGCGGCGATCGCGCTGGCCTGCCGCTTGCGCGGCATCCCAGCGACCGTGGTGGTGCCAGAAGGCGCGCCGCAGGTGAAGCTGGACAACATCGCAGGCCATGGCGCGCGCATCATCCGCTGTGCGCCCAACATGCGCGCACGCGATGCCGCCGTCGCCCAAGTGATCGCCGAGAGCGGTGCACGACTCATCCACCCCTTCGACGATCCGCACGTGATCGCCGGGCAGGGCACCGCGGCGCTGGAACTGCTGGCCTGCACGCCGCCGCTCGATGCGCTGCTGGCGCCGGTCGGTGGCGGTGGCCTGCTGTCGGGAACCGCCCTCGCGGTGCGTGCGCGCTCGCCGCGCACCCAGGTCTGGGGCGCCGAGCCGGAAGCCGCGCGCGATGCACACGATTCACTCGCCGCCGGCCACGCGATCACCGACCGCGTCCCGGCCACGATCTGCGACGGCCTGCGCGGCCATCTGTCGCCGCGCACCTTCCGCCTGATCGCACGCGATGCCGACGGCATCCTGCTGGCAAGTGAAGCCGAGATCCGCGCCGCGCTCAAACTCATCTGGCTGCATCTCAAGCAGGTGATCGAGCCATCCGCGGCGGTCGGGCTGGCGGTACTGTTGAGGCATCGCCAACGCTTCGCGGGCCAACAGGTCGGCATCATCCTGTCCGGCGGCAATGTCGATTTCGCCGCGCTTCCCGATCTTCTGCGTTGACTCATGCCGATGGATATTCCTGCGCGATCGGTTGGGTCCCGCATGAATGAACCTGCTGCAGCACGCCGTCGATGGCTGATCCTGCTCGGCGCGCTGGCGCTTGCGTTCGCCTTCCTCGGCACGCGCGGACTCTGGGACCCGGATGAGGGCCGCTACACCAACGTCGCGCTCAACATGCTCGACAGCGGCGACTGGCTCAATCCCAAGCGCAACTACGAAGTCGGGCACTGGACCAAGCCGCCGCTGACCTATTGGGCATTGGCTTCGTCGTTCGCGGCGTTCGGCATCAATACCTGGGCCGCGCGCTTGCCCTCCGCGCTGGCCTGGCTCGCCTGCGTGTTCCTGGTCTGGCGCACTGCCCGGCGCCTGCAGCCCGGCAGCGAGGACGAGGCGGCCGTGGTCTTCGCGACGATGTTGCTGCCGTTCGCAGCCTCGCAGTTGGTCACCACCGATTCCTTGCTGTCCTGCTTCGAGTTGCTGGCGATGTGGGGCTTCGTCGAAGCCCGCTTCGGCCCGCCCGCGTCTTCGCGGCGCTGGCTGCTGCTGACCTGGTGCGGGACGGCGCTTGCGTTCCTGACCAAGGGGCCGCCGGCCTTGCTACCGTTGCTGGTGATGACCGGCTTCGATGCACTCACCGGTTTGCAGGGCCGGCAACGGCTGTTCCGCTGGACCGGACTGCTGCTGTTCCTCGCCTTGGCGCTGCCGTGGTACCTCGCCGTCGTCATTGGCAATCCCGGCTTGCTGGCCTATTTCATCGGCGACGAGGTGGTGAACCGCGTCGCCACCAACGAGTTCGGCCGCAACGGCGAGTGGTATGGCTGGCTGAAGGTCTACCTGCCCACCTTGCTGGTGGGAACGCTGCCCTGGACCCGGGATTTCCTCGTGGTCCTTGGCCAGCTCCCTTCGCGTCTGCGCCGGTGGCGGCGCAAGCAGGCGCGCGCCACGGATGCCTCGCATCTGCTGCCATGGCTGTGGCTGCTATTGCCCTTGCTGGTGTTCTGCCTGGCGAAGTCGCGGTTGCCGTTGTACCTGCTGCCGCTGTTCGCGCCGATCGCCCTGCTCATCGCCCGCCATCGCCGCGAGTCAGGCAAGGCGTTGCCGCATTGGCCATGGTTGGCGGGATGGGCGCTGCTCCTGTTGGGCCTGAAACTGGCCGCCGCCGGCTTGCCCAGCGAAAAGGACGCCAGCGCATGGGCGCGCGAAGTGGCGCAGCGCAACGACGCGTCCACCCGCAAGATCGTGTTCGTCGATGACAGCCCGCGCTACGGCCTGCACCTGCATCTGGGCCGTGGCGTGCAGGTTGAGAAGATCGCGCAATTGCCGCATCCGAAGGCGCGCTTCAACCCCGATTACGACGAGTACATCGACATCGAGATCGGCGAATCCACCAATGACCGCCACGCGGTGTGGATCTGCAAGCTGGAGGCCTGGCCCGACGTGCGGGCGGCCTTGGGCGCGCGCGGGCTGGAAGCGGTCCAGCTCGGCGAGCCCTATCACGATCGCGTCATGTTCCGGGTGGTGTCGATGCCGTCGAGCTCTGCAGCAGCGATGCCATCCCGTCGCGCAGCAACAGGCGGGTGATCGCCGCGCGCTCGGCCTGCGGCTGACTGGCCACCGCATCCAGCAGCCAACCGAGCGACTGGCAACGCAGGGCGTCGGCTTCCGCATCGCTAGGGATCGTGGCATCGGCGGTCAAGGCGCCGACACTGAAACCTTCGTTCAATATCGCCGCGCGCACGCCGGCCTGGCGCAGGGACTTGCGCGCCTCTTCTTCGTTGAACGCCGCAGGCCGGCCTTGCCAGCCGGACAGCGCGACATCACCCAGGGCGCCAGTCAGCGCATCGCGATTGCCGGGGGATATCTGCTGCGCCAGGGCGAGCCAGGTATCGGCACTGCCGCGGTCGGGCGAGGCCAATGCACGACACAGCCGCGCCGAGTCCTCCGGCGTCCTGGACAGCCCGTGCACCGACTGGAACAGGCGATCGAGCGAAGACTCGCTGGCGCTGCGCAAGAGCGCATCCGCCTGCGTCGCGAGCGAGCCGCTTGTCTGCGCCAGTGACGTGGCGGGTGCGACCGCGAAGCACATCGCTGTGGTGAGCAGCATGGCCAAGGTGCGTGGCGTCATGGCTTGACTCCTCAAGGGTTGCCCGGAGTGTAGGCGGGGCCGGATGAACCGCGCCGGTCGCTATCGAAACGTCAGCGGCTCCGTGATCAGCCGCGTCGGCGGATCGGAATGCGCGCGAGCGGCACATGGGCGGTCTCGCCTCCCGCATCGCGCATCGGCGTGCCCGGCTCCGGCGCCCAGGCCTGCGCGTAGATCGCTTCCCAACGCATCGGGTAGCCGCGTTCTTCGCGCGCGTGCGCGGCTTCGGCGGCACTGAAACGGCTGCGTCCGGACAATGCATGGCGACGCGCATGCAGGGCGTTGGTGGCGCCCATCGCACGAAGAGCCTTGAGGATGTCGGCAAAGTCCGATTTGTGTTCGATGAAGACATCGCGGTCGAGGACCGGCTCGCGGAAACCGGCCGCCACCAGCGCATCACCGAAGGGCGCGATCGCGGTGAACGGGCTGACGTGCGGGACGGCATCCGCGGCCTCGAACGCCTCGCGCAGGTTGATCAGCGTCTGGCTGCCAAAGGTCGTGGCCAGCAACAGGCCGCCCGGGCGCATCACCCGGCGGAACTCGGCGAACGCCGCCGGCAGGTCCTCGATCCATTGCAGCGCGAGGTTGCAGAACAGCAGATCCACGCTGTCGGATGCCAATGGCAGCATGCGCAGGTCACCGGCGACGCGCGCGATCTCGCGCTGGCGCAGGAAATGGCCACGCGTGTTCGTTTCTGCCGCGTGCAACATCGGTAGCGCGGCATCGATGGCGATCACCCGCGCCTTCGGCCAGCGCGCACGCAGGGCGTGGGCGGCGCGCGCCGGCCCGCAGCCGACATCGACGACGACGCCGGGTGCGTCATCGCCATGGCGGATCGTCCAGTGATCGAGCGATTCAAGCAGCCGCGATTCGATCTCGCGCTGGATCGGCGATGCGCGGTCGTAGCCGGCGGCGGCGCGGCCGAACGCGCGGCGCACCTGGCGGCTGTCGAAAAGACGTTCGTCGGAGCCGTTCATGCGCCACCACGCGTGCGCGAATCGAGCACAGGCAGCAGCGCCGTGGCGACCGCATCGGCATGGGTCAGGAAGGGCGCGTGGCCGGCGTGTTCGATGACCACGTGTGACGCGCCCGGCGCGAGCGATGCGGCTTCGGCCATCGCGCGCGGATCGACCAGGCGGTCGCGGCGTCCGGCAATCCAAAGCGAGTGGGCGGACAGCACCGGCAAGGCATCGCGAAGGTCGCTGGATTCGAGCAGTTCAAGGCCGTCGGCCAATACCGATGCGGCCGGCTCTCCGCGCGCGAACAACGCATCGCGCAGGCTGCGCAGTTCTTCCTTCGCATGGTCCGAGCCGAACGCTTCGAGCGCGAGGAAGCGATCGAGCGTGCCGCGCCAGTCGCTGCGCAGGCCCTCGGCGAAGTCGCGGAAAATCTCCGCCGACATGCCCCAGCGCCAGTCCTCGCGGCGCACGAAGCAGGGCGAGGCGCAGAGCATCGCCAGTGCGCGCATCGGCACCTTGCGCTGCGCGGCTCGCAGCGCGACGAGTCCACCGAGCGACCAGCCGCACCAGAGCGCATCGTCGGGCACGAGGTCGGCGATCGCATCTACGCAGGCATCCAGCGCCAGCGGTACGTCGGCATCGTGGGACAGGCCGTGGCCGGGCAGGTCGACGACATGCAAGGTGCATCGATCGCGCAAGCGTTCGACCAGGGGCGCGAACACGCCGCCGTGCATCGCCCAGCCATGCAGCAGGACCACATCCGGTCCGTGGCCGAGTTGTTCGATGTGCAAACTCATGCGCCGTGCTCCGACCGCATCGCCTGCACCTCGCGCGGATCCTCCGCCCGCGGGCGTGAAGCGATCCAGGCAAACAGCACGATGCCGACGATGATCATCGCGCCGCCGACGAGGGCACCACCGCGCGGCCACGCTTCGTTCAGGAACAACACCCCGAGCATCGACGCAAAGATCAATTCCGCGGCCTGCATCGCCTCGGCTGCGGCCAGTGCCGTCGGGTTGTCGCGCACAAGCCCGGTTGCCTTGAAGAACAGGATGGTGGCAATGATGCCGGCCGACAGCGCCACGCCAGCGGCCAGCGCCACCTGCGACATCGGCGGCAATCCCGCGCGCGAGGCGGCGTAGGCTGCGACCAGCCACCACAGCGGCTGGCTGGCGAGGGTCATGCCGAACACGCGCTGGGTGGCGTCGAGCTGCTCGCCGGTTTTTTCCAGATGCAGCAACAGCAAGCGGTTGCCGAGCGGATAGGCGATCGCCGAGCCCAGCACGCAGATGAGCGCGATCCAGGCGCCACGATCCAGCCCGCCATCGGCGTGGGCGATCTGCATCAGCATCACCCCGGAGAAGATCAAGAGGCCGATCGCGAATGCCGCGAACGGCACCTTGCGCCGGGCATCGCGATAGATGAAGGGCGCGACCAGCATCCCGGCGATCACCGTGAACTGGAAGCTGCCGGCGATGAGCCAGGACGGCCCGCTGTCCGCCGCGAAGGCCAGCAACGCATAGAACAGGACGAAACCAATCGCGCTGCAGCCGAGCCATGCCCACGGGTGCGCGCGCATCGCCGCCCACAACGGACGCAGGCGGCCGCGCATCAGCGGGATCATCAGCGGCAGGGTGATGAGATAGCGCAGGCTGGCGGTCCACGCCCAGTGGCCGCCGGCATTGGCGCTGGCCCGGTTCAAGACATAGGTCAGGGTGAAGAACAGCGCCGAGGCGAGACCGAGCAGCACCGCGACCAGGGCGATGTGGCCATGGGTGGGGTTCGAGGTCACGGAGCGCTGCCGACGCGGCGGCGGGTTTCGTCGCGGGCGCGGCACAGCCCCTGCACCAATGCATCGATGTCTTCGGGCGTGTGGAGCGCGGACAACGTGATGCGCAGGCGCGCGCTGTTCTCCGGCACGGTGGGCGGGCGGATGGCGATGGCGAGGAAGCCCTCGTCGCGCAAGGCATCGGCCATCGCCAGCGCATGCGCCGCACTGCCGCAGAGCAACGGCTGGATCGGCGTGTCGGAGTCCATCAACTCGAAGCCCTGGCGCAGCGCGGCACTGCGGAAGCGCAGGGTGAGTGCCAGAAGTTTCTCGCGGCGCCAGTGTTCGCGTCGTGCCAAACGGACCGCGGCCAGCGAAGCGGCCGCCAGCGCCGGCGGCAGCGCGGTGGTGTAGATGTAAGGGCGCGCGGTTTCCGACAGGTGGGCGATGTAATCGGCATCGCCGGCCACCAGTGCGCCGAAACCGCCCAGCGCCTTGCCCAGCGTGACCAGTTGCAGCGGCACTTCCCTGGCGGTCAGTCGCGCGGCGGCGACGCTGCCGCGGCCTTCCGGGCCGACCACGCCCGCGCCGTGCGCATCATCGACATACAGGAGTGCGTGTTGCACGTGCGCGGCCAGCGCCAGATCGCGCAAGGGCGCGATGTCGCCATCCATGCTGAAGACGCCGTCGGTCGCGATCATCGCCGCACCCTCGGGTTGGGTGCGCAACTGGCGCAAAGCGCCTTCGACATCCCTGTGCGGATAGCGGCGCAGGTGGCAGCCGGCCAGCCGTGCGGCATCGATCAGGCTGGCGTGGTTGAGCCGATCCTGCACGCAGACATCGCCTTCGCCCAGCAGCGACTGCACCACCGCCAGATTGCCCATCCAGCCGCTGGAAAAGGTCAGCGCCGCCGGCACCTGCAACCAGTCCGCGACTTCCTTCTCCAGCGCGTCGTGCACGCTCAGGTGGCCGCAGACCAGGTGCGACGAGACCCCCCCCGCGCCCGAGCGCGCGGCCTCGTCCTGCAGGGCGCCGACCACCGAAAAATGCTGCGACAGGCCGAGATAATCGTTGCTGCTGAAGTTGGTCAGCCAGCGGCCATCGATCTCCACGCGCATGCCATCACGGCGCTGGATCGATTGCCGTTGGCGGCGACGGCGGCGGTCCTCACGCTGCCCGCGCGCGGCGGCGATCCTCTCGCGCAGCGACGGGCGCAGGTTCATGCAGCGGCAGCCTCGCGCGCGGCTTGGACGATGTCGGCGTGCACGGTGTCGCTGCACGGATCAATGTCCGCAGCGGCCATCGGCATCGGCTTCAGGCCCAGCCGCGCGAACAACGCATCGTCCTTGGCCGTGTCGGGGTTGCCGGTGGTCAGCAGCTTCTCGCCGTGGAAGATCGAGTTGGCGCCGGACAGGAAGCACAAGGCCTGCAGTTCGTCGCTCATCGTTTCGCGGCCGGCCGACAGCCGCACCATCGACTTGGGCATGACGATGCGGGCGACCGCAATGGTGCGCACGAACTCGAACGGATCGAGTTCCTTCTCTTCCGCCAGCGGGGTTCCGGCCACCCGCACCAGCCGGTTGATCGGCACCGAATCCGGATGTGCCGGCAGCGTCGCCAGCGTGTGCAGCAGGCCGGCGCGCTGCTCGCGCGATTCGCCCATGCCGACGATGCCGCCGCAGCAGGTCTTCAGGCCCGCATCGCGCACATGCGAGAGCGTGTCGAGCCGGTCCTGGTATTCCCGGGTGGTGATGACATCGCCGTAGAAATCCGGCGCGGTATCGAGGTTGTGGTTGTAGTAGTCGAGGCCGGCGTCCTTCAATGCCTGCGCCTGTGCATCACTCAGCATGCCGAGCGTCGCGCAGGTCTCAAGGCCGAGCGCCTTCACCCCGGCGATCATCTCTGCCACCTTGGGGATGTCGCGGTCCTTGGGCGAGCGCCAGGCCGCACCCATGCAGAAGCGCGAGGCACCCGCGGCTTTCGCGGCACGCGCCTTGTCCAGTACCGCATCGCAACTCATCAGCTTGGTCGCGCCCACGCCGGTGTGGTAACGCTGCGCCTGCGGGCAATAACCGCAATCCTCCTGGCAGCCGCCGGTCTTGACCGAGAGCAGGGTCGAGACCTGCACTTCATCGGCATTGAAGTTCGCGCGATGCACGCTGGCGGCGCGGAACAGCAGGTCGGTGAACGGCAATGCGAACAGCGCCGCGACTTCATCGCGCGTCCAGTCGTGGCGGACGGGGGCAGGGACGATGGAGGAATCAGGCATTTCCGACAGACCGGGCAGGGGCAGGCCGGCAGTCTGTTGGGCATGGGAGAGGCTGTCAACTTGAGGCTGCGAGATTGGGTTGACGGCCTGGTGCGAACCTGCTGGCCGCCGACCTGCCTGGCGTGCGGGATGGCTGGCGATGCATTCGCCGATCGTGACCTCTGCCGTGCCTGTTGCGATGCCCTGCCATGGAACCGCCATGCCTGCCGGCGCTGCGCACTGCCCTTGCCCGTGAACGATGCCGGCCAGACCTGCGGAGCCTGCCTCGGACGGCCCTCACTGCTGGGACATGTCGAGGCGGCATTCGTCTATGCCGCACCGCTCGACCGCCTGTTGCCGATGTTCAAGTTCCACCAATCATTGGCGGCGGGAAGGTTGCTGTCCGGACTCATGGCCGATGCCCTGAGCAATGCCGCCGACCATGCGGCCGATGCCGTGCTGGTACCGATCCCGCTGCACCGTCGGCGCTTGCAACAGCGCGGCTACAACCAGGCACTGGAGCTGGCACGGCCTTTGGCGCGACGCCTGGGGTTGGCGATGGATGCGCGCCTGCTCACGCGGCCAAAGCAGACACGCGCCCAGTCGCGGCTCGATAAGACCAAG
The DNA here is from genome assembly GCA_023461075.1 of Pseudomonadota bacterium. Taxonomy (GTDB): domain Bacteria; phylum Pseudomonadota; class Gammaproteobacteria; order Xanthomonadales; family Xanthomonadaceae; genus Solilutibacter. The sequence continues at coordinate 4,671 of JAEWNY010000099.1, read as the reverse complement.
CGTCATTACAACCTGCGCGGCGCGTTTCTCGTGGATGCCAAGCGCGTGGTGCCCGCCCATGTGGTGCTGATCGATGACGTGATGACCACCGGCGCCACGCTGGAAGCGGCGGCATCCACCCTGCGAGCCGCCGGCGTCGCACGCGTGGATGCCTGGGTCTGCGCGCGGGTGGCCTGAGCTCAGTCGCCGAGCGCGTAATGCGCGGCGATGCCGGCGAAGATCGCCACTCCCACCCAATTGTTGTGCAGGAAGGCGCGGAAGCAGGCCGCTCGCTCGCGCGATTTCGCGTGCTGGAATTGCCACGCCACCAGCGCGGCAGCGATGGCCAGCCCAAGCCAGTAGAAGATGCCGAGTCCGGCGCGTTGCCCGGCCAGCGCGAGCGCGAGGAACATCGCCGCATACAACACGCCCTGCGCGACGAGATCCAGTTCGCCGAACAGGATCGCGGTCGATTTCGCACCCATCCGCAGGTCGTCCTCGCGATCGACCATCGCGTACCAGGTGTCGTAGGCGGTGGCCCAGAGGATGTTGCCGATGTAGAGCAGCCACGCCACCGCCGGCACGGTGCCCTGGATCGCCGCGAACGCCATCGGGATGCCCCACCCGAACGCCATGCCGAGGTACACCTGCGGCAAGTAGGTATGGCGCTTGAGGAACGGATAGCTGGCGGCCAGCAGCACGCCGATGACGCTCATCCAGATCGCCAGCCTGTTGAGCGTCAGCACCAGCGCGAACGCAAGCAACATCAACACCAAGAACAGCACCAGCGCCTCGCGTCCGCTGACTTCGCCGGTCACCAGCGGGCGGCCCCGCGTACGTTCGACCTGGCCATCCAGCCAGCGGTCCGCGTAATCGTTGATCACGCAGCCGGCGGCGCGGGTCAGCCAGACGCCAAGGGTGAAGACGATCAGGTGGTGCCAGTTCGGCAGGCCGCCGGACGCCACCCAAAGTCCCCACCAGGTCGGCCACAGCAGCAGCAGCCAGCCGATCGGACGGTCGGCGCGCATCAGTCGCAGGTAGGCCCCCAACTTGCGGCGCCAGTCCGGTGCGGCATCGGGCGGGGTTTCGAATCGTTCGTATCCCATCGGCAAAGCGTAGCAGCGCACCGGCAAGCCCCTGCATCGTTCGATCGGTGGGATGCTGTGGATGATCCGCAAGGCTTTGTTTCGCCTATCCGGCCCCCCATCTTCCGGTGCATTGATGTGCTGTCGAGGAGACGATCATGGTTTCGATGAAGCGCGTGCTGGGTGTCACGTCCGCCCCCGACCGGCACTGGGTCGGCGATGGCTTCCCGGTGCACGGGATGTTTGGCTACAGCGGTGCGGGTGTGGCCGAGCGCAGCCCGTTCCTGCTGCTCGACTACGCGGCGCCGGCCGAGTTCCAGCCGAATAGCGGCTACCGCCGCGGGGTGGGCAAGCATCCGCATCGCGGCTTCGAGACCGTCACCATTGTTTACGCGGGCGAGGTCGAGCATCGCGATTCCACCGGCAACGGCGGCGTGATCGGCGCCGGCGACGTACAGTGGATGACCGCCGGCGGCGGCATCCTGCACGAGGAGTTCCATTCCGAACGCTACAGCCGCGAGGGCGGTGCGTTCGAGATGGTCCAGCTCTGGGTCAACCTGCCGGGCAAGGACAAGATGGCCGCCCCCGGCTATCAGGCGATCGTCGATGGCGACATCCCGGTGACGCCGCTGCCTGACGATGCAGGCAAGGTTCGGGTGATCGCCGGCGAATTCTCGGGTGGCAAGGGCCCGGCACGCACCTTCAGCCCGATCAATGTCTGGGATGTTCGCCTGGCTGCCGGCAAGACCGCGACCCTGGACCAGCCCGAAGGCTGGACGACACTGGTCGTCGTGCTGGCCGGTACCGTCGAGGTCAATGGCGATGCGGTGTTGCGCGAGGCACAGGTGGCGACGCTTTCCACCGTCGGCACCGGCCTGCACATCGAAGCCAACAGCGATGTCAAGCTGCTGGTGTTGGCCGGCGAGCCGATCGACGAGCCGGTGGTGGGCTACGGGCCGTTCGTGATGAACAGCCAGGCCGAGATCGCCGAGGCCGTGCGCGATTTCAACAGCGGCAAGTTCGGCCGCATGGCGTGAGCGGGTGGCAGGCGATGTCACGGCATCGCCGGACCGTCACCCCGGATGAGGCACCGTCGGCCATTGATCCAGTGGAGTACACGCGATGACCAATCGCACCCCCGAGGCCGCGCCGTCCGATTCGGATGACGGTGCCGACTGCGCCGGCCAACCGGTGCTGGAGATTTCCGAAGCGCGACGCGGCACGATCGGCGGCGCGCTGGAGGTCCGCCGTGCGTTGCCCGGCAAGCCGCGGCGGATGGTCGGTGCGTGGTGCTTCCTCGACCATGCCGGCCCGCTCGACTACGCGCCGGGCGAGGGGCTCGCGGTCGGCCCGCACCCGCACATCGGCCTGCAGACTTTCACCTGGATGATCGAGGGAGAGATCGAGCATCTCGACAGCCTTGGCTATCGGCAGATGCTGCGGCCGGGACAGGTGAACCTGATGACCGCCGGACGCGGCATCAGCCATGCCGAAGTCTCGCCGACCGATCGCGCGGGCCGCGTGCACACCGCGCAGCTGTGGATCGCCTTGCCGGACCAGGCGCGTCACATCGAACCGTCTTTCGAACACCATCCGCAGCTGCCGCAGGTCCAGTGCGATGGCTTCACCTGCACCGTGCTGGTCGGCGAGGCGCTGGGCGAGGTCGCTCCGCCGCGCGTGTACTCGCCGATGGTCGGCATCGACATCCGCTGCGAGGCGGCCGCGCGCACGTCGTTGCCGCTGGAGCCTTCATTCGAACATGCGCTGATGTGCCTGGAAGGCGCGGTCGATGTCGCTGGCCAGCGCATCGTGCCCGGACAGTTGCTCTACCTCGGGATGCAGCGCGAGGCGCTCGATATCGCCAGTGATGCGCCGATGCGCCTCTTGCTGATCGGTGGCGAACCCTTCGGCGAGGAAGTCCTGCTGTGGTGGAACTTCGTCGCCCGCACCCAGGAAGAACTGCAAGAGGCCACCCGCGAATGGAACAGCGGCGATGCGTTCGGCGAAGTCGCAGGCACCGATCTGCCGCGCCTGCGTGCGCCGGCGCTGGATGGCGTCACGCTGCGCGCCAGCTGAAAACAAGGAAAGATGGCGCGCCCGGAGGGGTGAAACACCGCCGCTTGCGCGCCACTGGCGCGTGGCGGTGTGAACGCCCGTCGCGCTGCGACGGGCCGGAAATCACGACGAAGCGACATCGAAAGATGGCGCGCCCGGAGGGATTCGAACCCCCGACCAATGGCTTCGGAAGCCAGTGCTCAACATCAACATTGAACGATGTTAATAGTCTATTTTTGCTCAATGTGTTGTGTAAGATATTGATTTTATGTAAAGAAAAATCAGAAAGAATTACCAGTCATTTGCTTTGATCACGCTCCACGTCTATTGACATCGCTTAACACTCTGGATTTTTATGTCACAGAGCCGTACGGGATGATGAGTAATGGCCCACGCAAATGCCGAGGCATCGGACTCGTCCGGTTTTGTTTAGAATGTCGCGCTCCTCGGTCACGCGCCGCAGCTCGGCCTTGAGGCGGCGCACCTCAGCCGAGTCAGTCTCCGCCGGCGCGGAACCTGCAGCCGGCCTGCCGGCCTTCGTTTTCTGCACCCAGTCGTACAGCGTGTGCTTGGGGAGCCCGATACGCGCGGCCATATCCACCACCGTGAAGCCGCGTTCGAGTACCTGCTTCACCGCTTCGGCCCGGAACTCATCCGTGTACTGCTTGTTGCTCATAGACACCTCTGCTGTTGCCATGGATTATGGCCTCTGGCTGTCTACGAAAGGCTGGGCGGTCCAAAGCACCCGATCCGCGCGCCGGGCACTAAGGCCGTAGCTCGTTTGCATCGCGAGGCTCAGGTCGAGCCGCTGCGGCTGGCTCAGCCTTTTCGCGACAGCACGTCCTTCGACGCATGGTGTTCCAGCGCCAAGTCTGCGTACATCCGCTTGAGTCGGGCCAACTCGGTCTCGACATCCTTGAGGTGCCGCAGTTGCGACACTTCAAGCCCGGCGTACTTCGATTTCCAGGCGTAATGCGTCGCCTAGCTGATGCCGCGCTTACGGCAGGTCTCGACGACCTTTGCACCCGCTTCGACTTCCTTGAGGATCCGGACGATCTGTTCCTCGGTGAAGTTCTTCATGCAGAGCTCCTTGGTGGGAACTCTACTTTCAACTGGATCGAATCAACGAGGACGCTTCAATGCCGCGCGAAGCGGTCGCGGCGGCGGTCAGCTGGCAGCCGGCACCGCGCAGTTGGCAGGTGCCGGCGCAGGCCGCGGTGTGCGCATTAGCGCCATCAGCAGTTCCGCAGCCTGCCGCGACACCTCCGCCAGCAGGGCATCCGGCGTGGTGTCGCCGACTTCGTAGGTCACGGTCGGCGCGCCGTGGCGACAATATGTCCAGTTCTTGAATACCGTGCTGGAGGCCGCCGAAGGGCGCTCATCGATGCGGTCTGGAAAACGCGCCTGCATGGCCGCGATCCAGCCGTGCATCAGCCCGCCCTCGATGCGCGAGGGATCCTCGGTCACGGTGTAGAGGACGTCGCGGAAGGTGGAGTGGAAGTCGATCGCGAATGCGACATGGCCGCTGCGCGAGATTTCGGCGGCCAGCGCA
>JAEWNY010000098.1 GCA_023461075.1 Pseudomonadota bacterium | reverse complement strand
CCCGCCGTCGTCGTGCGCGACGGCGGTGCGCATCCACCTGACATACACCCACGCATCAATCGCAACATCCAGGCAAGGACATCATGGCCGTCAAGATCGACAGGAAAATCAAGGGCTACGCAGTGGTCACCCCCGAGGACAAGGCGCGCGAGGCGCAGCCGGCCGACAAGGGCGCGAGCGTGGCGCGCGAAACGGTCGAGGCCGAGTCGGTGGCGGACAACGTCATCCAGATGCACGAGAAGATCGAGCGCCCCGAGGTGCTGATCGGCTCCACCTACAAGATCAAGTCGCCATTGGTCGAGCACGCGATGTACGTGACCATCAACGATATCGTGCTCAACGCCGGTACCGACCACGAGCAGCGTCGTCCGTTCGAGGTCTTCATCAACTCCAAGTCGATGGAGCACTTCCAGTGGATCGTCGCGCTCACCCGGATCATGTCCGCGGTGTTCCGCAAGGGCAGCGACGTCACCTTCCTGGTCGAGGAAATGAAGGCGGTGTTCGACCCGAAGGGCGGCTACTTCAAGGCCGGTGGCGTCTACATGCCGTCGCTGGTGGCCGAGCTTGGCTCGATCGTCGAGGACCACCTCAAGACCATCGGCATGCTGCGCGATACGGAGATGAGCGAGCACCAGCGCGCGCTGATCGCCGAGAAGCGCCGCGCCTACGAAGAACAGCAGAACGGCTCAAAAAAAAACGCTGAACCGAGCCCGCCGGCCGATCGCACCACCGCCGAAGGGCGCGACGAGGAAGTGATCGAAGTGACCGGCGAGGGCGTGTCGTTCCCGCCCACCGCCACCATGTGCCACAAGTGCAGCACCAAGGCTCTGGTGCTGATGGACGGCTGCGCAACCTGCCTCAACTGCGGTTACAGCAAGTGTGGTTGATCGATGGGGCAGCCCTACGCGCCTGAAACGCTGACCCGCGAAGAGGTCGATGCCGCGAGCGGCGAGGTGCTGCTCGATTTCGGAACCGATTGGTGCGGTCATTGCATGGCGGCGCGGGCGAGCGTGGATGCCTTGGTGGCCGCGCATCCTTCGCTGCAGCACGTCCGGGTGGAGGATGGACGCGGCCGCCCGCTCGGCCGCAGTTTCAGGGTGAAGTTGTGGCCGACGCTGGTGTTGATGCGTGATGGTGTGGAAGTCGCGCGCGTGGTGCGTCCGCGCGGCACGGCGGATATTGAGCCCCTGGCCGTCGCGTTGCGCTGAACCCCTAGAACATCCCGAGCACGTTCGGCGAATCCGCAGGTACTTCCTGCCCGATGTCCCACATCTCCGCAATGCGTCCTTCACTCATCCGTGCGATATGCACCACGGCATGCACCTTTCCTTGCGGTCGCGTGAGTCGCGAGAACACCATCACCCGGTCGCCTTCGGCGATGGCCTGTTGCACCTTGAAGCGCTTGCCGGGTTCTGCAGTGGCGCTGGTCTTCATCGCCTCGCGCAGCGACTCCCGATCCTGCGCGAACCACGGGTTGTGGTGGCGGAAGTCGTCGCTTGCATGGCGAGCGAAGGCATCATCGACATCGCCGCGAGCGACGCCTTCGAGGAAGGCAATGACCGTGTTGCGGGCATGATCCAGTGACGAGTCGGCCATCGGTCCAGTTCCACATGAACAGGGCGCAAGCTAGCACGCCCAGCACGAATCGCGCTCGAGCGGGTTAAGCCAACGTTTCCATAACGTTCGCGTGCGCGATGCGGTTCAGTCGGGGGCGAGCAGTGTGTGCGGGCCGCCTGATCGATTCACTGGGTGAAGCGCTTTCCCGGCTGACTCTGCAATGCAGGCGGCGAGACTGTGTCTCGGCGTATTCCGAGGCTCGTTCATCCCCCCAAGGAACGAATCCAAGAGGTCACTCCATGAAGAACCCGAACCTTTCCACCCTCCTGCTTGTTTCGGCATCGCTCGCGCTTGCGGCTCCACTGGCTTTTGCGCAGAGCGCGCCGCCCACGACGACCACGACCGACGATGCCACTGCGACCCGGCAGATGGATGCCGCCCACGACCAGGCCAAGTCCAGCGTTGACGCCACCGCACAGACCCCGCCGACCAGCGAAGCGCAGGCCGCGTCGACTGCCCAGCAACCGGCACCTCAAACCGGTGAAAGGAATTGGGCGGATTTGGACAGCGATGGCAATGGCAATCTGAGTGCCAGCGAGGCCGCGGCGATGCCGACCTTGGCGAAGGTGTTCAGCGAGGCCGATGCCGACAAGAACGGCGAGCTGACCCCGGACGAATACCGTGCATGGTTCGCGGCGAACCAGGCGAAGACGCCAACGGCTGAAGGCGGTACACCGGACGGAACGAAGAAGCGCGGCGGCTGATCGCGCACTCCGATAACGATGAGTTGTGGCCAACGAGGCGGCGCGAGTCGCTCCGTTGATTTTTTGGAGGCACTGGAGGGAGCTGCGGTGACTCGGCTTAGACTTGCAGGTTGCAGCCGCCGATCCGGCGATCAGGCACCCGCATGAACCGAAGCCGTCCTCGAAATATTTGCATTCGAGTCGTGGGTTACGACGCGCGCTGGCGCAGCGACTTCGCGCGACTCAACCAAGCCTGGTTGCGACGTTATTTCCGCATCGAGCCGATCGATGCCGAGGTATTGGATGATCCGGAAACCCGCATCCTTGCGGAGGGTGGCGAGGTGCTATTTGCCATCGATGGCGATATGGCGATCGGCACCTGCGCCCTGATGCACGCCGGTGACGGCATGTACGAGCTTACCAAGATGGCGGTCGAGGAAGGCCGGCAAGGCGAGGGCATCGGCCGGCTGTTGCTGACTGCCGCGATCGATGCCTTTCGCATGCGTGCAGGTCGCGAGCTTTTCCTCGAAACCAACAGCGCCCTGGTCCCGGCGATCGCGCTGTACGAGAGCGCGGGTTTCGTGCACCAGCCGGCGATCAAGCCGGACTCGCATTACGAACGCGCCGATGTCTACATGATCTGGCAGGCAACGCACCAGGCCACGTAATCTGGTCGTCGCGTATTTGCATCGACACGCCGGGGATAGGGAATGGGCAAGTTGCGAGCAGGCCACCGCAAGATCGCCTTGGTCACCGGTGCATCCGGGGGGCTTGGCAAGGGCATCGCTCAGGCGGCGGCACGCGAGGGTTGGGACTTGGTGCTCACTGCGCGCGGCACCGAGGCGATCGAGGCCTTCGCTGAGGATTGGCGAAAGCGGCATGGCATCGCAATCACTTCGCTTGCGCAGGACCTGTCGGTGCCGGGTGGTGCGCAGGCCCTGTTTGAGCAAGTCCAGTCCCGCGGCCTCGCCATCGACGTGCTGGTCAACAACGCCGGCATCGGCGTGTATGGCGAGTTCATCGATACGCCGCTGGATGACGAGTTGCAGATGTTGCGCCTCAACACGGAAGCCCCAACCGTGCTCAGCAAGCGCTTCCTGCCGCAGTTGATCGAACGAGGCGGCCGCATCCTCAACATCACATCGATCGCTGCGTTTCCGCCTGGTCCTTACCTGGCCGCGTACTACGGCACCAAGGCCTACCTGCTCCGCTTCAGCGAAGGCATCGCCGAGGAACTGGCGCCGCGCGGGGTGACGGTCACTGCCTATTGCCCGGGCCCGACCGAGACCGGCTTCCAGAAACGCGCGAATGCGCGACGCTCCGCCCTGTTCCAGCGCGGCATGCCAAGTGCGGATGAGGTGGGCGCGGCGGCATGGCAAGCCTGCATGGCCGGGCGGCGGGTCGCGGTGCATGGCCTCTCCAATCGCCTGCAGGTGTTCTCGATGCGCTTTACCCCGCGGTGGATGTTGGCCAAAATCGTCCGCCGCATCTCGCGGCCGGTCTGAGCCCATCGATGCCGCACGCCATCACCACCACCGAATTGTTCCTCGTCGCCATGACCATCATCATGGCGGTGCCCTACCTGATCTGGCGGCTGGGCCGCACCGATTACTGGGCGCCGCTGGTGGTGGTGCAGATCATCACCGGCATCCTGCTCGGGCCGGGTGTGCTCGGCAAATGGTTCCCCGAGTACTACGCCTTCGTGTTCACCGCGGACGTGGTGCAGGCGCTCAACGGCATCGCCTGGTGGGCGGTGATGATCTTCGTATGCATCGCCGGCATCGAGCTGGATCTGAAGCGCGCTTGGCAGAACCGGCGCGAATCCGGCATCACCGCCGGGCTTGCACTCGGGACCCCACTGCTGGCCGGTGCCTTGGTTGCGCTGGGCATGTTGCGCTTCCCAGGCTGGATCGGCACGGAAGGCCATGCGTGGCAGTTCGTCGCGGGCGTCGGCATGGCCTGTGCGGTGACCGCGCTACCCATCCTCATCCTGTTGATGGAAAAGCTCGAGATCCTGCGTACCGCGCTGGGCCAGCGCATCCTGCGCTACGCGAGTCTCGACGACATCGCGATCTGGGGCGTGCTGGCGATCATCCTGATGGACTGGCAACGCATCGGCCGGCAAGCCGCGTTCCTCGCCGCGTTCGGCATTGCCTGCGTGCTGTTCCGCAAGCTGATGCGAGCGATCGACGAGCGCGACCGCTGGTATGTCGCGTTGGTCTGGTTGTGCATCATCGCGTTCGGCGCGGATTGGGCCGGGCTGCACTTCATGGTCGGTGCCTTCCTGGCCGGCGTGGTGATGGAAAGCGAGTGGTTCGATGAGGAAAAGATGGACCTGCTGCGCCACCACGTGTTGCTGGTGATGATGCCGGTGTTTTTCCTCTCCACAGGCTTGCGCACCAATTGGGCGATGGGCGGCGCGGTGGTGTTCATCGCCGCCGCCGTATTGCTGGTCGCATCGATCGCCGGAAAGCTGGCGGGCTTGCACATGGCCGGACGCATCCTGCGCTGGGGTCGGGCCGAGGCCGGCATCATCGGCTGGCTGCTGCAGACCAAGGCGCTGATCATGATCATCTTCGCCAATGTGCTGCTGGACAAACACATCATCACCAGCGAGACCTTCACTGCGCTGCTGCTGATGGCGGTGGCCAGCACGATGCTGACCATCCCGGTGGTCGCGCCGCGCTTGCTGAAATTGCCGGAGCTGCTGCGCCGCGACGCCTGACAGGCCCACCTGTTCAGCTTGCCTGCCTAGAATGCTTGGGATGTCGCATCGTCCCGCCCTCTTCGTCGTGTTGCTTGGCGTGCTCGCGTCGGTGCCTTTCGGCGCCGAGGCGCGCACCGTCTATCGCTGCATCCGCGACAACACGGTGAGCCTGTCGACCGCGCCGGAGCCGGGCTCCAAGTGCACCAGGAAGGAAATCCAGGACACCGCCGGCAAGGTGCCGAACCTGTGGGGCGAGTTGGGCGTGGTACGCGGCACCCTGTACGAGCGCATGCAGGACGGCACGCTGGTCTATGGCACGCGCAAGTTGCCGGGTTCCAAGCCGGTGCTCAAGTTCACCGTGGAAACGCCTAAGGGCTCGCCCGCGCACGCCGGCCTTGGCAAGGTCGGCAAGCCGCAACTCAAGCCCTACGACCGCGAGTTCCGCGCCGCCGCCAAGAGTTACAAGGTCGATGACGCCTTCGTCCGCGCGATTGCCCATGCCGAGAGCGGCTTCAACGCCAAGGTGACCTCGCCCAAGGGCGCGATGGGCGTGATGCAGCTGATGCCCGACACCGCGCGCGAACTGGGCGTGGTCGATGGTTACGCGCACGAGCAATCGATCCGTGGCGGCGCCAAGCACCTGGCCGCGCTGCTGCGTCGCTACAAGGGCGACTTCACCCGCGCTGCAGCGGCCTACAACGCCGGCATCGGCGCGGTGGCGAAGTACGGCGGGGTGCCGCCGTATCGCGAAACGCTGGAATACGTCGACAAGGTGGGCGCCCTGCACATCCTCTATCGGCAGGCGTTGAAACTGCCGCCGCTCAAGCCAACCCTGCGCGCGGCAGAGTGATGCGGCCGCGATCGATCAGCGCGGCGTGAGTTTCAGCAACCGCGCGTTCTTGCCGTCTTCCAGCAGCCAGACCGCGCCGTCCGGGCCCTGTTCCATCTCGCGGATGCGCTCTCCCATCTCGTAGCGGGTTTCCTCACGTGCGCTGTTGCCGCCTTCGGGCCGTACCACCACCAGCGACTCGGATGAGAGCCCGCCGATCAACGCGCGGCCTTGCCACTGCGGGAACATCGCGCCGCTGTAGAAGATCATCGAGGACGGCGAGATCACCGGCGTCCAACTCACCAGCGGCGCGTGGTACTGCGGCGCGGTGTCATGGTCGGGGATCGGCCGGCCATCGTAATGATCGCCGTTGCTGACGATCGGATAGCCGTAGTTGTCGCCCTTGACGATGATGTTGAATTCGTCGCCGCCTTTCGGCCCCATCTCGTTGTTCCAGAGTTGGCCCTGGCCGTCGAAGGCCAGGCCCAGCGTATTGCGATGGCCGAGCGTCCACACCTGCGCGGCCACGCCACCTTGGGATGCGAACGGGTTGTCGGCCGGCACCGAGCCGTCATCGTTCAAGCGCACGATCTTGCCCATGTTGCTCTGCATGTCCTGCGCCGGGTCGAACTTCTGGCGCTCGCCCGAGCTGATGAACAACTTGCCGTCCGGCGCGAACGCGATGCGATGGCTGTAATGGCCGCCGCCGCTCACCTTGGGGGTCTGCCGCCAGATCACCTCGGGCGTCGACAGCGTGCCGCCATTGCCGGTGGACGTCAGCTTGGCGCGCGCCACCACCGCGCCGCGATTGCCGCCGTCGCCGGCTTCGGCATAACTGAAATAGACCCAGCCGTTCCGGGCGAAAGCCGGATGCGGCACGACATCGCCCAGCCCGCCCTGGCCGCCATAGGCCACTTTCGGAACACCGGTGATATCGCCGATCGCCTTGGTTGAAGGGTCGAACAGCTTGAGCTTGCCGGGCTTCTCGCTGACCAGCAGCTTGCCGTCGGGCAAGAAGCTCATCGCCCATGGCTCATCGAAGCGCGCGAATTCGGTCGACTGGAAGGGCACGCCCCCCGGGCTCGCGGCCACGGGCGTGGATGTCGATGCGCTGGCAGTGGTTGTCGAGGTGGCCGTCGCTGGCGTCGTGCCACCGTTCTGGCAGCCGGCCAGCAACAGGGGAAGCGTGGCGATTCCAAGTGCGCGCATGGTGGTCTCCGGATTGACGTGTGCAATCCAGCCATCCTGCCCGATCGGCGATGAATGCATCGTCGTGATCGCCGGGGCGCGCGGGTTAGAGTGCGTGCATGGGCAACGCGCGCATGGGAAAGATCCGCATGGTCGGCTTCGATGCCGACGACACCCTCTGGAAGAGCGAGGATTACTACCGCGAGGCGGAGGCGGGCTTCCGCGAAATCGTCGGGCGGCATGTCGATCTGGACGATGTCGGCGCGCGCCTGTATACGGTCGAGAAGCGCAACCTGGCGCTGTTCGGTTACGGCGTCAAAGGCATGGCCTTGTCGATGGTCGAGGCTGCCATCGAGATCACCGAAGGACGCATCCCTGGCCGCGACATCCATCGCATCGTGGTCCTGGCCAAGGACCTGCTGCGACATCCGGTGGAACTGCTGCCCGGCATCCGCGAGGCGGTCGAGGCGATCGCCTCGCGCCACGACATCGTGCTGATCACCAAGGGTGACCTGTTCCACCAGGAAGCGAAGGTGCGCGAATCGGGGCTCGCGCGCTGGTTCCGCCGCATCGAGATCGTCAGCGAGAAGGATGCGCCGACCTATGCGCGACTGTTCGAGGAGTTCGATGTCGCAGCGGAGGAATTCGTGATGATCGGCAATTCGCTGCGCTCGGATATCGCGCCGATCCTGGAGCTGGGCGGATGGGGCATCCACACGCCCTACCACGTGACCTGGGCACATGAGACCGAGGCCGAAGTCGACGCCGCGAATCCAAGGCTGCGGCTGGCGGCAGCGGCAGCGGAACTCCCGGAGTTGCTGGAGCAGATCGAGGTGAACGCCTAGCCGGGCTCCGGACTAATCCGATGGCACGCCATGCGTCTGCGCGCGATGGTGATTGCGGGCCATGTGCTTGGACATCGCGATGGAAACACCAGCGGCATTCGACGGAATATGCGCGCGCGGCAGGACGATCGCGTGGCTGGCAGTGATGCTCGTGCTGGTATGGGCGATGTGGCTGCCGACGCTGCATGCAGCCGGACTGCACAAGTGCCTGTTGCCCGGAGGGAACCACCTCTATGCGAGTGGCGGCTGTCCGACGGGTAGTCGCGAAATCTGGCAGCGCCAGACCGAGCCGGATCCTGCGCAGGAGGCATCGGTGCTGCGGCGCTGGAAGGACATCGAGGCGTGGCAGGATGGCAACCGACGCAAGGCCTCGGCGCGTGCGCGGTACCCGGCCGGTACAAGGCGTGCCGCCACGCGCAACGCAGAAGCGGCAGCGTCTGGCTGCGAGCGTGCACGCCAGCGCCGCGAGCGCATCCGTGATCGTGACTGGATGCGGATGACCTACGACCGCATCGTCCTGCTGGACCAGGAAGTCGCGGATGCGTGTCGCTGAACCATCGTCTCCGGTTCGATGAACACCGGGCGCAGGCCTGCGTCGGGTTAAAAGCCTATTCACTTCCGCTGCGCCAAGGTGGATGCGTGGCCACGGACCGTGGCTCTTGGCAGGAGAGACGAGGATGAAGACCTTGACCCGTTGGATGGCCCCGGCCGTACTGGCCGCCGGTTTCGGATTGGGTGCGATGGCGGTGCCGCAGCAGGCACAGGCGCAGGATGCGTTGAGCAGGGTGCTGGTTGACGTTGCCGACGTCATTCTGCGCGGAGGCCAACCGTACTACCGTCATGGCAATTACGGCGTGAATGACCGGCTGGTGATGCAGCGCGACCGCTACGGACGCCCGGTGTACTACCGCACGGTGCAGCGTGCCGGCCCGCCCTATGGCAACGCCTACGGTTATTACCGCAACGGCCAGCGCAGCCAGGGAAACACCAAATGCAACAAGAACGGCAAGTGCCAGACCACCTACTACGACCCCCGTTACGACCGCAATGGCTACACCGGTCGCTATGATCGTGATGATCGCCGTTACGGAGACAACCGCCGCTGGCGCGATCGCGATTGATCGCCCGATTGGTCGCCGCTGGCCGCGAGAATCATGCGTGATCATTATCTAACGGCAGCAATCTAACGGCAGCACCCTCGGGTGCTGTCGCCGTTTGCCAGCCACATGGCCAGCAAGCAGAATCCCTCCGGCGACAAAGCCCGACCCACGCCTTGGCATCGTTGATCCGAATGCAGTCTTCGTTCAATCCCCGCGCCCCACTGCTCATGGCTGCCGTGCTGGCGGCTATGCTGTTTTCCACCGGCGCGAGGGCGCAGACCGGTCCGCTCGATTGCACCCTGAGGTTCAATATTCAGGGCTGGTCGGCGTTCTACAAGACGGCGGAGGGCGAGGGCATCGTCACCTGCAGCAATGGCGAGCGTCTGCCGGTACGCATTAGCTCACGGGGCGGGGGCATCACCTTCGGCAAGTCGCGGATCGACAAGGGGCGCGGCGAGTTCTCGGGCATCTACAAGATCCGTGACGTGCTTGGTGGTTACGCAGCGGCCGAAGCGCATGCCGGCGCCGGACGGTCAAGCAAGGCGCAGGTCGTGACCAAGGGCTCGGTGTCTTTGGCGCTCGCCGGGACCGGTTCGGGTTGGGACATCGGCGTGTCGATCGGCAACTTCGTGCTCAGCGAGCGCTGATCGACGCCTGTTTCTCGGGCGCCCTGCCGCGGCCGTGTGAGGATTCAGAGCCCGGGCGCTCGAACATCTGTGTCCAACGATCATGAATGCGCTGAAAGGGCCGTGCCGATCCTACAAGAGCGCGCCTGTTGAGGCTGCAGGCTTGCGCCGCTTCACATTTCGTCTATGTTAGGCGCAGGTTGCAATGACACCGTCACATGCACCGCGATGACGCTACCAGGGGGCGCGTCATCGATCGCCCAAACCTACCTGAGGGGAGTAGATGATGCGTTTGAACCCGATGCCCGCACGCCGTGTCCTCTGCGTGGCCCTAGCGGCTGGCCTTTCGATGCCCGCAATGGCGCAACAAGACTCCAACACCAGCGAGGAGCGTTCGCTGGATCGCGTGACGGTCACAGGTTCGCGCATCAAGCGCAGCCAGGTCGAGGAAGCCTTGCCGATCACAACGATCAGCAAGGAGAAGATCGACCAGCAGGGCATTACCTCGGCCGAGCAGCTGTTGATGTATCTCAACGTCGCCAGCAACGGCTCGGACAACCTGGCCAGCAACTCGGGCATCGTCCACGATGAGCAGCGCGGCAACAACGGCGTATCCGGTGCCAGCCTGCGCGGCCAGGGCTCGGATGCGACGCTGGTCCTGCTCAACGGCCGCCGCATCGCCACCCACGGACTCAAGGGTCGCGCGGTGGACCTCAACGCGATCCCGTTCGCCGCGATCGAGCGGGTCGAAGTACTGCGTGACGGTGCGTCCGCCATTTACGGCACCGATGCCATCGGCGGCGTGATCAACTTCATCACCCGCAGCGACTTCCAGGGCGCGCAGGCCAGCGCCTTCATCGATGTCACCGAAGCCGGCGGCGGCAACGTCTACCGCGGCAGCGTGCTGTTCGGTCACGGCGATCTCGAGACCGACCGCTGGAACGCGTTCGCCACGTTGAGTTACAAGCGCAACACCATCCTGCGCGGCAACGACCGCGACTTCTCCAATACCTTCCAGCCGGCGCGCGGGCTCTCGCCCGATACGCGTGGCACGCCGTATGCGACGGTGTTCAGCCTGGGCAGCTCTGGAGTGGGCTCGACGGGCATCCTGCGCAACGGCGTCCTGGATCCCGCAGGCGGCACCACCCGGCTGACTGCGGTGAATACGGCCAACCTGCCCGGCGGCATCGGTTGCGAGGCCGCCGGCGAGAACATGGGACCGTACGGTTACCAGCTGTGGGGGTCGCCGGCCTCGCGTTATGCCTGCGCTTGGGACTACCCGGCGGCCGCTGTCATCCAGCAGCCGCAGGACAGCATCGATTTCATCGGCCGCGCAACCTTCAAGGTTGCCGAGGCGCATGAAGCCTATGTGGAATTGAGCGCTTCACGTGTCAACGTCGCCAAGAGCTTCGAACCCAATCAGATTTCATCGAGCACCTCGGCCGCTGCGACGTCGCTCGGGCCGACGACCTGGTATCCGCTCAACGCAACCACGCAGGCCACCTATGACCGCGTCTACAACGCGTTGGCAGCCTATTTCGGTACGGCGCAACTCAACTACGGTGCCCCGATCCAGTATCGCTGGCGTTGCATGGCCTGTGGGCCGCGCGAGATCGAGACCGAGACCGATTCCTACCGCTTCCTGGTCGGCATGACCGGTCCGCTGGGCAGCTGGGATTACGATGTCGGCCTTGCGCGCTCTTCCAGCAAGTCAGAATCGATCCTGGGCACCGGTTTCCATTACACCGATGGACTCAAACAGGTGCTGGGCAGCGGCCTGATCAACCCGTTCCTGCTGCCGGGCGAAAGCCAGTCGCCGGAAGCCATGGCTGCATTGGCTGCGGTGTCGGCCGAAGGCGTGACGCTGTACGGCGGCGAGTCCGTCCTTACCCAGTTCGATGCCTCGGTATCGGGCGAGCTGGGCTTCAGCCTGTGGGGCGGTCCGGTGGCGATGGCGGCTGGCGTCGACCTGCGCCGCGAGGAATTCCAGTTCGCGGGTGACGAGCGTGCCGACAAGCGCGTGGTGTTCAATGCGCCATTCGACGATGCCAATGCGCTGAAGAATGTCTCGCGCAACGTCAAGGCGGTGTTCGCCGAGTTCAACCTGCCCGTGTTCAAGGGATTCGACCTGACCTTGGCCGGCCGCTATGACCGTTATGACGGCTTTGGCAGCACGACCAACCCGAAGGTGTCGTTCCGGTACTCGCCGAACGAGGTGCTGTTGTTCCGCGGCGCCTATAGCACCGGCTTCAAGGTGCCTTCGTTCAACCAGCTCTACAACGGTGTTTCGGAAGTCCAGTACACCGGTCTCGACCTGGCCGATCCGGCGACTTGCCCGAGCGGCCGCGCCAGTGCTACGCCCGGTTGCGAACGGATCAATCCGGTTGAACTCTTCGGCGGCAAGGCGGACCTGGAGCCGGAAGAATCCTCGCAGCGCAGTTTCGGCGTGGTGTTCTCACCCAACGAGTACTTCAACGTCGCCCTGGACTGGTGGCAGATCGAGCGCGAGAACACCATCCGCTCGGCACCGCGCGATGTGCTGACCCAGTATTACGACCTGTTCCAGGCCAACTGGATCCGTGATGCATCGGGCGAAGTCGTCGCCATCGATCGTCGGTTCGTCAACTCCGGCGGCAGCCTGACCCGTGGCGTCGAGCTGGACATGAACTTCCGCGGCGAGTTGGCCGGCGGCAACTGGACCCTGGGTCTCAACGGCAGCTACATCGACGCGTTCAAGACCAAGGCGCTGGAAAGCCTGCCGTACACGCGCAGCCTGGTCGGCGAATACGTCCGCTACTTCAACCTGCCGATCCGCTGGAAGCACACGCTGAGCTTCAGCTGGAACCGCGGGGCGTGGACCCATAGCCTGGCGCAGATCCATCGCGACGGTTACTACGACGAGTACCCGGTCAGCGTTGCCAACGGCAGTTATGTGCCGAGCGAGTGGTCGCAGAAAGTGGACAGCTACACCGTCTACAACTACAGCGTCCACTGGACCGGCATCCAGAACCTGAGGCTGGGTTTGGGCGTCAAGAACCTGCTCGACACCGATCCGCCGTTCACTGCGCACCAGAACGATTTCGCTGCCGGTGCTGCCTGGGAGCCGCGCATCGCCGATCCGCGTGGCCGCGCCTACACCTTGCTGGCCGAATACACGTTCTGATCCATGGCAACGAGTCCGATGAGGCGGCCGGCGAAAGACGGCCGTCGTCGTTCAGGGCCTTGGGCATGCGCCACGTACAATCCGCGCCTGTCATGAAATCCGCCCACGAACAACCCGAGTTCGCCCTGTCCGTCGCGCCGATGATGGACTGGACCGATACCCATTGCCGCGCGTTCCATCGCGTGCTGGCGCCAGGTGCGCGCCTGTACACCGAGATGGTCCATGCCAACGCGGTGATCCATGGCGATCGTGCGCAATTGCTGGCGATGGATGCGTCCGAACATCCGGTGGCGTTGCAGCTCGGCGGCAGCGAGCCGGCGTTGCTGGCCGATGCGGCAAGGATCGTCGTCGACCACGGCTACGACGAGGTCAACCTCAATTGCGGCTGCCCCTCCGACCGCGTGCAGGCCGGTCGCTTCGGCGCCTGCCTGATGCGTGAACGGCAGGTGGTCGCCGAATGCGTCGAGGCGATGATCGCGGCCGTGGGTGGCGGCGTTCCGGTGACGGTGAAATGTCGGCTTGGGGTGGATGAGGATGCCGACTACGACCGTTTCCGCGGCTTTGTCGATACGGTTGCCTCCGCCGGCTGCACTCATTTCATCATCCATGCCCGCAACGCCTGGCTGAAAGGCCTGTCGCCGAAAGAAAACCGCGAAGTGCCGCCGCTGCGCTACGACTGGGCGCACCGACTCAAGCAGGAACGCCCCGACTTGCGCATCGAGCTCAACGGCGGCATCGCCGACATCGATAGCGCGCTGGCACAGCGCGGCAAGGTGGATGGGGTAATGCTCGGGCGCGCCGCTTACCACGATCCCTACCTGCTGCACCGGCTCGACGCCATGCTCGCCAGTCGGGCGATCGAGCCACGCGAAGTGCTGCTGCGGCGGTTCCGTCCGTATGGCGAGGCGCGACTGGCCGAAGGCCTCGCGCTCAAGCACATCAGTCGTCACCTGCTGGGTCTCTGGCACGGCGAGCCTGGCGGTCGCGCTTTTCGCCAAGTATTGAGTGAGCGGTCACATCGGGCGGATGCCGATTGGCATCTGCTGGAACAAGCCATGGCGGCGCAAGCGGCGGTAGCGTCCCATGTTGCGGAACGCAACACATGCGCTAACGCTTCCTTAACCAGTTAAGGCCAAGTTCAAAGGGCCAGTTCGACACTACGGGTCATTCGGCGGCCCGTGGTCGTCGCGCCCTTTTCCGGAGCCTGCCGTGCGCGCCCTGCTTCACGTATTGATGCTGACCCTGATGCTTGCCCCGCTGCTCGCCGCGGCGCAGGGCCGCCCATCGGCCGAGCGCGAGCGGCCGCGTCCGTGGCCGGAGCAATCGCGGGCCGGCCAGGGCATGCCCGATGCGGTGCGCCGCGTCGAGCGCCAGACCGGGGGACAGGTCCTCAACGTGGAATCGCTGCGCTTCCAGGGCCGAGAGATCCATCGGGTCAAGGTCCTCGAGCCGGGTGGCCGCATCCGCATCGTGGTCGACGATCCCGGCCGGCGGGGTGACAATGCCCCCGAGCCTGCATTCAGGTCTACACGCGGCGATGACGGCCGCGACCCCAATCTGTGAGCCGTAGCCGCTCGCCGGCCATTACGACAACTGGAGTCACCGATGCGAATTCTGCTGGTCGAGGATGAAGCCCCGCTGCGCGAGACCCTGGCCGCGCGCCTGAAGCGCGAAGGCTATGCGGTGGACGCCGCCCAGGACGGCGAGGAAGGCCTGTACATGGGCCGCGAGGTGCCGTTCGACATCGGCATTATTGATCTTGGCCTGCCGAAGATGAGCGGCATGGAGTTGATCAAGGCCTTGCGCGAGGACGGCAAGCAGTTCCCAATCCTCATCCTGACCGCGCGTTCGAGCTGGCAGGACAAGGTCGATGGCCTGAAGCAGGGCGCCGACGACTATCTGGTCAAGCCCTTCCATGTCGAGGAGCTGCTGGCGCGCATCAACGCCCTGGTCCGCCGCGCCGCCGGCTGGAGCAAGCCCTCGCTGGAGTGCGGGCCGGTGGTGCTCGACCTGGCCGCGCAGACGGTGACGGTGCACGGCCAGAACGTCGACTTGACCAGCTACGAATACAAGGTGCTGGAATACCTGATGATGCATGCCGGCGAACTGGTGTCGAAGGCCGACCTCACCGAGCACATCTACCAGCAGGACTTCGACCGCGATTCGAACGTGCTGGAGGTGTTCATCGGCCGCCTGCGCAAGAAGCTCGACCCGGAAGGCACGCTCAAGCCGATCGAGACCGTGCGCGGGCGCGGTTACCGGTTTGCCATCC
>JAEWNY010000097.1 GCA_023461075.1 Pseudomonadota bacterium | reverse complement strand
GTGTACGACGTGCTCTCGACCCTGCAGACCGAAGCCGGCGTGACGCGTGCGGGCCTGATGAGCACGCCGGTGGAGCGCGCGCGCCCGTGATTCGGGTGCGCGCCACGGCGCGGCGCAGCCAAGGCGGCCCGCGATGAGGGAAACCCGCGCCGATACCGTGCAATCGCTTGTGCTGGCGGTATTGCTGCATGTGCTGCTGTTCGGCTTGGTTTTCTTGGGATTGTTCTGGACGCGCAAGACTGCCGATCCTGCCGGCGGCGGCCCGCCGGTGGAAGCGGAAATGGTCGATGCCGGCAGCCTGTCGGACGCGATGCAGGCCGCGCTGGAAAACCGAATGGCCAGTGAAGTTGTGACCACCGAACCTGCGGCCGAGCCCGCGCCCGCCGAACCGCTGCCCGAAGCCTTGCCCGAATCCGAACAACCGGTCCCGCCGCCGCCCCAGCCCGAACCGGAGCCCGAGCCACAGGATGCGGTGACTCCGCCGCAGCCCGCACCGGCCCAGCCGACCGCCAAGCCCGACACGCGCGACCAGGACGAGGCCCGCCGCGATGCGCTGAACCGCGAGTCCCGCGAGCGCGAACAGGAAGCGCTGCGCCGCGAGCGCCAGATCGAACTGCAGAAACAGCAGCAACAGGCGGCTGAAGCGAAGAAACGCCTCGCCGCGCAACAGAAAGCCGAGGCTGACGCCAAGGCGTCCGCAGCAGCCAAGGCAAAAGCCGCCAGCGATGCGAAAGCCAAGGCCGAAGCCGATGCCAAGGTCAAGCGCGCCGCATCGCTTGCGGCCCAGCGCGCCCAGCAAGTGGCGGATGCCAAGGCGCGTGCAGGCGGTGCAGCGGCCTCCAGTCCCGGGCCGGCCAGCGGCGCGGGGCAGGGCAAGGACACCCGCGCCGAATGGCTGGCGCTGGTGGTCAACGAGATCGAGAAACAATGGCGGCGCCCGGATGACATCCCGCGCGGGCAGCGTTGCCCGATCCGGATCAAGCTGCTGCCCGGCGGCGAAGTGCTCTCGGCCGAGGTGCAATCGAATTGCCCTTACAGCGCCGAGAACCAGCGCACGGTGGAGGCGGCGGTGAAAAAGGCCAGCCCGCTGCCGCTCAAGGGCAACGAGGACCTGCGGCTGCGCGACTTCGTGGTGAATTTCTACCCGTCGCGCTGATGCGGCTGCGCCCGCAGCCTGAATACTCATTCAGCCGTAACGCGGGTGGGAGTTAATCTTGGGTTTCTGGAACCGCTCCCCCGAATTCCATGCGCCGACTGCCTTTTCCTCGTTTCCTGTTCAGCCTCCTGCTGCTCGCATTCGCCGGCCTCGCCCACGCCCAGCAGGCGGAAGTCGATCTGGTCGGTGGCCGCGATGCCGCCACGCCCATCGCCATCGTGCCGTTTAGCGGCGCACAGGGCGGCGAGATCGCCTCGATCATCAATGCCGACCTTGCCCGCTCCGGCCAGTTCCGGCCGCTGCCCGACAGCCAGATGGCCGAGCGCCCTACCGCCGCGGCCGAGGTCAATTTCCCGTTCTGGCGGACCTTGGCGCAGGACTATCTGCTGGTCGGCCGGGTCACCGGCGACTTGACCGTGCAGTACGAATTGTTCGATGTCGCCAACCAACAGCGCGTCATCGGCCTGGTCAAGAGTGCGCCGGGCAGCGCAATGCGCGACATCGCCCACCAGATCGCCGACGAGGTCTACGAGAAGGTGACCGGCGTGCGCGGTGCGTTCTGGACACGCGTGGCCTATGTCAGCGTGCAGGGCCTCGGCAAGTCGGCCAAGTACGACATCATGGTCGCCGATGCCGATGGCCACGGCGCGCGCAGCGTGGCCAGCGCCAACTCGCCGTTGATGTCGCCGACCTGGAGCCCGGACGGCCGCCGGCTGGCCTACGTCAGCTTCGAGAGCGGCAACTCCGCCATCTACCTGCAGGACCTGGTCAGCGGCTCGCGCGAACGCCTGACCAGCTTTGCCGGCATCAACAGCGCGCCGTCGTTCTCGCCTGATGGACGCCGCCTGGCGATGACCCTGTCCAAGAGCGGCAACCCCGAGATCTACGTGATGGACCTCGGCAGCAAGGCGCTCACCCAAGTCACCAATCAATCCGGCATCGACACCGCCGCGACCTGGGGCGCGGACGGCAGCACGCTGTATTTCACCTCGGACCGCGGTGGACGCCCGCAGATCTACCGCGCTTCGGCCGGTGGCGGCGGCGCCAGCCGGGTGAGCTTCGAGGGCGGCTACAACGCCGATGCCAGTGTCTCCGCCGATGGCAAGAAGATCGCCGTAGTGCAGGGTGGCGGCAACAGCTATCGCATCGCACTGATCGATTCGAGCCTGGGCGGCGCGCGCTGGAGCGTGCTCTCGCCGGGCTCGCTGGATGAATCGCCCAGCCTCGCACCCAACGCCAGCATGGTGGTCTATGCCGGTCGCGACGGTGGTCGCGGCGCTTTGTACGTGGTCTCTACCGACGGCCGGGTGCGCGAGCGCCTCCGGGCCGGTGGCGGCGACCTGCGCGACCCGGCGTGGTCGCCGTATCGCCAATCGCGTTGATCAGAAGAGTTTCGAGCCCATCGCCCACAAGGAGAGAAGCAATGCACCCGATGTCCCGCCTCGCGATCGCCGTGATGCTGTCCGCCAGCGTCGTCGCCTGTTCCAAGAAAGTGAAGGAAGTCCCGCCGCCGCCGGCCACCGATACCACGGGCACCACCACCGGCACGCCTGACGCGGGCCCGTACACCGCGCCGGCCGGCGCCTACACCGCTGCCGATCTCGACCGCGATGCCTGCCTGCGTATCCGCGCGTTCTATTTCGACCTGGACCGCGACAACGTCAAGCCGGAGTTCCAGAACGCGATCCTCTGCCACGCCAAGTATCTGCGTGACCGCCCGATGGCGCGGCTGACGCTGGAAGGCAATACCGATGAGCGCGGAAGCCAGGAGTACAACCTCGCGCTGGGCGAGCGCCGCGCCAATTCGGTGGCCCAGGCCCTGCAGGCGCAAGGCGCATCAAGTGGCCAGATCACCGTGGTCACCTATGGCGAGGAACGCCCGGTCTGCCGTGAATCCGGCGAGGGCTGCTGGTCGCGCAACCGCCGCGCCGACCTGAACTACACGGTGCCCTGAGGACTGGCCGATGAAAGCGCATTCGCTCCTGTTGCCCGGCGTGCTCGTGGTCGCGCTGACGTTGGCCCCCAGCGCTGCCGATGCGCAGCGCCGGCCCAGCGTCAAGGACCGTCTGCAGACACTCGAGCAGCAGGCGAATGCGCCTTCGCCCAGCCTTGAACTGCTCAAGCAGATCGACGAGCTGCGTGCGGAGATCCAGACCCTGCGCGCGCAGATCGAGGTATTGCAGCACCAGAACGAGGAAACCGCGCGTTCGGCGCGCACGCAATACCTCGATGTCGATACCCGACTGCAGCGCCTCGAGGCGGCCAACCAGCCGCCGCCGCTGCTCGAGGTTCCGGACGTGACTTCGACACCGCCCGCCGCCGCCGAGGCCAAGCCTGCGGGACCGGCCACCGCCGGCGAGAAGGCCGCCTACGACGCGGCGATGAACGCGCTCAAGGCCGGGCAGTACGCCGATGCTTCGCGCCTGTTCGGCGATTTCCTGGGCAAGCATCCGAACGGCCCCTACGCGCCGAACGCGATTTACTGGCTGGGCGAGAGCTATTACGTCACCGAGAACTACGAACTGGCCGCCGAGCAATTCCAGGCGCTGGTCAGCCGCTACCCCAACCACGACAAGACCCCGGGCGGGATGTTGAAACTGGGTCTCTCGCAGTTGGGGCTCAAGCAGGACGCGGCCGGTCGCAAGACGCTTGAGGCGGTGGCCAAGCAGTACCCGGGCACGGATGTCGCCCGCACCGCCCAGCAGCGCCTGAAGGCTGCGCCGAAAGGCTAGGCCTGTCGCATCGCGGTAAAATCACCGCATGAACTCTCCCGTGACTTCCGCGCCGGCCGGCGCGGAACGCCTGCGCATCACCGAAATCTTCTGCTCGCTTCAGGGCGAGGCCCGCGCGGCCGGCTGGCCGACCGTGTTCGTGCGGCTGACCGGCTGCCCGCTGCGCTGCGGCTATTGCGATACCGCCTACGCCTTCCACGGTGGTGAATGGCGCGACATCGATGCCATCGTCGATGAAGTGCAATCACATGGCGTGCGCCACGTCTGCGTCACCGGCGGCGAGCCGCTGGCGCAGAAGCGCTGCATCGCGCTGCTGCAGAAACTGTGCGATGCCGGCTTCGACGTCTCGCTGGAAACCTCCGGCGCCATCGACATCGGCGAGGTCGATGCGCGGGTCAGCCGCGTCGTCGACATCAAGACGCCGGGCTCGGGCGAAGTCGCGCGCAACCTGTGGGACAACCTGCCGCTGCTCAACGCCCGCGACCAGGTCAAGTTCGTGATCTGCTCGCGCGCCGACTACGACTGGGCCAAGGATGTGCTGGCCGAACATCGCCTCGATGAACGCTGCGAAGTGCTGTTCTCGCCCAGTTACATGCAAGTCAAGCTGCGCGAACTGGCCGACTGGATCGTCGCCGATCGCCTGCCCGTGCGTTTCCAGATGCAGTTGCACAAGCAGCTATGGGGCGAGGAGCAGGGCCGATGAGCATGACGATTCCGAAGCGTGCGGTGGTGCTTGTGTCGGGCGGGATGGATTCCGCCGTGGTCGCGGCGATCGCGCGCGCGCAAGGCTTCGAGGTACGCGCGCTCAGCGTCGCTTACGGGCAGCGCCATGCCTCTGAACTTGCTGCGGCGGCTCGGGTGGCGGCGATGACCGGCGCCACGCAGCACAAGGTGGTCGATGTCGACCTGCGCAGCATCGGCGGCTCGGCGTTGACCGACGAGACGATCACGGTTCCCACCGATGACGACGGTCACGAACTCGGTGGCGATGCGATCCCATCGACCTACGTGCCGGCGCGCAACACCATCATGCTGTCGGTCGCCTTGGGCTGGGCCGAAGTGCTGGGCGCGAACGACATCTTCTGCGGCGTCAACGCGGTGGACTACTCGGGTTATCCGGATTGCCGCCCGGCCTTCATCGAAGCGTTCGAGCGACTGGCCAACCTGGCGACGAAGGCGGGCGTGGAAGGCGCCGGCATCCGCATCCATGCGCCATTGATGACGATGGGCAAGGACGCGATCGTGCGCGAGGGCGTGGCACTCGGCGTGGATTTCGCCGAGACCGTGAGTTGCTACCAGGCTGACGAAGCAGGGCGCGCCTGTGGCCATTGCGATGCCTGCCGCCTGCGCGCGCAGGGATTCGCCGAGGCCGGCATCGCCGACAACACGCGCTACATCGGATTCCCTGACATCGGTTAGAATGCGCGTCCCGGTGCAATGCCGGGCGTCGCAAGACACGTGGGCCGTTAGCTCAGTTGGTAGAGCAGTTGACTTTTAATCAATTGGTCGATGGTTCGAGTCCATCACGGCCCACCATCCTTGTTCTGATGCATTCCGGGTGATGGACTGCCGGCCCTCGCGCATCGCGCTCGGGCGCTCTTCGGCGCGCGAACCAGTGGTTCGCGAGCGCGCCTCATTGCCCATCACGGCCCACCATCCTTGTTCTGATGCATTCCGGGTGATGGACTGCCGGCCCTCGCGCATGGCGTTAACGTTGCATCCACGCCACCGCGCCGCGTCCCGCGCGCAGCCCGCTGGCGAAGCATGCCTGCAACAGGTAGCCGCCGGTCGGTGCTTCCCAGTCCAGCATCTCGCCGGCGCAGAACACGCCGGGCATCGCGCGCAGCATCAGTGCATCGTCGAGCGCTCCGAGTCGCACGCCGCCGGCGCTGCTGATGGCTTCGCTGATCGGGCGTGGCCGCAGTAGACGCAATGGCAGGCGCTTGATGGTTGATGCCAGTCGGTCGATGTCGTTGCCGGCGTCGCTTCCGAGCACTTCGAACACCAATACTGCCTTCGCCGCATCCAGTGCAGCTTGCCTTCGCAGCCATTCGCCCAGGCTGCGCTTGCCGCGCGGCATCGACAACGCTTCGCACAGGCGCGTGACATCGCGCCCGGGCGCTAGATCCAGATGCAACATCGCGCTGCCATCGCGCGTGATCGTCTCGCGCAGGTTGGCGCTGATCGCATAGATCACGCTGCCTTCGATGCCGGTTTCGGTCAGCACGCATTCGCCCTGCAGTGCATGTTCGCGGCCCTCGGCATCGTGCCAACGGGCGATGACCGGCTTCAACGGGGCGCCGGCGAATCGTTGCGCGAGATGCGCGCTCCAGCCGACATCGAAACCGCAGTTCGACGGCCGCAAGGGTGCGATGTCGATGCCGGCTTCGCTCATCGCGCCGACCCATGCGCCATCGCTGCCGAGTTGCGGCCAACTGCCACCGCCGAGCGCAAGTATGGTTGCGCCGGCATGCAGGCAGGACGCGCCCGCAGGCGTGTCGAAGCGCAGCCGGCCATCGCCATCCCATCCAAGCCAGCGATGCCGCAGGTGGAAGCGCACGCCCGATTCGCGCAATCGCCGCACCCATCCGCGCAGCAGAGGCGCCGCTTTGCGGTCCATCGGGAATACACGGCCGGAGCTGCCGACATAGGTCTCGATGCCGAATCCGCGCGCCCATTCGCGCAACGCATCGGCATCGAACTCGTCCAACCACGCGCCGACTTCGCGGGCACGTTCGCGATAGCGAGTGTCGAACGCGGGCCTGGCTTCGGAATGGGTGAGATTGAGCCCGCCCTTGCCGGCGATCAGGAACTTGCGTCCGACCGATCCCATCGCATCGAACACATCCACTTCGATGCCGGCGGCGCGAATGGTTTCGGCCGCCATCAAGCCTGCCGGGCCGCCACCGATGACCGCGATGCCGGGCAGGCTCAAAGCAATGCCGGGCGCGTCGTTCAATGCAGCAGGAACAGCGTGGCGAGGCCCAGGAAGCTGAGGAAGCCCATCACGTCGGTGACCGCGGTGACCACCACGGTGCCGGCGACCGCCGGATCGATGCGCATGCGCTTGAGCAGCAGCGGCACCAGTACGCCGGCCAGCGCGGCACAACTGAAATTGATGACCAGCGCGGCGGCGATCACCAGCGACAATTCCCACTCGCGGAACCACACCAAGGCGACCAGGCCGACCAGGCTGCCGATCAACAGGCCGTTGATCAGCGCCACCCGCACTTCTTTCCACAGCAGGATGCGCGCGTTGCTGCCGCCGACCTGGCCCAGCGCCAGGCCACGCACCATCAGGGTGAGCACCTGCACCGCGGCATTGCCACCGATGCCGGCGACGATCGGCATCAACACCGCCAGCGCGACGATGTGCTGGATGGTGCCCTCGAACCGGCCGATCACGCTGGCGGCCAGGAACGCCGTGCACAGGTTGATGCCGAGCCAGACCACGCGGCCGCGCACCGCGCGCGGCACCGGCGAGAACAGGTCTTCCTCCTCGTCCAGGCCGGCCGCCGACAGTGCCTGGTGTTCGCCCTGTTCGCGGATGATGTCGATCACGTCGTCGACCGTGATGCGGCCAAGCAGCACATTGCCGTCATCGACCACCGGCGCGGAGACCCAGTCGTTGTCGGAGAAGCGGCGTGCGACCTCGTCGGCGGAATCCTCGACGTGGATCGATTCCAGTTCGTCATCGATCAGCTGGTTGACGGGGGTGCCGGACTCGTGGGTGACCAGGTCCTGCAGCGCGACCCAGCCCATCAACTGGTGGCGCTTGTTGACCACGTACAGGTGGTCGGTGTTCTCCGGCAGTTCGCCGCGCAGGCGCAGGTAGCGCAGAACCACGTCGATGGTGGTATCGGCGCGCACGGTCACCACTTCCGGGTTCATCAAACGACCGGCGGTGTCCTCGTCGTAGGACAGCACCTGCTCCAGGCGCTCGCGGTTGTCGCGGTCCATCGACTTCAGCAGTTCATCGATCACCGTGCCCGGCAGGTCTTCGACCAGATCGGCAAGATCGTCGATGTCGAGGTCCTCGACCGCGGCGACCAGTTCGTCGTCGTCCATCTCGGCGATCAGGCTTTCGCGCACCTCGTCGCCGACATGCACCAGCACCTCGCCGTCGTCCGCCGGATCGACCAGGCCCCAGACCACGCTGCGCTTGGGTGGCGGCAGCGATTCCAGAAGGTTGCCGATCTCCGCCGCGGAGAGCGTGTTGACCATCCGCCGCACCGGGCCCAGCCGGCCGCTGTCGAGCGCGTCCGATAGCAGGCGCAGCTGGCGCACGGTCTTGTCGTGGCGGATGGCTTCGGCCATGGCACGGTTCCGGATGGCGCGGCCGTGCGGTGCGCGGCTGCAGGGCGATGTCGCGCCTGCAGGCACGACGGGGATCAGGCGTTCATGATGCCGGCATTATCGCCCGTGATCCGGATGCAGGGAAACCCCGGTCAGGAGGAGGCGGGTGTATTGGCTTCCAGCCAGCGCACGATGCCGGCGCGATCACCCGCCCGCAGCAGGCTGCGAGCATGATCGCGCAAGGCGCCGAGATCGGCGGCACGGATCGCCCGGCGCACTTCCAGCAGGGTGCCGGGATGCAGGCTGAATTCCTCCAGCCCCAGTGCCAGCAGCAGCGGGGTGAAGCGCGCATCGCCGGCCATTTCGCCGCAGACCGCGACAGGCTTGCCGTGCCGCTTTCCGGTGCGGATCACATCGTGCAGCAGGCGCAGCAGGGCCGGATGCAGCGGTGAATACAACTCGCCGAGGAATTCGTTGTTGCGGTCGGCGGCCAGCAGGTATTGCACCAGGTCGTTGGTACCGATCGAGAGGAAGTCGACCTCGCGGATGAAGCCGGTCAGCGCGATCGCGGCCGAGGGCACCTCGATCATCGCGCCCAGCGGCAACGTGCCGGCGATGGCATGGCCTTGCCCGCGCAGTTCGGCGGCGACCTCTTCGATCAATGCGCGCGCGGCGCGGATTTCCTCGCGCCCGCTGATCATCGGCAGCAGCACCCGCAGCGGCCCGTATGCGGAGGCACGCAGCATCGCGCGCAACTGGGTGCGGAACACCTCGCGCCGCGACATCGACAGTCGTATGCCGCGCAAACCCAGCGCCGGGTTGTCCTCGTTGCGCAGCGCAAGGCCGGTGTCATCGGCCTTGTCGGCGCCAAGGTCGAGCGTGCGGATGGTCGCGGTGCGTCCGGTCAGCCCGAGCACCAGGTCGCGATAGGCGCGGAACTGGGTGTCTTCGTCCGGCAATTCGTGCGTGCCGAGGAACAGGAACTCGGTGCGGTACAGGCCGATGCCGGCAGCCCCGAGCGCATGGGCCTCGGCCACGTCCTCGCGCGATTCGGCATTCGCCCACAGCTTGATGTCTATGCCGTCGCGGCTGCGGGTCGGCTCCCGGCGCAGGCGATTGAGCTGCTTGTGTTCGCGCTTGTAGGCCTCGACGCGCTGGCGGTGGGCCTTGAGGTCGGCGGCATCGGGTTCGCGGATGACGATGCCTTCGCCGCCATCGACCACGATGACATCACCATCGTTGAGCGATTGCAGGGCCAGCGTCGCGCCGACCACCAGCGGCAGGTGCAGGCTGCGCGCGAGGATGGCGCTGTGCGAGAGCGCGCTGCCGGTCGTGGTCACCACCGCCAGTACGCCCTGCGCCTGCAGTTGCGCAACTTCCGCCGGGGCGATCGCATCGGTGACGAGGATGTCGCCGGCCACGCCCTGCAGTTCGGCCTCGCGCTGGTGAAGGGCGGCGTGGATGCGCCCGATCACCTGGTCGATGTCGTCGATGCGGCTGCGCAGGTAGGCATCGTCCATGCCCAGGAAGACATGGGCGATGCGATCGCGTTGCTTGCGCAGCGCGTAATCGGCGGTGTAGCGCTTGTGGCGGATGTAGTCGTCCAGACCCTGCAGCAGCTCCGGGTCGTCCAGCAGCAGCGCGTGCAGGTCGAGGAACTCGCCAACCTCCTGCGCCAGCGCGCCGTGCAGGCGTTCGCGCAGCACATGCATCTCGCCGCGCACGTGCTCGATGGCCCGATGGACGCGGTCGATCTCGCCCTCGACCTGGTCTTCGCCGATGAACTCCTGTTCCACCTCCAGCGCATGCGGCAGTCGCACCCGCGCGCGCCCGAGCGCCGCGCCGCGCGATGCGCCGATGCCGGAAAGATCGCGACGCATCAGCCGCCCTCGTCGAAGTTGCGGGTGAACAGGTCGATCACCGCGGCCATCGCAACGGCCTCGTCCTCGCCGTCGATCCGCATCAGCACGGTGCTGCCCTGGCCGGCGGCCAGCATCATCACGCCCATGATGCTCTTGGCATCGATCTCGCGGCCCTTGGCGCACATCTTGGCGCTGCTGCGATAGCCGGACAGCAACTGCACCAGCTTGGCGCTGGCGCGCGCGTGCAGGCCCAGCTTGTTGGTGACGGGGATTTCGCGTTCGATCATCGCGCGGCCCTCAACCCGGGTCGTCCAGCATCACCGCGTT
Organism: Pseudomonadota bacterium; assembly: GCA_023461075.1. GTDB lineage: Bacteria > Pseudomonadota > Gammaproteobacteria > Xanthomonadales > Xanthomonadaceae > Solilutibacter. The sequence goes on along the minus strand of JAEWNY010000097.1, from coordinate 16,137 downwards.
GCGGCCGCCGACCGAGGCGGTCGATTGCAGCTCGGCCAGCGATTGCTCGGGGTAATTCATCACCCGCAGCAGCATCGGCAGATTGGCCCCGGCGACGCGCTTGACCGGCGTGCCCAGTTGCGCGAGGCGCGCGGCCAGGTTGCTGGGGCTGGCGCCGTACATGTCGACCAGCACCAGCACGCCATCGCCGCCATCGACTTTGCGCAGCGCGCCGCTGGCCGCAGGCAGCAATGCGTCGAGGTCGGCATCGAACGGCACCTCGAAGGCTTCGGCCGCCAGCGGCAGGCGCGGCAGCACGCGCTGCGCGGAAGCCAGCAGCGCCGGGCCGATGCCGCTGTGGGTGATCACGAGGATGCCGACGCTCATGCAGCTGGCCTGCGGTGGGAAAGCATCAAGATAACGGATGCCGAAGTCGAATCGGCAATGCGTGGTGCATCGCGCCGCGATCAATCCAGTTCGCGGTGGAAGGTGGACGCGTCCGGCCAGCCCTTGCCGCGCGCGATCTCCGCGAATCGTTCCGCAAGATAGACCGAGCGATGGCGGCCACCGCTGCAACCGAAGGCGATGGTGATGTAGCTGCGGGTGTCCTGGCGCAGGCGCGGCAGCCAGGTATCGAGGAAGATGTCGATCTGCTTGATGTAGAGCTGTGCTTCCGGCTGCGCATCAAGGAACTCGCGCACGGCGGTGTCTCGGCCGGAGAGCGGGCGCAGCTCCGGGTTCCAGTGCGGGTTGGGCAGCACCCGCGCATCCAGCACGAAGTCGGAATCGGCCGGCACGCCGCGCCGGTAGGCAAACGACTGGAACAGCAGCATCGGCGGCGTATCGCGACCGATGTCGAGCACGCGACCCACCTCGCGGCGCAGCTGGTGCACGTTCATCGCGCTGCTGTCGATGACGTAGTCGGCTAGCGAACGCAGCGGCTTCAATGCCTGCCGTTCCAGCGCGATGGCATCGGCCAAGGCAAGGCCGAGATGGCTCAACGGATGGCGACGACGGGTATCGGCATAGCGACGCAGCAGGATGTCGTCGCCGGAATCGATGAACAGCAGCTTCGGGTCGTGTCCGTCGCGGCCGAGCGCCGAGAGCCACTCCGGCATCTGCGCGAGGTCGGCACCGCTGCGCACGTCGATGGCGATCGCCAGCAGCGGCGCATCGCCGTCGCGTTCGGCGAAGCCGCGCACCGCGTCGTTCAGGAGCTCCGCCGGCAGGTTGTCGATGCAGTACCAGCCGCTGTCTTCGAGCATCTTCAGCGCGATCGACTTGCCGCCGCCGGACATGCCGGTGACCAGCAACAGGCGGGACGTGGCTTCAGCCATGCGCCGACTCCGCGTTGGCGGCCTCGAGGAAATGCGAATGGCGCGCCATGAACGCGGCGGCCGGATCCACGCCCTTGGCCCGCAGGATGTGCAGGCGCGCGGCGGCCTCGGTCAGCACCGCCAGGTTACGGCCCGGCATCACCGGCAGGAGGATCATCGGCACGTCGAGGTCGAGCACGCGACGGGTGCCGAGGTCGCCGGTAATACGCTCCATCCCGGCCGGCTGCGGCTCCAGCTGGGGGCGGGTCAGGTGGACGATCAGGCGCAGGTACTTGTTCCGCTTCACCGCGGTGTCGCCGAACATGTCGCGCACGTTGAGCACGCCCAGGCCGCGCACTTCCAGCAGGTCCTGCAGCAGCGGCGGGCAACTGCCGTCGAGCACGTCCGGTGCGATCTGGGTGAATTCAGGCGCATCATCGGCGACCAGGCGATGGCCGCGCGTCACCAGTTCCAGCGCCAGTTCGCTCTTGCCCGATCCGGATTCGCCGGTGATCAGCACGCCGATCGAGTAGATCTCGCAGAACACGCCATGCAGGGTGGTGCGCGGCGCCAGCTGGCGGGCCAGGTGGTATTGCAGGTGGTTGAGCAGTTCGTGCCCCCGGCGCGGCGAAATCCACAGCGGCGTCGCCGATTCCTCCGCGGCCAGGCGCAGGTCTTCGGGCGCGGTCTGGCCCTTGCTGATGACGAGCGCGAGTGGACGCGCCTGCATCATCTTTTCGATGACTTCCCAGCGGGCGCGTGCGTCCAGTCCATCCAGCCAGGCCAGCTCCTCGCTGCCGAGGATCTGCACCTTGTTGGGGTAGATGATGTTGAGGTAGCCGGCCAGCGAAGGCCGGCGCGCATTGGTGTCGCCGGCGACCAGCACGCGGTCGTTGTCTTCACCGGCCGACCAGCGCAGGCCCAGGCGCTCCTGCATCTGCTCGAAGAGTTCGGCCGGGGTGATGCGCTCGGGCACTCAATCCTCCGTCAGCAGCCGGGCCAGGGCGTCGGCATCGCTGGCCCCGCGAAGCGCGGCGCGGAAATCTTCGTCGGAGAAGCGTTCGGCGATCTCCGCCAGCAATTGCAGGTGCTGGTGGGTGAAGTGCGCGGGCACCGACAGCGCGAGCACCAGGTCGACATCCTCCTCGTCCATCGCCCCGAACCCGATCGGCGAGCGCAGCCGGACGAAGGCGGCGCGGGCTTCATCGAACACGTCGTTGCGGCCATGCGGCAGGGCCACGCCGTGGCCGATCGCGGTGCTGCCCATGCGTTCGCGCTGGCGCAGGCTGGCGGCGATGTCGCCAGCGCGGCGGTCGTCACTCCCGAGCAGTCGGGCCATTTCATCCAGCAGGTCGTCGGCGCTGGCCGCCGCATCGATCACGGCGATGCGCGCGGGCGAAAGGATGGAGCGCAGGTTCATGCCGATCAGGCATCCGGTTCGACGCAGGCCAAAAGCATAACAGCCCGCACCGGGCGGGCTGTCGTGGCGCTGCGTGAAGGCGTCAGGCGAAGGTGCCGTTGCGCGCCGGGTTCTCGCCGCGATGGTGGTCCACCATCTTTTCCTTGTGCTTCATCACCAGCCGGTCGAGCTTGTCGATGAGCAGGTCGATAGCGGCGTACATGGTCTCGCCACTGGCGTCGGCGTGATAGTCGCGGCCGGCGACCTTGAGGTGGCCTTCGGCGCGATGATTGGGCTTGTCCACGGAGAGTTGCACGCGCACGTCGAGCGGGTGTTCGAAGTGCCGCTCGAGGCGACTCATCTTGTCCTGGCTGTAGCTCCGCAGGGCATCGGTGACTTCGAGGTTCTGGCCGTGGACTTCGATCTGCATGGTCGCCTCCTTGGGGCTGTCGTCGAATCTGACAGCCCCAGCATCGCGCAAACCCGGGCGGACGGGGTGAAGTCGCCGTTAAATAGTCCGGGGTGTGGACTCAGCCCAGCCGCACACGCTGGCTGGAGGCCGCGATCTGCATGGCTTCGCGGTACTTCGCAACCGTGCGTCTTGCCACCGGGATGCCGCTGTCGTTGAGCTGCCTGGTCAGGGCCGCATCGGACAGCGGCTTGCGCGGATTCTCGGCGGCGATCAGGTCGCGGATCATCGACTGGATCGCCGTGCTGGAAGCCTCGCCGGCGCCGGTGTCGATGCCGGAGGCGAAGAAGTCGCGCAGCGCGATCGTCCCGCGCGGCGTGCGCACGTACTTGCGGGCGATGGCGCGGGAGATGGTCGATTCGTGCAGCTCCAGTTGCCCCGCGACTTCACGCAGGGTGAGCGGTCGCAGCGCCTGCTGGCCGAACTCGAGGAAGCCGGCCTGTTCGCGCATCAGGCAGCTGACCACCCGCAGCAGCGTCTCGCCGCGCTGCTCGATGTTCTTCAGCAACCAGCGCGCCTCCTGCAGGCAGCCGCGCAGGTACTGGCCGTCGTTGCCGGTGGCGGTCGAGGCCATCTGCGCGTAATCACGGTTGATGTTGACGCGTGGCCGCGCGTGGCCGGCCAAGGCGGCTTGCCAGATACCGCGTTGGCGCCAGATCACCGCATCGGGTACCACGTAGGTGTCATGGGCGATGCCGCCGATCTGCGAGCCCGGCCGTGGATCGAGCGTGCGCAGCAGGGTGATGGCCTGTTCGGCGTCGGCGGGCGTGCAACCGAACTCGCGGGCGATGCCTTCGGCACCGATCTTCGGCAACCGCTCGATCGCCTTCCCGGCAATGCGCAATGCGATGGCCTGGCCCGGCGTGTCGATGGCCAGCCGGCGCAGCTGGATCGACAGGCATTCGCCCAAGTCGCGGCAGCCACTGCCGATCGGATCGAGTTGCTGGATGAGATGCAGCACCGGCAGCAGTTCGTCTTCGCCGGCGATGATCTCCGGGGCCAGACTGACCGCGATGGAGGCCAAAGGCTCGCGCAGATAGCCGTCGTCATCGATCGCATCGATGAGTGCCAGCCCGATCTGCTGGTCGCGCGGGCTCAGTTGGGTGAGCCCCAGTTGCCAGCGCAGGTGCTGCTGCAGGCTTTCCTCGGCGACCTGGCGGTCGCCAGCGTCGTCATCTTCGTCGTTGTGGCCACCACCACTGCCGCCCGGTGCGTTCCAGTCCTCGCCGGTCTCGCGCCATTCGTCGCGGACCTGGTCGCCGGCGTCCCAGCCATCGTCATCGGTGCTGGCCGGCGCGGTCGGGCCATCAACCGGATCGCCGTGCAGCGGCGCATCGGAGAGCTCCAGCGGGCGCGCGTCCTCGGCCCATTCCAGCAGCGGGTTGGACTCCACCGCATCGGCGATCTCGGCTTCCAGCTCCATCGTCGACATCTGCAGCACGGCCAGCGCCTGACGCAACTGCGGCGTCAGGGCCAATTGCTGGGTCTGGCTGGCGGTGAGGTTCTGCTTCATGGGCCCCGTCGTTCGTGCAGGAGTCCCTGCATGCGGGGCGGACTCTACAGGCGGAAACCTTCGCCCAGATACACGCGCCGCACGTCGGGATTGGCCAGCAGTGCGTCCGGAGCCCCCTGCGCGAGCACGCTGCCTTCGTTGAGGATATACGCCCGGTCGCAGATTCCCAAGGTCTCGCGCACGTTGTGATCGGTGATCAGCACGCCGATGCCGCGGTTCTTGAGGTGGGTGATGATCTTCTGGATCTCGCCGACGGAGATCGGGTCGACGCCGGCGAACGGCTCGTCCAGCAGCATCAGGCGCGGACGTGCGGCCAGCGCTCGGGCGATCTCGACGCGCCGGCGCTCGCCGCCGGACAGGCTGGCGCCCTGCTGATCGGCGACGTGGGTGACCTGCAATTCGTCGAGCAGGCTGGCCAGCTCGCGCTCGCGACCGGCGCGGTCCAGGTCATCGCGCAGCTCCAGCACTAGCTTGAGGTTGTCGCGCACCGACAGCTTGCGGAACACCGAGGGTTCCTGCGGCAGGTAGCCGACGCCCAGCTTGGCGCGGTCGTACATCGGCTCGTCGGTGATGTCTTGGCCGTCGAGGACGATCTTGCCGGCGTCGGCCGGCACCAGCCCGACGATCATGTAGAAGCAGGTGGTCTTGCCGGCGCCGTTGGGCCCGAGCAGGCCGACGACTTCGCCGGCATCCAGGGTCAGGCCGAAATCCTTGACGACCTCGCGCGATTTGTAGCGCTTGCGCAGCCCCTCGGCGACGAGCATCAGCCGCCTGCCTTGGGCTGGATGGTCATGCGTACCCGGCCACCACCCTGGCCGCCGCTCTGCACCTGGCCGGTGCGCATGTTGTAGACCACGCGCTCACCGCTCAGGTTGCCACGCGGCTGAGTGATGGTGACATTGCCGGTCAGGATGATGATCTCGGTGCTGAAGTCGTAATCGACCGCTGCCGAACGGGTATTGACCGGAGTGCCATCGTCCAGGGTCTGGCTCATGGTCACGCCGCCGGTCAGCCGCGCGCGGCTGGGTCGCCCGCCGGCCTGCACCATCGTGCCCTGCGAGGCATTGATCCGCAGCGTGCCCTGGGTGATGACGATGTTGCCGGTGAGCGTGCAGCTCATGTTGTCGCCCAGGTTGCAGGTCGAGGCGTTCGCTTCGATGTTCATCGGCGCATTGCGGTCCGAGGAGCGCGCGAAAACGGCACCGCTGGCGGCGACAAACGCGGCGGCAATAAGCAGGGTGTTAGCGGATGGACGACGCATACTGGGCTCGGACCTCGGATTTCAGGGTGACGCGCTGGACGTCCAGCTGGGCTTCCAGCCCGCGGCCGGAAATTGTAGCCCCGGGCTGGGTGATGGTGACCTGTTGGTCGCTGGTGGCGCGGTTGGCATCGGGATAAACGTTCAGCGCCTCGGTCTCGACCCGCATCTGTTTGGCGCCCTCGGGGTTGTCCAGCACCACCTTGCCGCGCAGGCGGACTTCATCGCCTTCGCCGCTGACCCAGCCGGTGGCCGAACGCGAACGCCAGCGGCTGCCGTCCTTGTCCGGGAACAGGAAGGTCGGCTGGTTGATGTCCATCTCGTGGTTGCCCGGCGTGCGGGCCAGCTTGGGCGCCTGCAGGGTGAAACCTTCGCCACCCTCCTTGTTGAGGGTGATGATCTCGAAGTCGTGGAGGATGTAATCCGGGCGCGCCTCGGCCTCGCCGGTTGGCAGCAGACTGGCGCGCTGGCGGATGATCGCCCAGCCCGCGGCCAACGCGATGCCCAGCAGCGCGACGGTCAGGATGCCGCGCCAGTTCATGCGTCAACTCCATAGCCGGACAAGATGGCGTCGCGCTTGCCCTGCGCTTCCAGCAGCAGGTCGCACAGGTCTCTTGCGGCACCGTGGCCGCCTTCGCGCGCGGTCACCCAGTGCGCATGCGGCGCGGTCCAGGCATGCACGTTGGCCGGCGCGACAGCGAGGCCGACGTGCGGAAAGACTTTGAGATCGACCAGGTCATCACCCATGAAGGCAACCTCGTCCATCGACAGGCCCAGCTTGTCGGCGATGGCCTGCGTGGTCTGCAGTTTGTCGTGGGTCGCGGTGTGCACTTCGGTCAGGCCCAGTTCCGCGCCGCGGATCTCGGTGACCCGGCTCTTGCGCGCGGTGATCAGCGCGACCTCGATGCCGTTTCGTCGCAGCATCGCCAAACCCAACCCGTCCTGCGCATGGAAGGCCTTGTGCTCGCGGCCTTCGTCATCGAAATGCAGGCGGCCATCGGTCAGGGTGCCGTCCACGTCGATACAGACCAGCCGGATGCGGCGGGCGCGCTCGATCACCTCGGCAGGGGGCGCAGTCATCGACATGAATGCGAATCAGACCACGCGCGCGCGCAACAGGTCGTGAATGTTCAGGGCACCGACCACCCGCCGCTCGTCGTCCAGCACCAGGAGGGCGTTGATCTTGTGTGTTTCCATCAGTCGCGCGGCCTCCACTGCGAGGTCATCCGCACCGATCGCCTTGGGATCGCGGGTCATCACCTCGGCGATGCCGGTGCCGCGCACATCCGCGCCGGTGTCCAGGGCGCGGCGCAGGTCGCCGTCGGTGAACAGCCCGGCCAAGCGGCCTTCGCCATCCACCACCGCGGTCATGCCGAGGCGCTTGCGGCTCATTTCCATCAGCGCCTCGCCCAAGGTTGCCGTATCGGCGACGCGCGGCACCGCATCGCCGGTGTGCATCACGTCGCGGATATGCAGCAGCAGGCGGCGGCCCAAAGCGCCGGCCGGATGCGAACGGGCGAAGTCGTCGGCGGTGAAGCCACGCGCCTCCAGCAGCGCGACCGCCAGCGCATCGCCCAGCACCAGTGCCGCGGTGGTGCTGCTGGTCGGCGCGAGGTCGAGCGGGCAGGCCTCTGCGGGCACGCTGGCATCGATGTGTGCATCGGCCTGGCGGGCGAGGGTGGACTGCGGCCGCCCGGTCATCGCGATCAAGCGGTTGCCCTGGCGTGCGAGTACCGGCAGCAGGGTGACGAGCTCGTCGGTCTCGCCGGAATTGGACAACGCCAGCACGATGTCGGCATCGGTGATCATGCCAAGGTCGCCGTGGCCGGCTTCGCCCGGATGCACGTAGAACGCCGGGGTGCCCGTCGATGCCAGGGTCGCGGCGATCTTGCGCGCGATGTGGCCGGATTTGCCCATGCCGGTGCAGACCACGCGGCCCTGCGTCGCCAGGATCAGTTCGCAGGCGCGGGTGAAGCCGCCATCGAGCCGTTCAAGCACCGCGACCAGCGCCTCGCGTTCGATATCGAAGACGCGGCGGGCACTCTTGAGCAATGCGTCGGGGGAGGTGTTGCCAGGCTGCATTCCAGCTCGATCCATGCCGGGGCGGGCTTCCGCTAAAATAATCCGTTCATTTTACGCATTCGGAGCCGGCCACGATGAACCCCGAGACGATCAGGCAGATGATCGAAGCCGGCCTGCCCGGATCGACCGCCGAAGTGCGGGGCGATGACGGCGTGCACTTCGAGGCGCGGGTGGTCTCGGCCGATTTCGCCGGCAAGCTGCCGCTGGCCCGCCATCGGATGGTCTATGCCACCTTGGGCGAGAAGATGGGGGGCGACATCCATGCCTTGGCGCTGAAGACGCTCACCCCCGAAGAAGCCGCCAAGGCCGGGGCCGCCTGATGCAGAAAATCCTGGTGAAAGGCGGTGCGGTCCTCAAGGGCGAGGTCCCGATCTCCGGCGCCAAGAACGCGGTGCTGCCGATCCTCTGCGCCACCCTGCTGGCCGACGCGCCGGTCGAGATCACCAATGTCCCGCACCTGCACGACGTGGTCACCACGACCAAGTTGCTGGCGGGGTTGGGCGCGGGCATCACCATCGACCAAGGCACCTTGGGTACCGGTACGCAAAGCGGCGTGGTGGTCGATCCGCGCACGGTCGATTCGCACGTCGCGCCTTACGAACTGGTCAAGACGATGCGCGCCTCGGTGCTGGTACTCGGTCCGCTGCTGGCGAAATACGGTGATGCCGAAGTCTCGCTCCCCGGTGGCTGCGCGATCGGCTCGCGACCGGTCGACCTGCATCTCAAGGGCATGCAGGCGCTGGGTGCCGAGGTCAGCGTCGATCACGGCTTCATCAAGGCAAGCTGCAAGGGCCGCCTGTGCGGTGGCCGCGTCAGCTTCGACATGGTCAGCGTCGGCGCGACCGAGAACGTGCTGATGGCCGCGGCGCTGGCCCAGGGCGAGAGCGTGCTGGAAAACGCCGCGATGGAACCGGAGATCGTTGATCTGGCGGACTGCCTGATCGCGATGGGCGCGAAGATCGAGGGCGCCGGCAGCAGCCGCATCCATGTGCAGGGCGTCGAGCGCCTGCATGGCGCGCGCCACGCGGTGCTGGCCGACCGCATCGAATGCGGGACCTTCCTGGTCGCGGCGGCGATGACCGGCGGTCGCATTACTGCACGGCACGCGCATCCGGCCTCGATGGATGCGGTGCTGGCCAAGCTTCAGGAAGCCGGTGCCGAGGTGATCGTCGAGGGCGATCGCATCACCGTCGACATGCACGGCAAGCATCCGCGCGCGGTGGACATCAACACCGCGCCGCACCCGGGATTCCCGACCGACATGCAGGCGCAGTTCATGGCGATGAACTGCATCGCCGAGGGCACCGGTGTGATCCGCGAGACGATTTTCGAGAACCGCTTCATGCACGTGCAGGAACTGCAGCGGCTCGGCGCCGACATCAAGATCGACGGCCATACCGCCGTGGTCCGCGGAGTCGAACAACTGACCGGCGCGCCGGTGATGGCGACCGATCTGCGTGCGTCGGCATCGCTGATCCTCGCCGGTCTGGTGGCCGATGGCGAAACGGTCATCGACCGCATCTACCACCTGGATCGCGGCTACGAGAACATCGAGGAAAAACTCTCGGGGCTGGGCGCCAACATCCGCCGCATCAATTGACCCGTCTTGATCGGCGGCACGAAAAAGCCCCGCCAAGCGGGGCTTTTCCTTTCGCTGGGCGCGGACGCCTACTTCACCGATTGCAAGCTGAGGTCGATGGTGTCGCCGTCGTCGTCGCGTTGCTGGATGCGCACCGGCACCGGAATGCCTTGAACCACCCAGACGGTCATGCGGCTGTCGCCATCGCTGCCGGTCACCTTGGTCGCCTGCATCGCCTTGCCGGCGACGGTGACGTTCTCGCGGCCCGCGGACGAGAAGGTCACCGGCTTGGCCTTTCCGTTCTCGATCAGCCGATAGCGCATCGGCTTGCCGGCCAGCGCGTCCTGCACCAGCGCCAGGTTGAGCGTCATGCCATCGACATCGCCCGCCTGCAGCTTGACCGGACCGCGTCGGTCGGCCTTGACGTCGCCGCTCCAGGTCGCCTGGGCATTGGCCCAATTGAAACTGGCCTGCTTGCTGCGCTTCTTCACCAGCATGCTGCTGCTCTCGCGGTTGCTGACCGGCCGCAGCTGCGCGCCCGATGCATCGACGGTCGAGGTGCGGTTGAGCTGCGCGAGTGCGTTCTGCACGTTCATGCTGTAGGTCCAGCGATCACCACCGGCCGGGGCCAGCGACATCGTCGCGTTCGCCGCCATGTTGTTGTAGCTGGCGCGGTAAGTGGCGTGGAACGGCTTGAGCTCGGCGGCCTGCGCCGCGGGCGCAGCCAAGGCCAGCAACAGGCCGGCGACAAGGCCACTCTTGGCATGGATGTTCATCTTCAAACTCCCTTGTATTGCGTCAGCATGAGGTCGAGGGCGGCATCATCGCCGTCCTTCATGTGGATGCGCACCGGCAGCGGTACTTCCGGGGTGAACCAGACAGTGGTGCGGTCCTCGCCGGATTGAACGCGGTCGATGCGGAAGGTGTCGTAGTTCATCTCGCCGACCTTGACGTTCTCGGTGGCGGGGGCTACGGCGTAATGCTGGATGCGCATCCGCGAGTCATCGACGAAGCGATACTGCAGCGATGCGCCGAGCTTGGCATCGCGCATGATCGCCAGGTTGATTAGCAAGCCGCTCATGTCGCCGGCCTGCAGCGCAATGGTGCGGCCGCGACGGGATTTCTTGACGTCGCCGCTCCAGCTGGCCGTACTCTTGCCCCAGTCATAGGTGCCGACGGTCTTGCGGGTGGAGAACAGCGCACGCTGCACGGTGGATTGCGAGACCGGACGGTACTGGTTGCCGTTGGCGTCGAACACGGTGCTTTGCTGGATGTTGACGCCCGCCGCCCCGGCGATGCCCTGGGTGCCGACGATATTGAGATCGATGCGCCAGCGGTTGCCGCCGGTGTTCACCAGCCGCATCGTAGCGGTGCCGAGCGGTCTTTCACCACGGAACACCTGGTAATTGCCGGAAAACGGGCGCAATTGGTAGGGCGCATCCTCGCCACGCGCAACATCCACCGCGCCCGGCACCTGCGGCGGCGACTGCGCGACAGGGGTTTGCTGGGCCAAGGCACTGCCGCCCGGCATCGGCAAGGCCAGCGCAGAGGCCGTCAATAGGGCAGAGATCCTGCGATCCATGAGGGTGTTCCCGAGTATTCAGGTTGGCAATGTAGCCACCCGCCGGTAAACGGAGGATGAGCGCTCAGGGTCCGGCTGACCGGGCGTTCAGGCGGGCTTCGGGGGCTGCAGCCGCCCGGCCACCGCATTGGCCATGACCCGGACCAGCAAGGCGTGCTCGGCCGGCAACAGGCGTGCGGCCAGTGTCGCGGGCGTGTCCGAGGGCAGGATGGCGATGCGGGTCTGGGCGATGACATCGCCTGCATCCAGTTCCGGCGTGACCCAGTGCACGCTGGCGCCGTGCTCGCGCTCGCCGGCTTCCAGCGCGCGCCGATGCGTGCCGAGGCCTTTGTATTTCGGCAACAGGGAAGGATGGATATTGATCAGCCGGCCACTGAAGCGATCGACGAAGGCGTCACCGAGGATGCGCATATAGCCGGCGCAGACGATCCAGTCCGGCTGCACGGCGGCGATCGCATAGCCGAGTGCGTGGTCGAAGTCCTCCCGCCGTGCGAAGGCCTTGGCATCGCGCGACCAGCGCAGCGCTGCGGGCACGCGTTCGAGCGCAGCGCAGGCCGGCTTGTCGGAGAAAACGCCGACCAGCTCGGCATCCAGCCACCCATCGCCGATCGCATCGAGTATCGCCTGCAGGTTGCTGCCGCGGCCGGAGGCCAGCACCGCGATGCGGCGCAGCAGGGCGGGCTCAGCCAATCCGCACCCGCTCGGCGCTGGGATCTTCCTGCGCGACCACCGCGCCGATCGTGCGCGGCTCCAGTTGCATGCGCTCAAGTTCGCCGCTGACGGCCTCGACCGCCGCCGCATCGACCACGAACACGAAGCCGATGCCGCAGTTGAAGGTCCGCCACATCTCGGCATCGGCCACTGCGCCTTCCTTTTGCAGCCACTGGAAGACCGCCGGCAGTTGCAGGGAGGCTGCATCGATGTCGATCGCCAATCCATCCGGAATCACCCGGATGATGTTCTCGGTGATGCCGCCGCCGGTGATGTGCGCCATCGCGTGGATGGATGCGCCGTTCGCACCGCGCAAGAGTTCCAGCACCGGCTTGACGTAGAGCCGGGTCGGCGCCATCAGCGCATCTTCCAGACTCACGCCGCCGAGGTCGTAGCCCATCGGGGTGTCGGTGCGGGCGAGGATCCTGCGGATCAGCGAATAACCATTGGAATGCGGGCCGCTGGAGGCGATGCCGACGAGCACGTCTCCGGCCTTGACCCGCGCGCCGTCGCGGATCTCGCTCTTTTCCACACCCGCCACGCAGAACCCGGCCAGGTCGTATTCGCCGGGCGGGTACATGTCGGGCATCTCCGCGGTCTCGCCGCCGATCAACGCGCAGCCGGCCTCGCTGCAGCCCTCGGCAATGCCGCCGACCACTGCCGCGGCGGTGTCGATGTCGAGCTTGCCGGTGGCGAAATAGTCGAGGAAGAACAACGGCTCGGCGCCCTGCACCAATACATCGTTGACGCACATGGCGACAAGGTCGATGCCGATTGTGTCGTGGCGGCCCAGCTGCTGGGCCAGCTTCAGCTTGGTGCCGACCCCGTCGGTGCCTGAGACCAGCACCGGCTCGCGGTATTTGGCGCTGAGGTCGAACATTGCCCCGAAGCCGCCCAAGCCGCCCATCACCTCCGGTCGGAAGCTCTTCTTCACCAGCGGTTTGATCCGCTCGACCAGTTGGTTGCCGGCATCGATGTCCACGCCGGCATCGCGATAGGTGAGGGGCGTCGGCTGGGTCACGGCAGGCTCGCGGGGGGCGGAAAGTCGGGAATTTTAACAGCCCCATCGGGCACCCCGCGCTGGCGTGGCAAGGCGCCGTGATGGACGCGTCCGCCCCGGTACGGCACCATTCCCTCTCGGACCCCGGAAACCCCGATGATGCGAGCAACGATTCGATGGGCTTGGATGGCGACGCTGGTGCTGGCGATGGGCAGCGCCCACGCGCAACGCATGGAAGGCAGTCGCGCCTCCGCGCAGGGCGTTTACGAGGCAGAGGTGTCGGTGCGCTCGCAATCGGCCGCCGAGCGCAGCCAAGGCTTTTCGCGCGCGCTGATCCAGGTCCTGACCAAGCTCACCGGCGAACGCGCGCCGCAGCAACGTCCCGGCGTGGGCGATGAGGTCCGCAACGCCAAGGATTACGTCGCCAGCTACGACTATCGGCAGGACGAGGGCGTCTCCCCGACGACCGGCGCGCCGACCTTCGGTACCACGCTGATCGTGCGGTTCAAGCCGGGCAAGGTGGATGAGCTGGCCAAGCAGATCGGCACGGTCGCTTGGCCGAACCCGCGGCCGAAGCCGGTGCTGTGGCTGGCGATTGACGATGGCAGCGGTCCGCGGCTGGTGGGCCTGCCGCAATCGGCAGTCGCCCGCAGCGTGCTGGACCGAGCCAAGACCCGTGGCTACAGCTTGGGCCTGCCGCGCGGCAGTGCCGCCGAGCAGGCGGTGGCCGGCGCGATCTGGCGTGGGGATACTGCGGCGGTCGCGCGCATCTCCAAGGCGTATGCATCGCCCATGCAATTGATCGGCAAGGTGCAACGCGCCGGCAGTGGCTGGAAGGCCGACTGGACCTTCCTCGACAACGGCCGGGTATCGGCACGCGAATCGCGCACCAGCGCGGATGCGCGCGCGGTGATCGCGATCGGTGCCGATGTCGCCGGCGAGGCGCTTGTCCGCAAATACGTGCGTCGCGTCGCGCCCAAGCCCGTGCCCAAGCCGGTCGACCTCGGCGAAACGGTCGAGCTGACCTTTGCCGGGATCGACAACGCGAACGAATACCTGCGCCTGATCGGCTATCTGGAGCGGCACGCGCAGGTCGGCCGCATCGTGCCGGTGAGCGCTGGCCCGGACCGCGCCGTCTTCCAGCTTGAGTTGAAGCAGGGATTGGCGGCGTTCCGCAACGATGTCGCGCGTGATGGCGTGGTGGCCGCGGTTGAGGGCGATGCCGAAGCGACCGTCTTCGATGTGCGCTGAGACCTGAGGCGGAATCGTTGCCGATGGAGCCCGGTTCGCTGGATTCGCTGACCACGATCGCCCGCTTCTACAAGCGCGTGCAGTGGGCGGCGATCGGGCTCGGCATCGTCTGGCTGCTGGGCAAGCTGTCGACCGTGCTGACGCCGTTCGCGGTCGCCGCGTTGCTGGGCTGGCTGGGCGACCCGATCGTCGATCGCATCGAGGCCCGCGGCGTCAGGCGCAATACCGCGGTGATCGCCGTGTTCACCGCGATGTGCCTGCTGCTCACCGTCGTGCTGTTGATCCTGGTGCCGGTGATCGCACGCCAGATCGTCGTCTTGGTCGAATCCTGGCCGCAGTACCAGAGCTGGTTTGGCGGCTGGTTCGCCGGTCGATTCGCGCCGTGGTTGCGCACTGCCACCGGTTTCGACCTGCTCAGCTGGCTCGACACCCAGCACCTGCTGCAGATGCTGCGCGAGCACTGGCAACGCGCCGGCGGCGTCGCGGTCAACGTGCTCGGTTTCGTGTCACGCTCGGGATTGGCGGCGATCTGGTGGGCCACCAACCTGGTGCTGATCCCGATCCTGGCGTTCTTCTTCCTGCGCGACTGGGACCGCTTCGTCGAGCGCATGGCTTCGCTCATCCCGCGCGACCACATCCTCACCGTGACGCGGCTGGCAAAGGAGTCGGACGAGGTGCTCGGGGGCTTCCTGCGCGGGCAATTCCTGGTGATGGCCGCGCTCGGGGTGATGTATGGGCTGGGGCTTTGGCTGGTCGGCATCAAAGTCGGCATCCTGATCGGCATCATCGGCGGCCTTCTGAGCTTCGTGCCTTACCTCGGCCCGGCATCGGTGGTGGTGATGGGGGTGATCGCCGCGCTGGTGCAGGGACTCGGGATGCCGGGCCTGGCCGGCGTCGGCGTGGTCTTCGTCGTCGCCCAGCTGATCGAGAGTTACGTGCTGACGCCCAAGCTGGTGGGCGAGCGCATCGGCCTGCACCCGATGGCGGTAATCTTCGCGGTGATGGCCGGTGGCGTCCTGTTCGGCTTTCTCGGCATGTTGCTCGCCTTGCCGATGGCCGCGGTCATCAATGTTCTGCTGCGCTTCTCGGTCGAGCGGTATCGCGCCAGCAAGGTGTACACCGGAGATCACCCGGGCATCCTTTTGGAGACTGCGCATCCGTTGATCGCCACCGGCCACGAGCCGGACGCCAAGGAGCCATCGCAGGGGTGAACACGACGTCCCGGCAATTGCCGCTGACGCTGCGTTATCCGCCGGACCAGCGACTCGATGCGTTTTTCGCACCTCCCGAAGGCGCGCTGGCGCAGCTGCGCGCCTTGGCGCGTGGAGGCGATTGGCTGTACCTGGCCGGGCCTGAAGGCGTGGGCAAGACCCACCTCGCGCTCGGGTTCTGCGCGGAGGCCGAGGCGATCGGACAATCCGCGCACTATCTCCCGCTCGCCGCCGTGGCGGGTCGATTGGGCGATGCGTTGCCTGCGCCACAGGCCGGCGCAGGCATCGCCATCGACGGGCTCGAACACATCGCCGGACACACGAATGATGAAGTGGCACTGTTCCACTTCCACAATGCCGCGCGCGCCGCAGGTGCGGCCGTGCTCTACACCGCGCGGGCCAACCCCGATGAGCTCGGCATCGGACTGCCGGACCTGCATTCGCGGCTGGGCCAGCTGACCCGGATCAGCCTGCAGCCGGCGGACGAGGCCGGCCGCATCGCCATCCTGCGCGAACGCGCCGAACGCCGCGGTCTGGTTCTGGAGGATGCCGCGACCGAATGGTTGCTGAGGCGCGTCGATCGCGACCTCGCCAGCCTGACCCGACTGCTGGATCGGCTGGACCGCGAATCGCTCGCGGCACAGCGACGCCTGACCGTGCCGTTCCTGCGGGCGGTGCTGGGCGGCGAAACCGAGCCATCGCGCTCAACCTGACAGACGTTGTTGCCTGCGCGCAGCGCGGATCATCCTTCTCTGACGTTTCGGACCGTGCCCGACAGACGCGCGTC
>JAEWNY010000096.1 GCA_023461075.1 Pseudomonadota bacterium | reverse complement strand
ACTTGCGGATCGGCGGAAAACGCGCGGTTGCCGATCGCCTTGTTTCCGCGGCCCAGGTCCACCACCGGCGCGAAGCTGAGATCCACCCCGGTCGCGCGGATCTCACTGGCCATCAGCCAGGCGTGTTCGTGCGCCAGGTCAAGCGCGGCGTCGCGATCGCGCCGATAGAGCGTGTCGAAGCCCTCCAGCGGCGGCAGGTCGCTGTAGCCCTCGCGGAAGCGCTGCACGCGCCCGCCTTCCTGGTCGACGCAGATCAGTTGCGGGAAACGCGCCGCTTCACGGATCGATTGCGACAGTTCCGCGATCTGTGCGCGGCTGGCGAAGTTGCGGGCGAACAGGATCACGCCGGCGCAGGCATCGTGCTGCAGCCAGTCGCGCTCGGCCGCGCTGAGTTCGGTGCCACTGATGCCGATGACCAGCATGGAACACTCCGTCCGGGTCGGCCGGTGCCGACGATGCGTCCATTGTCGCCGATGCCGCAGCCCGCCGCGAATCACGCCACGCGGCTGTTCATAGCGGGTGTCGATGCGTGGCGCTTTGATGCTGCCCGGGCGCGCGCTGCAGCCGGGGTCAACCGTTCCTGCGCGCGCCGTCGCGTTCTTCCCCGGACCAGGCGCGAAACGGATGGCTGGCGAGGTTGAGGTTGTAGTAGCGCGGCAGGTGGGTGACCTCGGCCCCGGCCCATGCCGGCATCGCGATCGCCTCGTCTTCGGCGTCCAGTTCCACCTCTGCGACGACCAAGCCGGCGTTGTCGCCGAGGAACTCGTCGATCTCCCACAGATGCGCACCGTGCTCGACCAGGTGGCGGCGCTTCTCCACCACCCCGCCCACGCACAGCGCAATCAGCGCCCGCGCATCGTCCAACGGGATCGGATAGTCGAACTCCTGCCGCGAAGCGCCGAGTTCGCGCGACTTGATGTTGAGCCGCGCATCAACGCCCTCTATCCGCACCCGCACCGAGGTGTTCTGCAGGCCGCGATTCACCGATTCGGCATCGTTCAGATAACCCTGCGCCATGTCGATGGTGCGATGCACGCTCACGCGCCACGCATCGTTCGCCAGCAGGAACTTGCGCTCGATCTCGATGCCCATGCCTCAGCCCTTCTCGAAGACTGCGATCGACTCAACATGCGCGGTGTGCGGGAACATGTCCATCACCCCCGCCTTCGCCAGTTTCCAGCCGCGCTCGTTGACCAGGTAGCCGGCATCGCGGGAGAGCGATCCCGGATGGCAGCTGACGTAGACGATGCGCTTGATGCCGTCGAGCGGCAATTGCTTCAGGACTTCGATGGCGCCGGCGCGGGCCGGATCGAGCAGCAGCTTGTCGAAGCCGCGCTTGAACCAGGGTTCCTGGCGCAGGTCGGTGGCGAGATCGGCCTTTTGGAATTCGGCGTTGGTGATGCCATTATGCAAGGCGTTGTCGCGCGCCCTTGCGACAAGCCCGGCATCGCCCTCCACGCCCACCACCTCGCCGACGACGCGCGCCAAAGGCAGGGTGAAGTTGCCGAGCCCACAGAACAGGTCGAGCACGCGCTCACCCGGCTGCACGTCGAGCAACTCCAATGCACGCGCGATCATCTTCTCGTTCAGTCGCGCGTTGACCTGGATGAAATCCAGCGGCCGGAACAGCAACTCGACCTCCCACTGCGGTAGCCGGAACGAAAGTTTCGGCGCTGCCGCATGGTCCAGCGAATGCACCGAGTCATTGCCCTTGGGCTGCAGGAAGATGGCGAAGCCGTGTACGGCGGCGAAAGAGCGCAGTTTGGCGAGGTCGCCCTCGGACAGCGGCTCGAGGTGGCGGAACACCAGGGCGATGGCCTCGTCGCCGGCGATGAACTCGATCTGCGGGATTACCCGACGCGCGTCCATCGAATCCACCAACGCGGACAAGGCGGCCACGTTGAAGCCGATCTCCGGCACCACGGTATGGCATTCGCCGATGTCGGCGACGAAGCGCGGATCGGTCTCGCGGAAACCCACCAGCGTCTTGTCCTTCTTCTCCACGCGGCGCACCGAAAAACGACCCTTGCGCCGATAGCCCCAGGACGCGCCGCTGAGCGGCGGCAGCCATTCGCTCGCCGTGACATGGCCGATGCGCTCCAGGTTCTCGCGCAGCACGCGCTCCTTTGCGAGGATCTGCCGGTCCCCGGCCAGGTGCTGCAGCACGCAGCCGCCGCAGACGCCGAAATGCGGGCAACGCGGCTCGACGCGATCATCCGAAGCCTCGAGCACCTCCAGCGTCTTCGCTTCATCAAAGCTGCGCGAACGCGCGGTTTGCTGCACCATCACCCGCTCACCCGGCAGCGCGCCGGAGACGAACATCGTCTTGCCATCGGCGGCACCGCCGCTGCGGCGGGCCACACCGCGACCATCGTGGCTGAGGTCGAGGATCGGGACTTCGAAAGGCGTCTGGTCGATGCGGGCCACGTCGGCCTCAACGAAAAAGGGGCGGCCATTTTGGCACGCCCCTTGCGTTACGCGGCTGTCCGCTTATTTTTTCGCCATGTAGTGCGTGTAGCGCGCCTTGGCGAAGCTGTTGCAGGCATCGCGCTCCTTGGCCAGCACCGCGGTGTTAGGCTTGTCCTTGGAACCGATGCGCGCCAGCAATGCGCCGGTCCAGCTGTCGAATTGCTTCTTGCTGACCTTGTTGTCCTGCATGGTGCGCGACATCAACTGACCAAGCTGCGCGATGTCCTTCTTGTGCGAGGCGTTGCCGGGCGCCGCGGCAGCCATCTTGTAGATGACGAAGCACTGGCTGGCCTGCTGGCCGGGGCCGATGGCCTGCGCACCCGCGTTGCCTGCAAACAGGGCAATGCCGAGCGCACAGGCGCCCCCTGCGTTACGAATATTCATGGGTTCTCCTTAGCTTATTTCTGCTTCCAGCTGCCGCCGGATTGATACCACCAGCCGCTGCGCGCGCTGTCCACCCACTGCTTGGCGAACACGTCGCGGATCTGCGCTTCCCATTCCGGATGGCCATTGGCGACGGCGACTTCGCGATAGAGTGCCTTGCGGTCGCGGTTGTCGTCCGCGACCGCGTTGTTGATGGCGACGCGATCCTTCAGCGGCAGCTTGCCGGCATCGCGCACCACCACCAGGCCGTCGCCGCTGAAACCGAGCGCACCGGCATCGAAGCCCGCACGCAGGGTGCCATCGAAGCGCTGTTGCATCTTGGCCTGGATCGCGCGGATCGCAGGTGTGTTGATGGTGATGTCCGGCTTGGCCTGTGCATACGCGCTGCCGACGCCGACCAGCGACCACAGGTCGACGCGCTGCTCGAGCAACGCCATGCCACCGGCTGCGCCCTTGCCCGGCTTCTCGACCGGCTGACCGTCCTCGCCGATCACCTTCTCCACGAATTCCTTCGCCGCTTCCTTGGCCTCGGCGGCGGGGAAGTAGACATTGATGGTGACGCAGGCGGCCAAGGCCACCGCGACCGGCAACGGCATCCAGTGTTTCATCGCCATGATTCGATTCTCCAGTCCTGTTCGATGACCGATTATTCAATGACCGGCTTGACTTCGCCCTGGCCGACCGCCTTCAGCCGCTCCACCAGGGTGGGCCAATCCACCCGGCGGTTGTAACCGACCACGGTCAGGCGCGGCAGGCCGGCACCTTCGACGATATTGAAACCGGACGAATCTGAACGCGGCGTGTGCGCCTCGTCCAGATCGGCCAGCCCGCCCATCGCGCAGACGGTGTTGTTCAGCTGGCAGCGGATCCCGAGCCGGCGATAGCCGAAATCATCGAACAGCCCGATCAGCTGGCCCTGCAGGCTGGACACGAAGCTCGCATCGCCCACGCTGGAGATGTTCTGCACCGCGCGTTGGCTGATGCGCTGGCGCACGCCGGGCTTGCGGTCGGTGACCAAGGCGCCATCGAACTGCACCGGCGTCCAATCGACCAGGCGCAGGTGGTGGATGTAGCCGTCCAGCTTGCCGCTGATGCTGCCGAAGTCGAACACCTCGGTCAGCCGCAACAGGTCGATGTCGTCGAAATCGATGTCGGCGCTCAAGGTAGGCGCGGTACCGAACGGCCGCTCCATCGCCAGGTTGGTGACCTGCATCGCGCCTTCGAAGATGCCAAGGGACAGCCCGCCGTCGAAGGTCAGCATGTCGTTGGCATAGCGCGCCTTGGGGATTTCGCCATGGAGTTCGCCGTGGAATTCCGGCAACCCGAATGCCTTGGCCATCTCGCCCAGGTCCACCGAGTCGAGCGCCAGCCCGAATTCCATCTGCAGCCCGGAGCCATCGGCAGGCGGCAGGATGCGCAGGTCGTGGATGTCGATGCGGCCCCCGAACAACGGCACCTGGGCGTAGCGCTGCAGCACCAGCACGCCATCGGCGCTGCGGAATGGCAGGGTCGTTGCGCCGAAATCGAGCCCGTACATGCGTGCCTGTTGCCAACGCAGTTGCGAATCGACCGGCGCGTTGCCGGAGAACGCCAGCGATCCGGCCAGACCGCGCAACTGGAAGCGCTCGCGCGGATCGTTGAGGTCGACGCCATGCAAGCTGGCCTGCACGCGTTGCAGTCGGCCACCTGCCATGCGGATGTCGCCGGCCAACGCGCCGGACAGTTCGACATCGGCCATGCCCATCTTGCCGAGGAAGCCGCTCAGGTAGCGGTCGCGCAGGCCGCTGGCATCGGCGCTTTCGAAGGCGATGTCGAGTGCGGACAAGGACGCGTCGTTGCCGAACGCGGCACTGCCATGTGCTGCCAGCGTCGCGCCATCACGCCACTCGATGCGCGGCAGTCGCCAGCCCTGCCCCGCTGATTTCTCGCCGCGCAGGAGCATGCGCACCGGCGGTCCGCCCAAGCCAAGATAAGTCTCGCCGAACAGCGCTTCGCCCGAGAGCGTCCCGTCCAGCGCCAATTGCGAACGTCCGGCACGGGTCCGGTAATCGACGTTCAGGCGCGCGTCCAGGTTTTCAGCCAGCAGACTGCCATCTCCGGATTGCAATGCCGCGCTCGACAGCGCCAGCGGCCCGTGCACGCGCAGCGGCGCATTCTTCGGCGCGGTGATCGCCAGCGATCCATCAAGCCGGCCTTGAGTGAAACGCCCGCCCGGCCATGCCTGCGCGGCCATCGCCTCGGCCCATTGCACCGGCACCCGGGTCAGGTCGATGCGGGTGAGGTCGGGTGTCGCGGCGCGACGCTGCAGGGCCAATCGCGCATCGCCACGGACCAGGCGGGCATCGGTGCCGGCGTCATCGAAATGCAGGGCGAGATTGAACGGCGCCCTGCCGGGCGCGGCGAGCACCCCCTCGCAACGCCAGCCATTGCGCGGCGCGCGGCGCAGGGGGCAACGCCAGACCAGGTTCTCGAATCGATACCCCAAGTCCGTTGCCCGCACCTGGCGCGCCTGCAGGGTGAGCTGTCCCTGCGTGGCCGTGGCGGGCCAATCCAGCCGCGCCCGCACGCCTTCCATGACTGCCACCGGGGTCACCACCCGCTCGATGCGCGCGCTGGCCGAACGCGCCCATGCCGGCGCGCAAGCAAGTGCGAGCAACACGACGAGCGACCGGCGTAGGATGCGCAAGGACATCCCGGCGAGGATAAGCACGATGCGCGATGGCGGAATGAATCCCCGCTTGCTGCTGGTAGAGGACGATCCGGTGAGCCGCGCCTACCTGGCTGAAGCGGCGCGGGGTTTGCCGGCGATGGTGGACGAAGCCGCATCAGTCGCAGAAGCGCTGGCCTCGTCGATATCCAACCAATACGACGCCTGGCTGATCGATGCCCACCTGCCCGATGGCAGCGGCATCGTTCTGCTCGCGCGCCTGCGCGAACGCACGCCGCGTCCGTGGCCTTATGCGCTGGCGCATACCGCGTCACGACTGCCCGAGGAACTCGCCGCCTTGCGCGCCAGCGGCTTCGATGCGGCGATCGCCAAGCCATTGCCCATCGCCGAATGGCAGGCGGCGATCCGGTGCGGATTGGTGATGGATGATGCCATCGCCAGCTGGGACGATGCCGCGGCATTGCGCGCGCTGAACGGCAATGCCGAATCGATGGCGACACTGCGTGTCCTGTTCCGCGACGAACTGCCGAAGCAACACAAGGCGGTCACGGCGGCGCTGGACGCCGGCGATGTGGAGGCCGCACTTGGCGAACTGCATCGGCTGAAGGCCAGTTGCGGCTTCGTCGGTGCGAGCCGATTGCGGCAGGCGGTGGAGGCGCTGCACGCGATGCCGGCCAGCGCCTCCGCACGCGTGGATTTCGAGGCCGCGATCCGCAACTGCCTGGCGTGACTTAACCTCGCGTTTGCAGGCGCCGGAGTTGCGCCGCCATCTCCCACGATTTCAGCCCCCGTCCGCCGAGATGATGCGCAATGAGCTCACGCATCGGCCGGCGCAGGCTGGCAAGGTCTTCCGGCATGGGCGCGTGGTCACCGGCCAGCGCCAGCAGTGCGACGCCGGTCGCGGCTTCGCTGCGTTCGGCGCTGCCGCGATCGCGCAGCAGGCGGCGCGGCCCGTGTTCGGGATCGAGCCGATAACGCGCCGCCGGATCGATCGCCGCACCATCGCCATCGACATACCAGTCGAAGCCGAAGCCGATCGCTTCCAGCAGGTCGCGCTCGTAACGGCGCAACGTCCACGCAACCGAAGTGACATCGACATCCAGCAACGCGGCGCGCGTGCGCGCATACGCCGCATGCAAGGTGGGCAGTGGGTCCTGCCGCGGGGCCAGCCGCAAGGTCAGCTCGTTGACATAGAAGCCCGCCAGCACCGCGTCGCCGGCCAGTCGTGGCGCGGCATCGATCGCTTCGGCAGAGTGCAGGGTCGCCAGTTCACCGCGCTGCACGGCTTCCAGGCGAACGCATTGCAAGGGCTGAAGCGCCGCGCGCAAAGCATGGCGCTTCGGTGTCGAGACACCGCGCGCCACCAGCCCGATACGGCCATGGTCGGCGCACAACGCCTCGACCAGCAGGCTGGTTTCGCGCCAGGCGCGCGCGTGCAGGACAAAGGCGTTGTCACTGGCGATGCGCATCGTCGCGCTATGCCGCGGGCTTCATTCGCTGTAGCCGAGTGCGCGCAAGGCGGCCTCGTCGTTGGACCAACCCTGGCGCACGCGCACCCAGGTTTCCAGGAACACCTTGCGGCCGAACAGACGCTCCATCTGTTCGCGCGCCTTGGTGCCGATCTTGCGCAGGCGCTCGCCGCCCTTGCCGATCACGATCGCCTTCTGGCTTTCGCGCTCGACCCAGATCACCGCGCCGATGCGGAACATGTTGCCGTCCTCTTCAAATCGTTCGATTTCCACCGCGCTGGCGTACGGCAGCTCGGCGCCCAGCTGCCGCATCAACTGCTCGCGCACGAACTCGGCGGCGAGGAAGCGCATGCTGCGGTCGGTGACATCGTCCTCGTCGTACAGGGCCGGTTGCTCGGGGAGCAGCGGCAGCAAGGTCGCGACGAGGTCGTCCAGACCCTGTCGCTTGAGCGCCGATAACGGATGCACGGCGGCGAAATCGCGGCCTTCGCTGACTTGCGAGAGGTAGGGCAAGAGATCCTTCTTCTCGCGCAGGCGGTCGATCTTGTTGACCACCAGCACCACCGGCACCTTGGCCTGCTTGAGCGCATCCAGCGCCATCGCATCCTCGTCGTCCCAACGCCCGGCCTCGACCACCAGCAGCGCGGCGTCCACACCCTCCAGTGCACCCCGCGCTGCGCGATTGAGCACCCGGCTCATCGCCTTGTTCTGCGCGCCATGGATACCGGGCGTGTCGACCAGGACCAACTGGCCGTTCTCGAAGCTGGCGATGCCGAGCATGCGGTGGCGGGTGGTCTGCGGGCGGTCGGAGGTGATGCTGACCTTGGTGCCGACCAGGCCATTGATCAGGGTGGACTTGCCGACATTGGGGCGGCCGATGACGGCGACGTGGCCGGCGCGGTAAGGCTTCTCAGTCATGCCGCCGATTGTACGCCGGTGCACTCAGGCGGCCTGCAATACCTCGAGCATCGCCTGCGCGGCGGCCTGTTCCGCGGCGCGGCGGGACCCCCCTTCGCCGCGTGTTTCGATGCCGGTTTCGCCGACGTGGCAGGACACTTCGAAGCGGCGCGCATGCTCCTCGCCCGATTCGCTGGCCAGCGCATACGTCGGCAAGGGCTTGCCTCGGCCCTGCAGCCATTCCTGCAGCGCGGTCTTGGCATCCTTGCCGACCTTGTTCGGCGGCGGCAGTGCCGCGATCAGCGGCGCGAACCAAGGCATCGCGACCTGCCTGCAGGCATCCAGGCCGGCATCGAGGTAGATCGCGCCAACGACCGCCTCCACCGCGTCGGCGAGGATCGAATCGCGGCGATGGCCACCGGATTTCATCTCGCCGGGACCCAGCCGCAGGGCACTGCCCAGCTCGAGCGTGCGCGCGATGCCGGCCAACGCCGATTCGCGCACCAGTTCGGCGCGAGCACGGGTCAACGCGCCTTCGTCGGCCTTCGGCCACGCCGCGTACAGCGCCTCGGCGGCCAGCAGGTTGACGATGGCGTCACCGAGGAACTCCAGCCGTTCGTTGTGCGGCTGGCCGGCGCTGCGATGGGTGAGCGCCTGCGCCAGCAGCGCGGGCTCGGAAAAAGGATGGAGGATGCTGCTACTCACCGCCGCCGGAGACCGGCTCGGTCGCCTCGAACTTGCCGACGATGTCGAGGTTGTAGATCAATGGCTTACGAACCTCGTAGTCAGTGGAAATCACCACGCCACTCGACGTCCGCTCTACCTTTACGTCGGACGGCTTGATCACGTCGACATAACCCACGTCAAAGTGTTTCTCGAGTGAACTGCGGATGCGGATCGGATCGGACAAGCCTTCACTTGCTACGCTCTTGAGCGCTTTCTTCACATTGAAAAACTGGCTGTACATCGGGAACAGCTTCATGCCGATGAACAGCGCGAAGCCGACCACGGCCAGCACCACCAGGAAACCGGTCAGGGACAGCCCCTGCTGCTTGTGCCTCGTCATCGCCCCACTCCCCTTGTTCGGACGGCCCGGCCGGGCCGATGCGCGCAGCTTACGGGATACGCTCGCCGATGCGCGAGAGATCCTTGAAGTTCATCCAGACCAGGAATGCCTTCCCGCGCAGGTTGGCCTCCGGCAACATGCCCCAGTATCGGCCGTCATCGCTATTATCGCGGTTGTCGCCCATCACCAGGTACTGACCGGCCGGCACCACGAACTCGCCGTCACGGTCACCGCCGACTTCCAGCGACTGCACGTAGTTCTGCACCAAGTGGCGGCGGGCGGCCAATTGCTCCCAGGCGATCACGCCCGGCATCGCCATCCCGTCCTCACCACCGCTGCCGATCGGCGCCTGCGACTGGACCTGGTACTTGAGCGGCTCGCCGTTGATGGTCAGCACGCCACGCTGGTAGCCGATGGTATCGCCCGGCAACCCGATCACGCGCTTGACGAAGTCGGCGCCGGTCATCGGGTCATCCTGGCCGCGACCGGGGAACTTGAACACGACCACGTCGCCGCGCGCCGGCTCGCCGACCGAGACGATCTTCTGGTTGGTGATCGGCAGGCGCAGCCCGTAGGCGAACTTGTTGACCAGGATGAAATCGCCGATCTTGAGCGTCGGGATCATCGAGCCGGTCGGGATGCGGAACGGTTCGGCGATGAAGCTGCGCAGGATCAGGATCGCCAGCAGCACCGGGAAGAAAGCATTGGCGTAATCGATGTACCAAGGCAGGTGGTCCTGCTCCAGCAGGCCACCCTCGGCGCGCCGCTTGCGCAGCCAGAGCCGATCCGCCAGCCACAGCAGGCCGGAGGTCAGGGTCAAGAGGACCAGGGCGATTTCGAACCAGCGCATGCGCGTTCCTTTATTTGTTGTCCACCTGCAACACGGCGAGGAAGGCCTCCTGCGGGATCTCGACCCGGCCGACCTGCTTCATCCGCTTCTTGCCTTCCTTCTGCTTCTCCAGCAGCTTCTTCTTGCGCGTCGCATCGCCGCCATAGCACTTGGCCAGCACGTTCTTGCGCAGCGCCTTGACCGTGGTGCGGGCGATGATCTGTGCGCCGATCGCAGCCTGGATCGCGACATCGAACATCTGCCGCGGGATCAGGTCCTTCATCTTTTCGGTCAGCTCGCGGCCACGGCGGTCGGCGTGTTGGCGATGCACGATGATGGAGAGCGCATCGACCTTGTCGCCGTTGATCAGCGTGTCCACACGCACGAACGGGCCGGCCTCGAAACGGACGAAGTGGTAGTCGAGCGAGGCATAACCGCGCGAAACCGATTTCAGCTTGTCGAAGAAATCGAGCACCACCTCGGCCATCGGCAGTTCGTAGCTGATCTGCACCTGCGAGCCCATGTAGGTGATGCCCACCTGGGTGCCGCGCTTTTCCTCGCACAGCTTGATGACGTTGCCGACGTAATCGGGCGGGGTGAGGATGTTGGCGCGGATGATCGGCTCGCGGATCTCCTGGACCATGTTGGCCGCCGGCAGCTTGGCCGGATTGTCCAGCGGCATCACCTCGCCATCGGTCTTCAGCACCTCGTAGACCACGGTCGGCGCGGTAGTGATCAGGTTGAGGTTGTACTCGCGCTCCAGGCGCTCCTGCACGATCTCCATGTGCAGCATGCCGAGGAAGCCGCAGCGGAAACCGAAGCCCATCGCCTCCGAGCTTTCCGGCTCGAAGCGCAGCGCGGCATCGTTGAGGCGCAATTTCTCCAGCGCCTCGCGCAGGTCCGGATAGTCCTCGGCATCGACCGGGAACAGGCCGGCGAACACCCGCGGCTGCATTTCCTGGAAGCCGGGGAGCGGTTTCGGTGCGGGGTCGTTGGCGAGCGTCAGGGTGTCGCCGACCGGCGCGCCGTGCACGTCCTTGATCGAAGCAGTGATCCAGCCCACTTCGCCGGCCTTGAGTGCCTTCAGCACCTTGCGCTTCGGGGTGAACACGCCCACCGCATCGACCTGGTGCGCGCGGCCGGTCGACATCACCAGCATCTTGTCGCCCGGCTTCAATTCGCCCTGCATGATCCGCACCAGCGAGACCACGCCGAGGTAGTTGTCGAACCAGGAGTCGATGATCAATGCCTGCAGCTTGTCGGTCTCGCGCGGACGCGGCGGCGGAATGCGCTGGACGATGGCCTCCAGCACGTCGCGCACGTTCAGGCCGGTCTTGGCGCTGATGGCTACGGCATCCTCGGCATCGATGCCGATCACCGCCTCGATCTCGCCCTTGGCGCGTTCGATGTCGGCGGTCGGCAGGTCGATCTTGTTCAGCACCGGCACCACTTCCAGCCCCTGCTCCACCGCGGTGTAGCAGTTGGCGACCGATTGCGCCTCGACGCCCTGCGCGGCATCGACCACCAGCAACGCGCCTTCGCAGGCGGCCAGCGAGCGACTCACCTCGTAGCTGAAATCGACGTGGCCGGGGGTGTCGATGAAGTTGAGGAAGTAGGTCTGGCCGTCCATCGCGGTGTATGGCAGCGAGACCGACTGCGCCTTGATGGTGATGCCACGCTCGCGCTCGATCGGATTGGAATCGAGCACCTGCGCTTCCATCTCGCGGTCGGCCAAGCCACCGCAGATCTGGATGATGCGGTCGGCCAACGTCGACTTGCCATGGTCGACGTGCGCGATGATCGAGAAGTTCCGGATTTTCTCCATCTCGGAGTTCCGCATCGAGGCGGGGATTTCAGGCGACATGCAGCGGTGCTCAGCCGCCGATGCGGCCCTCGTGAATTCAGCCCGGCATTATCGCATGCCCGCCGGGCCGGGACCGCGGCTTCAGCCGCCGGTCTTGAGGCTGACGAAGCGCGTCCCGCGCGGGCCGGCCACCCGCAGCATCACCGTCTCGCCCGGTCTCACCTCCGCCACCGCCGACTGCAGGGCGGCTGCGCTGCCAACCGCCGTGCGACCGACCTGCAGGATGACGTCGCCCGGCGTCAGGCCGGCTTCGCGCGCAGCCATCGACTCGACGCCGATCACGCCCACGCCCTCGCCGGATTTCAGGCCCAGCTGGCGGCGGTCGTCGGCATCGAGTTCGGCGATGCGCAGGCCCAGGATGCCGCGGCTCGCTTGTGCCGGGGCGGAGCTTTCACCATCCGCACGGCTCCCGAAACGCGACGCGGGGGATTCGCTCTCCGCCTCGCCGAGCACGACATCGACAGTGCGCTCGCGGCCATCGCGGAACACGCCCAGGCGCACGCGCTCGCCCGGACGCAGGGCCCCGACCATCGGCGCCAGTTCACCGGGATCGCCGACCGCCGTACCGTTGAAGCTGCGGATGACATCACCGGGCTGGATCCCGGCCTTCTCCGCGCCGCTGCCGGCCTGCACATTGCTGACCAAGGCGCCACGGCTGTCGGGCAGGCGCATCGCCTGCGCCATGCCGGCATCGAGCGGCTGCATGTTCACCCCAAGCAGGCCGCGACGCACGCTGCCGGTCTTCTTCAGCTGCTCGACCGCGTTCATCGCGGTGTCGATCGGGATGGCGAAGCTGATGCCCTGGAAGCCGCCGGACACGCTGAAGATCTGCGAATTGATGCCGACCACCTCTCCTCGCGTGTTGAGCAAGGGGCCGCCGGAATTGCCGCGATTGATCGCCACATCGGTCTGGATGAAGGGCACGTACTGCTGTCCGCCACCGGTATTGCGGCCAATTGCGCTGACAATGCCGGCACTGACCGAGTGGTCGAGGCCGTAGGGCGAGCCGATCGCCACCACCCACTGGCCCGGGCGCACGCTGCCGGAGCCACCCACGCGCAGGGCCGGCAGGCCGTTTGCATCGACCTTGAGCAGGGCGACATCCGACTGCGCGTCGCTGCCGATGACTTTCGCCTTGAATTCGCGGCGATCGCCGAGCCTGACGGTGACTTCGTCGGCGTTGTCGACGACGTGGTGGTTGGTGAGCACGTAACCATCGCCAGAGATCAGGAAGCCGGTACCCATAGACACGCCGCGCGGTGCCTGCGGCATCGAACCGCGCGGACCTTGCTGCATGCCCGGCGGCATCGGCATGCCGAACCGGCGCAGGATCTCGGCCATCGGGTCATCCCCGCCCATGCGCGATGCACGCGGCGCGATCTTCGCTTCCACGCTGACCACACCAGGCCCGACCCGATCGACCAGCCGGGTGAAATCCGGCAAGCCGCTGACCAGTTCCGGCCCCGCGGCCTGGGTGGGCACGGGCGTTGCGGCCTGTTGCGCATCGGCAGACGGCAACATCACCGCGCCGGCGGTGGCGAGCGCGGTCAGTGGTACCAGGACGAGTGGCTGCAGCAGTTTCTTCATCGCGCGATGACCTCGGATGGCATGGATTGGAATGGGGGATGACGCGTCGTGCGGCGCAGGCTCATTCGCCTTCGTCGGCACCCTGCAGCGGCCCTGCAGCGAATGGCCGGAATGCCGCGCCGCGATCAAGGCTGGCATTGAAGGTGGCACTGCCGCTGGCTGGCACCACGGCGCGCGGCCATGGGCGCGCGGTCGGTGCCTGGAACGGGTCGCGGGTGGATGTCGCCGCGTCATCGGATGAAGCTACGGTACGGGCTGTCGCGGACTCATCGATGCGCAACGCCGGCGCCGCTTCGCGTACTGGTGCGGTGGGCGTCGTTGCATTGGCCGGAGCCG
Organism: Pseudomonadota bacterium; assembly: GCA_023461075.1. Taxonomy (GTDB): domain Bacteria; phylum Pseudomonadota; class Gammaproteobacteria; order Xanthomonadales; family Xanthomonadaceae; genus Solilutibacter. The sequence goes on along the minus strand of JAEWNY010000096.1, from coordinate 56 downwards.
CGGCGGCGCGCGCCACCCGCGTTGCCGTCGTCGTTCCGCGTCGTGCCACCGGCGTG
>JAEWNY010000095.1 GCA_023461075.1 Pseudomonadota bacterium | reverse complement strand
AACGCGCTCAAGGCCGGCACCCCACTGGCGCAGCTCAGGCCTCTGCGCAATCCCTGGCTGGAATGAACGAGCGAGCGGCGAGCAACGCCAGCCCCTGCGGCAGCACTCGGCTCACCCACCGAAAGGGGTCAGAGAATTTTTCGGGCGGCGGGCCACAAGCAGCAGGGCGTTTTAAACGGAAATGTTCTCTGACCCCTTTTTGCCAGGCGATCCCAGCCGATCCGGCTGAGGGCGTCATCGCGGCGGTGACGGACGGCTTTCATACCTCGGCGCATGTCGCCCCTCCCTGGCGTTGCCTCGCGCGGCGCTATCACAGGGATAAGTGAACCTGACCCCGTTTTGCGCAGCTATCATTGCAAAGATGCGGGAAGATCAGATCAAAATCTCAATCGTGCGATGGCTACTTACCCAGCTCGAGTGCCGCGAAGTCATTGCAACTGAGCTTCATTTCAACAACTCGCAGAACAGAGCAGACATTGTCGTCAGCTCTCCGACTCGACTAGCCGCCTACGAAATTAAGAGCTCCTACGACGACTTCCGCCGTTACACCCAGCAACAAGAGGCCTATAAAGCCGCCTTCCTTGAGTCCTACCTAGCAATCCCAACGTCGATGCTGCAGGTAGCGCGCGACTATCTCGATCGCTCGACCGGAATCGTCACGATAGACGAACAGGGCAACATCACGAAGAGGCGCAAGCCGTTGATCCGTTCTAGGCTCGAGAAAGATGCCGCTTTGAGCTGGCTTCGAGCTTCAGATGCCCGAAAAATTAGGCAGAGGCTCAGGCCAACCTTTGACATGAACGAAATCAAGGCATCGCTTGCGACGGAGCTGGCTCTCGAGACAGTGCACGAACGACTAAGAACTCGATACGAAACTTTTAAACGCGAAAGAGGCCATGTCTTAACGACGGACGACCTTGCGATACTTTCGTCACCAACGAGTGTTCGCTAAGCGCCCAACCTCGCCAACTGCCGCTCTACGTGAAAGTTTAGCCTTACAGAAATCCAGAAAGCAGGTGCCTTGCCATCCGGCGAACCAGCAGCAGAGTTGCGAACACAGGTGTCCGCCCAGCAATTAAGCGCAACATATCTGCGATCAGCGAGAGCCGCTTCTGCAGCCCTCACATACCCTCCGTCGTGCCGCCGGCGCCGATGATAGAAAAGGGAGCCGTCAAGCGGCACATCCACTCTAGGAACCCAGTTGATTGCCATGCCCTCCATATCCAGCGGATGGATGCAAGCGTAGTCGCCATAAATGCAATTCAAATCCGGGAACTCTTCCTTCAATACATCAGAAATCCGGACCTCGTTCAGGGCAAACGACCCCGTGTCATCCCCGTATGGCGTCACAGTGCTCGGAAACGTAGTCGCCAACGACGCAAACAAGCCTGGATTTAAGTCAGCGAAAATTGAAGCCACTTCGCGCACTCGCGCAATCGCGCCGCCATATCCCTTCTCTGTCACCAAACCCACATCGGCGTAAACCGCGAGTCGATTGCCGCCGCCAGTAGCCCGCTGGACCACCTCAGCTAGCGCTTCACCATCTTCGAACTCAGAGGGGATACGGAGAGCAACTTGGCCGTGCCGCGGCAAGAGGGCTGCTATTTGCGTAGCGACGGAGTTCTCTTCAAATGGGTCCGTCAAGTGAATTACAGGGATTGCGTTCTCAGGCAGCTCAGCAGTAACGAAATCCGTCCAGTTGGAGAAGAAGTTGTCCGGATCTAACAACCGCTCAACGTCGGAATTTGTCAGGGATCGCAACGAAGTCACATCAACGACAAAGGGAGCCCCGTCGACGAGATCGACTATCTCCTCGACGCTCTTCTCCACCGAACCTTCGGGGTTCGACTTTGTTCGACGACTTCGAGTCAATTCAAAGACCGGGAGAATGCCGTTCTCAAACGCGCGGTCAACGTTCGCCAAGCCCAACAACTCTGCCCGTCGAGTGCGAATTGTTGGCGAGTAGATATACGACGATAGGTCAGTCATCGAACTTTATACCCGAGGGCTTGAGCTCTGTATTTCGCAGCCATTACAGAGACGCCGAATTTGCTTGCGATGCGATCAAGCGATGTTTCACCACTTGCAATCAGACTTCTAAATTCTGCTTCTGGCATCAACAAATTGGCCGCGAAATTGTCCGCTTCCATTTCCATCCTGTTTCTACCACCCGACCTTCTTGCAAACGTCACATCCGAATGCCGTTCTTTGGGCTTGTGGAGTAGGAAGTGGCCAATCTCGTGAGCAACTGTAAACCGCTGACGATTCGGATGATGATATGAATTCACACCAATCACCCATCCAGACTTTCGAGGTTCGATATACCCAGAAAGCTCGTCATCCATCACCTCTTCCTGAATTTCCAATCCGAGAAATTCAGCCACCGAGTAGATGTCGACCGGCGTCTTAAGTAGGTCACTATGCGACAGGCGGCGCATCGCGACATCGGCATCCAGATTCGGCGCCTGTTGCGTCCCAACTCGTCTAACCAGTGCCATCTTCCGCTCCTACAATCTTGGCGCCAGCATCGCCATCTTCAGACCTGTCGCGCTGTTGATTAATGCGCTGCAGCGCCACTTCCGCTAGCTCGAGCCTTCGCGTCAGATCAGCGATGGCACCCTTCGATACCTCATCGATTTTTCGCTGAAGCCGATCCTGGAGCCATGCAGAACTGAGATCTTTTTCGAACTGCTCCTCGATCTGCCGCTTGGAAGAAGCCCTTATCGACAAATAGACCAGTGAAACCACTGCTGCGAGCAATGCGATCAAAATAATGATCACGGTTTCGTAGAAGGAACCGACAGCTTGCAGAAGGTCCGCCGTTTCCATGCACTTAGTGCCGGCGTCAACGGGGCAGTTGGTCACTATTGTTCTGGTGATCAACTCCTTTGATGGCGACGAGACCGCTTTCGCATATATAGGGGGCACCGCCGCCATCACGGCAATGAGCATCCAAAGCGCCATTTCCCACCAATTAATTCTTTTCAGCGATTTCAAAGATCCCATCTATCCGTCTCACATGTTGCGACGATACTCCCCACCCACCTCATACAGCGCATGGCTGATCTGCCCGAGACTGTGGGTCTTTACGGCTTCCATCAAAGAAGCAAACACATTCCGCCGCTCGCGCGCCGTCGCCTGCAACCCGCGTAGCCCCGCGCCCGCAAACCCATTCCGGTTGCCCCGATAACCCGCCACATTCGCGATCTGCTGCCCCTTCTCCGCCGGCGTGGAGCGGATCAGCTCGATCTCGGTGACGATGTCGCCGCCGTGTTCCTTGGGCAGGAAGGTGTTGACGCCCACCAGCGGCAGGCTGCCGTCGTGCTTCTTTTGCTCGTAGTACAGCGATTCTTCCTGGATCTTGCCGCGCTGGTACATGGTGTCCATCGCCCCGAGCACGCCGCCGCGCTCGCTGATCGCCTCGAATTCCTTGTACACCGCCTCTTCCACGATGTCGGTGAGCCTTTCGACGATGAAGCTGCCCTGCCACGGGTTCTCGCAGAAGTTCAGCCCCAGTTCCTTGTTGATGATCATCTGGATCGCCACCGCGCGGCGCACCGATTCCTCGGTCGGCGTGGTGATCGCCTCGTCGTAGGCGTTGGTATGCAGGCTGTTGCAGTTGTCAAAAAGTGCGTAAAGAGCTTGCAGCGTGGTGCGGATGTCGTTGAACTGGATTTCCTGGGCGTGCAGGCTGCGGCCGCTGGTCTGGATGTGGTACTTCATCATCTGGCTGCGGCTGGACGCGCCGTAGCGTTCGCGCATCGCGCGGGCCCAGATGCGCCGCGCGACACGGCCGATCACCGTGTATTCCGGGGCCATGCCGTTGCTGAAGAAGAACGACAGGTTGGGCGCGAAGTCGTCGATCTTCATTCCGCGCGCAAGGTAGTACTCGACGATGGTGAAGCCGTTGCTGAGAGTGAAGGCCAGCTGCGAGATCGGGTTGGCCCCGGCCTCGGCGATGTGGTAGCCGGAGATCGACACCGAATAGAAATTGCGCACGCCGTGATCGACGAAATACTGCTGGATGTCGCCCATCATCCGCAGCGCGAACTCGGTGCTGAAGATGCAGGTGTTCTGCGCCTGGTCTTCCTTCAGGATGTCGGCCTGCACGGTGCCGCGCACGGTCTTGAGCGTCTCGGCCTTGATGCGCGCATAGGTCTCGGCATCGACCAGTTGCTCGCCGCTCATGCCGAGCAGCCCGAGACCGAGGCCATCGTTGCCCTGCGGCAGGTCGCCGGAATACAACGGTCGCTCGCGGCCTTCGAAGAATTGGGCGATCTGCTTCTGCGCATCCGCCCAGCGCGCGTCATCGGCCTTGAGGTATTTCTCCACCTGCTGGTCGATGGCGGTGTTCATGAACATCGCCAGGATGATCGGCGCCGGGCCGTTGATGGTCATCGACACGCTGGTGGTGGGCGCGCACAGGTCGAAGCCGGAATACAGCTTTTTCATGTCGTCCAGTGTGGGGATGTTGACGCCGGAGTTGCCGATCTTGCCGTAGATGTCGGGGCGCGGTGCCGGGTCCTCGCCGTAGAGCGTGACACTGTCGAATGCCGTGCTGAGGCGCGCTGCCGGCTGGCCAAGCGAGAGGTAATGGAAGCGGCGGTTGGTGCGTTCGGGCGTGCCTTCGCCGGCGAACATGCGGATCGGGTCCTCGCCGGTGCGCCGGTACGGATACACGCCGCCGGTGTACGGATAGGAACCGGGCAGATTTTCCTTCTGCAGGAACATCAACAGTTCGCCCCAGCTGCGATAGGTCGGCGCGGCGATCTTCGGGATCATCTGGTGCGACAGCGATTCGCGGTAGTTTTCGACACGGATGGTCTTGCCGCGCACTTCGTACTCGTTGACGTCGTCGGTGATCGACTTCAGCCGCGCCGGCCAGTCGCGCAGCAGCTTGAGCGCTTCGGAATCGAGCGACTGCACCGCATCGTTGTAGCGCTGGCGCAGGGTCTTGAGCGAACGGTCGTCGCCTTCGGTCAATGCCTCGTCGGCATACAGCGCCAGTTGCGCAGGCAATTTTGCATCGTCCAGTTCCCGCAGTGCCTGCCACAGCGACTGCGCGCGATCGGCGACTTCGGCCTGACTTTCGATACGGGCGTTGATCGCCCGGCCCTGCTCGGCGATCTCCGCGAGGTAGCGCACGCGCGCACCGGGAATCAAGACGGTCGCACGCGGTTCTTTAAGCGTCGTGTCGAGGCGCGGCGTCCACTTGCCTTCCGGCAATGACAGCTTCTCGCGCAGCAGGCGGGTCAGGTTGGCGAACATCCACGACACGCCCGGGTCGTTGAACTGCGAGGCAATCGTCGGATAGACCGGTACATCCTCGTCCTGGGTCTGGAAGGCGACGCGGTTGCGCTTCCACTGCTTGCGCACGTCGCGCAGCGCATCCTCGGCACCGCGCTTGTCGTACTTGTTCAGCACGATCAGCTCGGCGAAGTCGAGCATGTCGATCTTTTCCAGCTGGCTCGCCGCGCCGTAGTCGCTGGTCATCACGTACATCGGGAAATCGACCAGATCGACGATTTCCGAATCGCTCTGGCCGATGCCGGCGGTCTCGACGATGACCAGGTCATAGCCCAGCGACTTCAGGAAGCCGATGCTGTCCTTCAGCACCACATTGGTCGCGGCGTGCTGGCGACGGGTCGCCATCGAGCGCATGAACACGCGATGCGAACGCAGCGAATTCATGCGGATGCGATCGCCGAGCAGTGCGCCGCCGGTGCGGCGTCGGGTCGGGTCGACGCTGATCACCGCGATCCGCATCTGCGGGAAGCTGGCGAGGAAGCGGTTGAGCAATTCGTCGGTGACCGAGGACTTGCCCGCACCGCCGGTGCCGGTGATGCCGACCACCGGCACCTTGCCACCGGCCAGTTGCCACTCTTTGCGCAACTTCGACAGATCGCCTTCGTCCAGCAGGCCGTCCTCGATCGCGGACAGCATGCGGCCGATCTCGATTTCGCTGTCGAGGCTGACCGACGCCGGCGTTTCCACCGGCATGCGCGCGGACTCGGCGCGGTTCACCACATCCTCGATCATCTCCACCAGGCCCATCTTCATGCCGTCGTTGGGGTGGTAGATGCGCTCGACGCCGTAGCCTTCCAGCTCGCGGATTTCTTCCGGCGTGATGGTGCCGCCGCCGCCGCCGAACACGCGGATATGCGCCGCGCCGCGCTCCTTCAGCATGTCGACCATGTACTTGAAGTACTCGACGTGGCCGCCCTGGTAGCTGGACAGCGCAATACCATCGGCGTCCTCCTGGAGGGCTGCACGCACCACATCCTCCACCGAGCGGTTGTGGCCGAGGTGGATCACTTCCGCGCCCTGCCCCTGGATCAGCCGGCGCATGATGTTGATCGCAGCGTCGTGGCCGTCGAACAGGCTGGCGGCGGTGACGAACCGCAGCGGGGTGCGCTCGGCGGTGGTCTCGGGCAGGTTCTGTGCAGGCGTGCTCATGACGCTTGTTTTCCGTGGTGCGTTGATCCCGGATTGTAAACTGGCACCTGTAGACCCGTGCCCGTTGCCCCCCGGACCGGAGCCCTTGATACTGAGGGCATGGGGAATGGATGGCGAAAACAGGCGAAGCGCTGGCTGGTGATCGCGGTCGGCGTATTCATGGTCTTGGTCGCCAGTGGCTGGCTGCTGGCGGATCGCCTGATGCCGCGTGCACTCGGCGCGCCCTCGACCACCCTGCCGCTGCAGCCGGCACAGACCGCGATCGATCGCGAGCTGGCGCCCTTGCTGGCCCGGGAGAAAGGCCGGAGCGGGGTGATCCTGTTGCCCGAAGGACTGGACGCGTTCGCCGCGCGGGTGATGGCCACGCGCCAGGCTGGGCGCAGCCTGGACGTGCAGTACTACATCTGGCACGACGATGTCACCGGCCGCCTGCTCGCCCGCGAATTGTGGATGGCCGCCAAGCGCGGCGTGCGCGTGCGGCTGTTGCTGGACGACATGAACGCGGTGTCCAAGGATGCCAAGTGGCTGGCGCTGGACGGGCATCCCAACGTCGAGATCCGCCTGTACAACCCCTTCCGCAACCGTGCCGGCATCGAGCGCGTCGCCGAGATGCTGCAGCGCCTGGCCAGCATCAACCACCGCATGCACAACAAGGCGTGGATCGCCGATGGCCGCGCCGCGATCGTCGGCGGCCGCAACATCGGCGTCGAATATTTCGATGCATCGGAGGAAGCGAATTTCCGCGACCTCGATGCGCTGGTATTCGGCCCGGTGGTGGCGCAGGCCAGCCATCACTTCGACACTTACTGGAACAGTGCCGCCGTCATTCCGATGTCGGCACTGCGCCGCAAGCAAGGCCCGATGCCCGCCGAAGTCGTCGCCGCGATGTCGCAGGAGTCACGTTCGGCCGAGGCCAGGAAATACCTGCAGCGGGTCGCCTCGCGCGACAGTCTCAAGGCCTATGCAGAAGGTGGCCTGTCGCCGCACTGGAGCGCGAACCTGCGGATCGTCGCCGACCCACCGATCAAGCGTGGCGACCAACCACGCGAAGGCTGGATGGTGGATGGCATCCGCGAACAACTGCTGACAACGCAGCATCAGGCTCTGCTGATCTCGCCCTATTTCGTGCCGGGCGAGACGACCACGCGCTATCTGGTCGATGCCGCAGCCAGCGGCAAGCAGATCGGCATCATCACCAATTCGCTCGCGGCCAACGACGTGGTCGCGGTCCATGGCGGCTATGCCAAGCGCCGCGAGACCCTGCTGCGCGGCAGTGTTCAACTGCATGAACTGAAACCCCGTGCAGTGTCCGCTGCAGGGCTGGGCAGCAGCGGCGCCAGCCTGCATACCAAGGCCTATGTGCTGGATGGCCGGCGTGGGTTCATTGGCTCGTTCAACCTCGATCCGCGCTCGGCCTACCTCAATACCGAGATGGGCCTGATGTTCGACGACCCGGCGATCGCCGCGGGCGTGCGGGAGCAATACCTGCGGCTGTCCTCGCCGGAGGCCAGTTATTGGGTCGATCTCGACGGGTCGGGCCACCTGCGCTGGCTGGATCGCGCGCCATCGCCACCACGGCTGCATCGGCAGGAGCCGGGTGCCGGGTGGATGCGCCGATGGAACGCCCGGCTGATGGGCTGGCTGCCGATCGAATCACAACTTTGACGGCGCGCAACACCACGCCCTAGCCCTTTCCGCTCCGCCATGCAACTGCAGCGCAGCAAGTCGATCTTGCCGGTTCCGCTAGAATATCGGGCTTCCTTGGCGCGATAGCGCCGTCCCGCCCGCACCGGGCGCATCGGAGTCCACCATGGTTTTTGAAACGCTCGAGCACACCGGCCACGAACAGATCGTCTTCTGCCACAACAAGGACGCCGGCCTGAAGGCGATCATCGCCATCCACAGCACCGTGCTCGGCCCGGCGCTCGGCGGCACCCGCATGTGGAACTATGCCAGCGAACAGGAAGCCTTGAACGACGTGCTGCGCCTCTCGCGGGGCATGAGCTACAAGAACGCGGTGGCCGGCCTGAACCTGGGCGGCGGCAAGGCGGTGATCATCGGCGATGCCTCCAAGGACAAGTCCGAGGCGCTGTTCCGCGCGTTCGGCCAGTTCGTCGAGTCGCTGGGTGGCCGCTACATCACCGCGGAGGACGTCGGCATCGACGTCAACGACATGGAATACGTCTACCGCGAGACCGAATACGTCACCGGGGTGCACCAGGTGCATGGCGGCTCCGGCGATCCTTCGCCGTTCACCGCCTACGGCACCCTGCAGGGCCTGATGGCCACCCTCAACAAGAAGTTCGGCAACGAGGAAGTCGGCCACTACAGCTACGCGGTGCAGGGTCTGGGCCACGTCGGCATGGAGTTCGTCAAGCTGCTGAAGGAACGCGGCGCCAAGATCTTCGTCACCGACATCAATCCCAAGCTCATCGATCGCGCGGTCAACGAATTCGGCGCCGAGGCGGTGGGCCTGGACGAGATCTACGACGTCAATGCCGATGTCTATTCGCCATGCGCGCTCGGCGGCACCCTCAACGAGAACACGATCGACCGGATCAAGGCCAAGGTGATCTGCGGCGCCGCCAACAACCAGCTGGCGACCAATGCGATCGGTGACGAGCTGACCCGCCGCGGCGTGCTGTACGCCCCGGACTACGCGGTCAACGCCGGCGGCGTGATGAACGTGGCGCTGGAGCTTGACGGCTACAACCGCGAGCGCGCGATGCGGATGATGCGCACGATCTACCACAACCTGACGCGCATCTACGAAATCGCCGAGCGCGACGGCATCCCGACCTACCAAGCCGCCGACCGCATGGCCGAGGAGCGGATCGAGAAGATCGGTCGCCTCAAGCTGTCGATGGGTCGTGGCACGCCGCGCTTCCAGGGACGCATCCGCGGGCACTGATTTCGTGCGTTGCACGAAATCACCCGAAGTCCGCTGTGCGAATTTCGGGCCCCATGCTGTTGCCTCCACAACCCCCGCCGCTGTCGCGGCGCCCCCCTTGACTCAAGGGGGGCTCTGCAACTGAACCCACTTGGCAGAGTCCAGATCATGCATACGCCGAAACTCAACGAGGACATCGACGCCCTGCGCGATGCGGTGCGACGCTTCGCGGAAGCCGAGATCGCGCCGCGCGCGGCATCGATCGACGAGGAAAACTGGTTCCCGCAGGACCTGTGGCGGAAGCTCGGCGAGATGGGCCTGCTCGGCCTGACCATCCCCGGCGAATTCGGTGGCAGCGAGATGGGCTACCTCGCCCACCTGGTGGCGATGGAGGAAATTTCGCGCGCATCCGGGTCGGTCGGCCTGTCCTATGGCGCGCATTCCAACCTCTGCGTCAACAACCTCTACGCCAACGGCAGCGATACGCAGCGCGCGAAATACCTGCCGAAGCTGTGCAGCGGGGAGCACGTCGGTGCGCTTGCGATGAGCGAACCCGGCGCCGGTTCCGATGTGGTCGGTTCGATGTCGTGCCGTGCCGAGCTGCGCGATGGCATCTGGATCGCAAACGGCAACAAGATGTGGATCACCAACGGACCCGAAGCCGACGTGCTGGTGGTCTACATGCGCACCGCACCGAAGAGCGAAGGCTCGCGCGCAATGACCGCCTTCATCGTCGAGAAGGGCATGAAGGGTTTCTCCACCGCGCAGAAACTGGACAAGCTGGGTATGCGTGGCTCCAACACCTGCGAGCTGGTGTTCGAAGACTGCGAAATCCCCGCCGACAACGTGCTGGGCGAAGTGAACCAGGGCGTCAAGGTACTGATGGCCGGCCTCAATACCGAACGCCTGGTGCTGACCGGCGGGCCCATCGGCCTGATGCAGGCCGCACTCGACCTCACCCTGCCCTACGTGCGCGAGCGCAAGCAATTCGATGTCGCCATCGGCACCTTCCAGCTGATGCAGACCAAGGTCGCCGACATGTACACCGCGCTCGCATCGAGCCGCGCCTTCGCCTACCAGATCGCGCGGGACTACGACGCCGGCCACAAGAGCCGCGTGGATGCCGCCGCCTGCCTGATGCATGCCTCCGAAGCCGCCGTCAACGTGACGCTGGAGGCGATCCAGGCGCTCGGTGGCAACGGCTACATCAACGAATTCCCGGCCGGGCGCCTGCTGCGCGATGCCAAGCTCTACGCGATCGGTGCCGGCACCAACGAGATCCGCCGCATGCTGATCGGCCGCGAGTTGTTCAACGGCCACGGTTGAGGGTTGTTGACGAGGTGGCGATGTCGCATCAAGCAGCGGCATCGCCCCCAAAAAAACGCGGCCCGAAGGCCGCGTTTTTCGTTCACGCCGATCCGGGTCGGTCAAAAACGGTAGCGATAGCTGGCATTGACCATGCCGTTGTCGCCCAACTCGCTGCGGCGCTGGCTGAGATCAAGACGCAGCAGGCTGCCGTTCTTCCACTGGGCGCTGAAACCGAGTCCGAACAGGCTGCCCTGCCGCGCCATCGACAGCCCACCGACCGGCATCCACTGCTCGAGACCGGTGAAGCTCGCCAGCAGGTCGTTGCCATCGGAGAGCGTGCGCTGCCATTCGGCGCGACCATCGATGCCGAACCGGAATCCTCCCGACAACTGCCAGTCGCGACTGGCGCGCAAGCCCGCATAGGCCTGCCAGCGATCGACATCCCAGCCATCGGCTCGCAAGCCGAAACCGGCCGCGCCGGCCTCGTTGAAGCCATTGCTGCGGATGCGCGCCAGCTGGCTGCCGATGTATGGCGACAGTGACGCCACACCCAGGTCGAAACGATGGCCGCCCTCCACGTTGGCGAACAGGTAGTTGCCGTTGCCGAGGGTGTTGACTGCCTCGTGACGCAGGCCGAGCATGACGTTGCGCTCGACCTCGCGCTCGAAGCGACCGGCACCCAACGCGCCGCGCACATAGGCACGATCACCCAGCCAACCGGCGTAGGCCTGTGCCTCGGTCTGGCGGTTGCGGGTGCGATCGCCCAGGTCCGACATCCAGCCTTGCGCATCGGTATGGCTCGCGGCCAAGCCGAACACGCCATTGCCGCCCATGCGGATGTCCTGGCCCATCATCCAGCCCGACAGCTGGTAATCGAGGCCGCTGAAGCCAGACTGCGCCAGCGCGCCGTTGTCGCGCAGGTCCTGCTGCCAGCTGCCGGCGAGCAACGGGCGATCGACCAGCGCATCGAAGCGGTCGCTCATCGCGCGGCGACCGGCGTCCATCGACTCCAGCGTCAATGCCATGTTGGCCGCGTGCATCTGCCCGGCCAGGCTGCGCAATGAACGATCGGCTGTGGCTGCATCGAATGTGGTGTTCTGGATGTCGGCCGCGCCGCCGACCAGAATGCCGTTCGGGGGGACGATGCCGCCATCGATCGCACCGAACGCGGCCTCCACGCGCTGAGCCGAACCGATCGCCGCGCCTGAAAGGCCGAGCGCCGCGGCCGCCGCATTGATCTGGATGCGATTGATGTTGAGGAAGGCGCTGCTGGCGTCGTAGCCGATCGTGGCGTCCAGAAACACGTTCGGCGCCGCCTTCACCGAGCCGAACGTGCCGCTCACGCCACCGTTCGCCCTCAGCAGGACTTCCTTGGCGGTCGTGGTGTAGCCACTGCGCGATCCCAGGATGCTGACTTGGCCGGCAAGGGTGGCGCTGCCGTTGACCTGCAACGGCGTGCCCAACCACACACCCAGGTTGCCGCTGGATGTCTGCACGTAGTTGCCCGCGATCGTCGCGCCGGCATCACGGCCATTGAAGAAGCGGCCGGCGTTCTGCACGTTCTTGCCGAAGGCGCCGCTGGCATAGGCCAGGCCGCCACTGCCGACGAACAGGCTGGATCCGCCCAGTCCGTTGCGGATGTCCAGCGCGCCGCCGTCCACGCGGGTGTCGCCGGTATAGCTCTGTGCCTCCGTCAGGCTGAGCGTGCCGGTGCCTTGTTTCACCAGCCCGCCGCTGCCGCTGATGTTGTTGCGCCACACCGAGGTGCCGGTGAAGTTGACGGTGACATTGCCCCAGTCGAACTTGCCGGGACCGCGCGCGGCCTTGCCGACGTCGAGGATGCCGTAGCCGAACACCGGGTCGACGCCCGCCGCACCCGCATCCTTGGCTGTGCCCAGCAGGGTCTGCCGGACCAAGTCGTTGTTGAAGTAAGGGAACATCGACCAGACCGCAGCAGCGGCGCCAGACACCATCGGCGCCGCGAACGAGGTACCTTGCCAGATGTACTCGTTGTTCTGGTCGGTCAGGGGCGCACTCGATCCCGGGGGCGACACGCCTTTCACCACCACCCGGCCCGGTGCGGCCAGGCAGTAGGTCATCGAGCGGCCACACTGCTGGGAGAAATCAAGCAGCTGCGCGGTGTTGTCGGGATCGAGTGCCGCGACGGTCAGCCAGCCACGCCCGATGCCGGCCTGCGGTGCGAGCGTCGGCAGCGACGAGGTATCCGACGGATCGGCTCGATAGCGGGCGTCACGGCCGTAGTTGCCGTTGGCGAACACGATCAGTCCGTCGCGATTGATGATGAAGTCCTTGAAGCCTTCGGCCATCGCCGCGGCGCCGGCAGCCTCGTCGGTGAAGTACACGCCGCCCCAGGAATTGTTGATGATGCGTGCGCCGCGTCCGTGGAGGTCGGCATTCGCCTCCTTCATGAAACTGGCGAAGTCCGCCGAGTCCGCGGTGCTGATCGCGTTGCCCTGTCCCGAGCCGTCATCGCCCGGCGGATTGTCCGAGAGGAATCGCCCGGACACGATGGTGGCCGCTGGCGCCACGCCACCGGGCCAGCGACCTGTGGCCGCGCCGGCAGCGGTCAAGGCCACCGCGGTGCCGTGTTCCAGCACGTAATCGACGTTTCGGTTGTTGTTTGCGGGGTTCAGGTAGAAGCCGTTGTAGGCGACACGCGAACCCAGCGCGGGATGATTGGTGCGCACGCCGGAGTCCAGCACCCCGATACCGACGCCGCTGCCGGTTGCTCCCAACGCCAACGACTCCCCTGCATTGACGACGACCAGCTGCTTGCCGAACGTACCGTCGATCACGGTCGGAGACGGAACGCCAGCCACCGAAGGAGCGGATGCCGCGGTGATGCTGGCGTCGGTCGCAATGGTGGGGGTGAAGCCGGCGCCCCCCCCATTGGTCGGCGGCGGCGTTTCCTTGCTTCCACCACCGCTGCCACAGGCGGCCAGGCCAAGCGTGAGCACGCTGGTGACGGCCAGCGACAAGACATTGCGACGAGACATGCGGCCCATCTCGAGACTCCATTCGAATGATGTGGATTGGGTGATGCAATCGGAAGACTGACCGGCTCCGCTTTTCGCCTGAGCCTCGCCGGTGTTTTAGCCCCTCCACGCCGCCAGCACAACACGTCAGCATTCATGTACCGAGACGGAGGTCTCGCTTTCGCCCGCCCGCCGCAGGGGTGATAATCGACGTTTCGCATCACTATGGAGCACCCCCATGACTGACGTCGTCATCGTCGGCGCCAAGCGCACCGCCATCGGTTCCATGCTCGGCCAGTTCACCGGCGTGCCGACGCCCACCTTGGGGGCGGCCGCGATCGCCGCCGCGCTCGAACACGCCGGCGTCAGTGCCGATGCGGTGGACGAAGTGATCATGGGCTGCGTCCTGCCGGCCGGACTCGGCCAGGCTCCGGCGCGCCAGGCCGCGCGCGCCGCAGGCATCCCGGATGCGGCCGGGGCGACCACCCTCAACAAGGTCTGCGGCTCTGGCATGAAGGCAGTGATGCTGGCCCACGACATCATCAAGGCCGGCTCGGCCAACGCGGTGGTGGCCGGCGGCATGGAGTCGATGACCAATGCGCCGCACCTGCTCAATGGCTCGCGCACAGGCATCCGCTACGGCACCGCCAACTTCCTCGACCACATGGCCTGGGACGGCCTGACCAATCCCGATGACGGCCAGGCGATGGGCGTGTTCGGCGACCAGACCTGCGCCGCCTATGGCTACGACCGCGACAAACTGGACAGCTATTCGACCGAATCGGTGAACCGCGCGCAGAAGGCACAGGCCGATGGTGCGTTCACGGCCGAAATCGCACCGGTCACGGTCAAGGGCCGGAAGGGTGATGTCGTCGTCGATGCCGATGAGGAACCCGGCAAGATCGACACCGGCAAGATCCCCGGCCTGCGCGCCGCGTTCGGCAAGGACGGCGTGCTGACCGCCGCCTCCTCGTCCAAGATTTCCGATGGCGCCGCCGCGTTGGTGGTGATGTCGGCCGATGCGGCGGCGGCAGCCGTTGCCAAGCCGTTGGCGCGCATCGTCGCTCACAGCACCCACTCGCAGGCGCCGGAGAAATTCACCACCGCGCCGGTCGATGCGATCCGCAAGGTGCTGGACAAGGCGGGCTGGCAGGTCGGCGATGTCGACCTGTTCGAGATCAACGAGGCGTTCTCCTGCGTGGCGATGGCACCGATGACCGATCTCGGCATCCCGCACGACAAGGTCAATGTGAATGGCGGCGCGGTCGCACTGGGCCACCCGATCGGCGCCTCCGGCGCCCGCCTGCTGGTGACCCTGATCCATGCGATGCAGGCACGTGGCGCCAAGCGCGGCGTGGCCAGCCTGTGCATCGGCGGCGGCGAAGCCACGGCGCTGGCCGTTGAGATGGCGTGAAGACGCGGCTTAAGTCCGGCTAAACCCGCCTAAACGCAAAACAAAAAAAAACCGGCCAAACCGCTTGACAGCGTTCATGGCTTTGTCATGATGTCCCCAACGCGCGCATCCGTGCGCGTTGAAACCACTTATCGAGGACATCATGATGACCATGAACAAGGCACTCCTGGCTCTGGCCCTGGGTCTGGCCCTGACCGCTTGCTCGAACCCGCAGCAGGCTTCCGATTCCGCCGCCGAAGCCGCCGAAGCCGCGGGCGAAGCGCAGGAAGCCGCGAACAACGCCGCCGCCACCGGTGACGCCGCTGCGGCCAACGCTGCACAGGCCGGTGCCGACGCTGCTGCTGCTGCTGCTGACGCCGCAGCCACCCAGGCCGACGTTGCCGCTACCGCCGGCACCACCGACGCCCGTGACGGCGCCGCCGACGCTGCCGAGAACGCTGCTGACGCTGCCGAGCAGGCCCAGGATTCGGCTGAGCAGGCCGCTGCTGGCGCCAATGCCGCGACCAACAACGACGGCAAGTAATCGCCCGAGTTGATGCAAGACACAGGCCGCCGGTTCGCCGGCGGCCTGTTCCACGAACGACAGCTCCACCCAAGAATTCAGCGGGTCGCGTTCCACGCCCTGCCGAGTGCCCCGGCCGCAATCCCGCGTCCCCGGAATCGTCCCATCCCTTCTGGAGAATGCCCATGAACATCAAGCTCACCACCCTGATCGCGGCCAGCGCCCTCGCCCTTGCCGCCTGCAACTCGCCGACCGCCGAGCAGAAGGCTGATGAAGCCGCCGTTGCCGCTGACGCCGCCGGTGCCCAGGCCGCCAACGCTGCCAACGCCGCCGGTGACGCCGCCGTCGCTTCGGCCGAAGCCGCTGGTGCCGCCACGGCCGCCGCTGCCGGTGCGACCGCTGCCGCTGTCGACGCCGCCGCCGATCCGGTCCAGGCTGCGTACGAAGAAGGCAAGGCCAACGCCGCTGGCGCCGTCGCCAATGCCGCTGACCGCGTTTCCGCCGAGATGAGGCAGGAATCCGGCGAAGCCAAGGCCACCGCCGAGGCCGAGAAGAAGGACTGATCCTTTCTTCGCAAGCTGCATCGAAAGGCCCGCCTCGGCGGGCCTTTCTCTTTAGGGCGGACGATGTCGCCGCGGCGCAAATCCGCGCAACCGGTATCCTTGCGGTTTCGACATCACCCGCACGCCCATGCCCGCGCTCGCATCGCAGCTTGATACCCGTTCCGCCGATTTCATCGCGACCAGCGACCACCACCGCGCGCTGACCGCCGCATTGCATAGCCGCCTGCGCCGCGCCGCCGAGGGCGGTGGCGAGGCCGCCCGCCGCAAGCACACCGAGCGCGGCAAGTTGCTGGCCCGCGACCGCATCGATGCCCTGCTCGATCCCGGCTCGCCTTTCCTTGAACTCAACGCACTGGCTGCCGAAGGCATGTACGACGATGCCGCGCCGGCCGCGGGCGTCGTCACCGGCATCGGGCGCGTGTGCGGCCAGGAATGCGTGATCGTCGCCAACGACGCCACGGTCAAGGGCGGAACCTATTTCCCGATGACGGTGAAGAAGCACCTGCGCGCGCAGCAGGTGGCGATGGAAAACCGCCTGCCCTGCATCTATCTGGTCGATTCCGGCGGCGCCTTCCTGCCGCTGCAGGACGAGGTGTTCCCGGACAAGGAGCACTTTGGCCGGATCTTCTACAACCAGGCGCGGATGAGTGCCGAGAACATCCCGCAGGTCGCGGTGGTGATGGGCAGTTGCACTGCCGGCGGCGCCTACGTGCCGGCGATGTGCGACGAGTCGATCATCGTCAGGGAACAGGGCACGATCTTCCTCGGCGGCCCGCCCTTGGTGAAGGCGGCGACCGGCGAAGTGGTCGATGCCGAGGCGCTCGGCGGCGCCGATGTGCATACCAGTGTGTCCGGCGTGGCGGACCATTTCGCGGAAGACGACCACCATGCGTTGTCGATCGCGCGCGACATCGTCGGCACGCTCAATCGGCGCAAGCAGGAGCACGTCGCCGTGCAACCAGCACGCGAACCCTTGTATCCGGCCGATGAGCTTTACGGCATCGTGCCGCAGGACACCCGCAAACCCTTCGACATCCGCGAGGTGATCGCGCGCATCGTCGATGGCAGCGATTTCCAGGAGTTCAAGGCGCGCTACGGCAAGACCCTGGTGACCGGCTTCGCCCATATCCACGGCATGCCGGTCGGCATCGTCGCCAACAACGGCATCCTGTTCTCGGAATCGGCGCTCAAGGGCGCGCACTTCATCGAGCTGTGCAACCAGCGCGGCATCCCGCTCGTCTTCCTGCAGAACATCACCGGCTTCATGGTCGGCCGCAAGTACGAGAATGCCGGCAT
Source organism: Pseudomonadota bacterium (assembly GCA_023461075.1). GTDB lineage: Bacteria > Pseudomonadota > Gammaproteobacteria > Xanthomonadales > Xanthomonadaceae > Solilutibacter. Next base: position 10,706 of record JAEWNY010000095.1, on the reverse strand, counting down.
CGCCAAGGACGGGGCGAAGATGGTCACCGCCGTCGCCTGTTCGAGCGTGCCGAAGTTCACCGTGGTGATCGGAGGCAGTTTCGGTGCCGGCAATTACGCGATGTGCGGGCGTGCGTATGGCGGGCGTTTTTTGTGGATGTGGCCGAACGCGCGCATCAGCGTGATGGGCGGCGAACAGGCGGCGAGCGTGCTGGCCACCGTGCGCCGCGACGGCATCGAGGCCAAGGGCGGCGAGTGGTCGGCAGAGGACGAAGAAAGCTTCAAGGCGCCGATCCGCCAACAGTACGAGGATCAAGGCAATCCGTACTACGCCACCGCGAGGCTATGGGACGACGGCATCATCGATCCCGCGGACACGCGACGCGTGTTGGGGCTTGCGCTGGCGGCATCGCTCAACGCATCCATCGAGCCTGCGAAGTTCGGCGTATTCAGGATGTAACCATCGACCACGCGACCAAAGGGCTTAACAACGTGCGCCGTTTCACACATGAACGAAAGCCAACTTCGAGCGGGTGTGAACGCCATTTTCACGTGCTAGGTTAATCGGCCCGCAGCCCCCGCTGCCGATCCGAGAGAGCGCCATGGTGAGTTGGAGAGACCCCGGCAACAACGCCAAGAAAGACGTCGCCGAATTCCCGAACGATACGGTGACTACGCCGTTCGCCAAGCAACCGGCGGCCACTGCACCGGCTACCGTGGCCGATCCAGCCCCGAGTGCGCCGACCTACACACCGGTCGCCGCCGCGCCCGCGCTGAAGGAATCGGTGATTGCCTCCGACCTCAGCATCGAGGGCAAGATCGAAGGCGCCGGCCACGTCCGCATCGCCGGCAAGTTCAAGGGCGATGTCAACGTCAAGGGCGACCTGACCATCGAGCAAGGCGCCAAGCTCAATGGCAGCGTGCGCGCCGACAAGGTCAACGTGGCAGGTGAACTGGATGGCAACATCGAGCAGGCCAAGCGCGTCGACCTGCTGGCGTCGAGTGCGATGAACGGCGACATCAAGGCCGACGACCTGACCATCGCTTCCGGCGCGCGCCTGCGCGGGCATGTCGAATGCGGCTGGGCCGATGGCAAGTCGGCATCGACCTCCAAGACCGACAAGGCCGGAGACAGCGCCGCCGCATGAGCACCCTGCTCGGGCGCAGCGGCAAGCCGGATGAGGTGGGCGCCACCCGGACCTGCCCGCACTGCCGCGCGACCATCCTGGCGAGTTCGGCAACCTGCCCGCAGTGCAAGGGCCATTTGCGCTACGACGCGGCGCCGGACCGCAAGGTGCTGGCATCACCGCTGAAGATCGAGGGCACTCTGCCCGGCCCCGCGCCGGGCGAGGCCTGGGAGTATTCGGTGGTGGCGGTGGTACGCAATGAACGCGGCGAGGAAGTCGCGCGCCACGTGGTGGGTGTGGGTGCGATCAAGCCCGGCGAGAACCGCAGCTTCAGCCTCAGCGTGGACCTGGTCGCCAGTACTCGGATGCGCGCGCGCTAGCCGTTCGCGTCAGCCGCAGCCGCCGCAACTGCCACATTCGCCCGAGGCCAGCGCCGACGCCGGCGCAACGAGGCGGCCCAGCCGCTGCATCCAAGCCGGACGGCCTTCACGCAAAAGCGGGATAGCAATAGCGATCCGCGTCCTCCGCCACGACGTCGGGAAGCGCGTTCGCCAGACGAACAGTGCCGCAGCCACCACGGCCATCGCGATCACCGCATATTGCAGCCAGAGCGGCATCAGCTCACCCTGCCCCCATAGCAACTGCAATACGGTAGGTCAGCAACGCCGCGAGGTAGGCCAGCGCGAACAGATAGACAGTGGCGAAGGCGGTTTGCCGCCACGAGCCGGTCTCACGCTTGATCGTGGCGAGCGTCGACAGGCAATGCGGCGCGTAGATGAACCAGACCAGCAATGACAGGCCGGTGGCCAGCGTCCAGCCCTGCGCGATCATCGGCGAGAGCGCAGCTGACGAGGCTTCGTCGCTGCTGGCGGTCACCGCATAGACCGTGGCCAGCGAGGACACCATCACTTCGCGCGCGGCCATGGTCGGGATCAGTGCGATGGAAATCTGCCAGTTGAAGCCGAGCGGCGCGAAGACCGTCTCCAGCGCACGACCGATCTGGCCAGCCAGGCTGTCCTCGACGCCGGCGCCCTGCGGAAAGTTCAGCAGGAACCACAGCAGGATGGTCAGCGCCAGGATGATGCCGCCGACGCGCTTGAGGAAGATCATCGCGCGTTCGTAAAGGCCGATCACGAGGTCGCGCAGGTGCGGAACGCGATAGGACGGCAGTTCCAGCATCAGTGGATGCTCGCCCTTTTCGCGCCGCCAGCGCTTCATCACCCATGAGACCGCGAGGGCGCTGAGGATTCCGGCGATGTACAGCGCGAACAGCACCAGCCCCTGCAACTGCAACCCGCCCAGCACCTTTCGCGCGGGGATGAACGCGCCGATCAGCAAGGCGTAGACCGGCAACCGCGCCGAACAGGTCATCAACGGCGCCACGATAATGGTGGCGAGGCGATCGCGCGGGTCCTGGATCGAACGCGTCGCCATGACGCCGGGGACGGCGCAGGCGAAACTCGACAGCAGCGGGATGAAGCTGCGCCCGGACAGGCCCGCCGCGGACATGGTGCGATCGAGCAGGAACGCCGCGCGCGGCAGGTAGCCGGATTCCTCGAGCGCCAGGATGAACAGGAACAGGATGAGGATCTGCGGCAGGAAAACCACCACGCCACCGAGCCCGGCGATGATGCCGTCGACCATCAGGCCCTTGAGCGGGCCTTCGGGCATCGCGCCGCCGACCGCCTCACCCAGCCAGGCGGTGCCGGCTTCGATCGCGTCCATCAGCGGCGTGGCCCAGGCGTAAACCGCCTGGAACATCAGGAACATCACCACCGCCAGAGTGAGCAGCCCGAAGACCGGATGCAGCAGCCAGCGATCGAGCGCATCATCGACCTGCGCGGTGCGCCGCGGCATGCGAACAGTCGCATCGATCAGGCGCCGCGCTTCGGCGTGCAGGTCTTCGCTGGTGGTCGCACTTGCTTCCGGCAATGCACCGGCAGTGAACATCGCCTCGATCTGTTCCACCAGCGCCTCGGCACCGTCACCGCGCACGGCGATCGTCTCGACCACCGGCAGGCCGAGTTCGCGCGACAACGCAGCCACATCGATCCCGATCCCGCGCCGCGCCGCCGCATCCATCTGGTTGAGCGCGATGAGCATCGGTCGGCCGAGCGATTTCAGCTCCAGCACGAAGCGCAGGTGCAGGCGCAGATTGGTGGCATCGACCACGCAGACCAAGAGGTCGGGCGCCGCCTCGCCCGGATAGAAGCCGCGGCAGACATCACGCGCGATGGCTTCTTCCAGGCTGGCGGGGGCCAGGCTGTAGGCGCCCGGCAGGTCAAGCACCGCGTAGCTCCGCCCGGAGGCACCGAGCATGCGGCCTTCCTTGCGCTCGACGGTGACCCCGGCGTAGTTGGCCACTTTTTGCCGGCTGCCGGTCAACAGGTTGAACAGCGCGGTCTTGCCGCTGTTCGGGTTGCCGATCAGCGCGATGCGCGGCAGCGTGGCTTCACTCATGCACACCCGCCTCCGCCTCGACACATACTTCCACTCGCGCGGCCTCGCTGCGGCGCAGGGCGAAGCGCGTGTAACCGACCTGCACCATCAACGGCTCGCGCCCCACGGGGCCGGTTGCGCGCACTTCCACCGGCTCGCCCGGCGCGAAGCCGAGTTCGGCCAGCCGCCGCGCGATGCCATCGGCATCTCCGCGTGCATGCACGGCGACGACAGTCGCGGGGGATCGCAAGGGCAGGTCGACAAGCCGCATGCCGGCTCCAGATGGGAATCGTTCTCATTTTACACGGAACCGGCCCGCGCCGGACTTATCATTGATGGTTGCGCGGAAAAAGGAGCCCCGATGAGCGGGAAGCTGGAACGAAGGGATGAAGGCGCGGTGGCGCGCCTGCGCTTGACCCGGCCGGAGGTGCACAACGCCTTCGATGCGGAATTGATTGCCGAACTCACCGCCGCGCTGGAGCGCGTGGCCGGCGATGCCCACGTGCGCGTGGTGGTGCTGGAGGGCGATGGCGCTTCGTTCTCGGCCGGTGCCGACCTCGGCTGGATGCGCGGCATGGCGGCGATGAGCGAGGACGAGAACCGCCGCGATTCGCTGGCGCTGGCCCGGCTGATGCGAACCCTCGACACGTTGCCGAAGCCGACCATCGCGCGCGTGCACGGCGCGGCCTTCGGCGGCGGCGTCGGCCTGGTGGCCTGCTGCGACATCGCGATCGGCGTGCCGGATGCGAAATTCGGCCTGACCGAGGCGAAACTCGGCCTGCTGCCGGCGGTGATCTCGCCCTATGTCATGGCGGCGATCGGTGCGCGGCAGGCGCGGCGCTGGTTTGCCACGGCGGAAATCTTCGATGCCGCCGAAGCGTTGCGCATCGGCCTGCTGCATCAGGTGGTGGGTGCCGATGCGCTGGACGCCGCGGTGCAGCGGCAGGTGGAGTTGCTGCTGAAGGCCGGCCCTCTCGCCAGTGCATCCGCCAAGCAACTGGTGCGCGATGTCGCGGCCCACGCCGATGGCGAACGCCACGATATCGAGAACGCGGCGTTGATTTCGCGCCTGCGCGTATCGCCCGAAGGCCAAGAAGGCCTGTCCGCCTTCCTCGACAAGCGCAAGCCACAGTGGATGCACGACTGATGTTCGACAAGATCCTGATCGCCAACCGCGGCGAAATCGCCTGCCGCGTCATCCGCACCGCGCGGCGCATGGGCATCCGCACCGTCGCGGTGTATTCGGAGGCCGATGCCGATGCCCAGCATGTGCGCCAGGCCGACGAGGCCTACCCGATCGGCGGGCCGCGTCCGCAGGACAGCTACCTTCGCGGAGATGCGATCCTCCACGTCGCGAAAAAATCCGGCGCGCAGGCGATCCATCCCGGCTACGGTTTCCTCAGCGAAAACGCCGATTTCGCCGACGCTGTTGAGGCCGCCGGGCTGGTTTTCATCGGGCCAAAGGCGTCCTCGATGCGCAAGATGGGCAGCAAGGCCGGCGCCAAGGAATTGATGGAAGCCGCCGGCGTTCCGGTGGTGCCCGGCTACACCGGCGCCGACCAGTCGCCGGAGCTGCTGCAGCGCGAAGCCGACCGGATCGGTTACCCGCTGATGATCAAGGCCGCGCACGGCGGCGGCGGCAAGGGCATGCGGATCGTGCAATCCAGCGAGGAATTCGCGCCGAATCTGGAAAGCTGCCAGCGCGAGGCGGCGAACGCCTTCGGCCGCGACCGCGTGCTGCTGGAACGCTACATCGACAAACCGCGCCACATCGAGATCCAGATCTTCGGTGACGCCCAAGGCAATGTCATCCACTTGAACGAGCGCGAATGCTCGGCGCAACGCCGCTACCAGAAGGTCCTGGAGGAATCGCCCTCGCCCTTCCTCACGCCGGAGTTGCGCGCGGCGATGGGTGAAGCGGCGGTGCAGGCCGGACGCGCCATCGACTACCAGAATGCGGGCACGGTGGAATTCATCGTCGGCCAGGACGGGCAGTTCTATTTCATGGAGATCAATACCCGCCTGCAGGTGGAGCATCCGGTCACCGAGCTGGTCACCGGCCTGGATCTGGTCGAGTGGCAGTTGCGCGTAGCCGCCGGCGAACCACTGCCGCGCACGCAGGCCTTGATCTACACCAGCGGCCATGCGATTGAGGTCCGGCTGTACGCGGAGGATCCCGACGCCGGTTTCCTGCCTGGCTCGGGCACGCTGACGCGGCTGGTCCTGCCGGAATTCATGCCGGACGTGCGGATCGATTCCGGCGTGGTCGAAGGCGACACCGTGACCATCTTCTATGACCCGATGATCGCCAAGCTGATCGTCTACGGCGTGGACCGCGCACGGGCGCTGGCGCGGTTGCGCGAGGCGCTCGCCGCCTGCGAAATCGAAGGCCCGAAATCGAACATCGCCTTCCTCGAGCGGCTGTCGCGGCATCCCGCCATCGTGCAAGGCAGCATCGACACCGGCTACCTGGACCGCCACCTCGACGAGTTCATCGGCAATGCCGGGGACGCATCGCAAGCCCCTGCGCTGCGCGCGCTGGCTGCGGCGATCCTGCGTCTGCGTGAGTCGTCGACGCGCGATGCCGCAGGCTCGCCCTGGGATTCGAACGACGGCTGGCGACTCGACGGCCACGGCGACACCCCGCTGCGGTTGCAGCATGGCGATGTCGATGCGCACCTGTCGATTCGCGGCGATGGCGGCGACTACATCGTGCGCGAAGGCGATACGCTGACGTATCTCGAAGGTCTGCGGCTGTCGGGGGAAACCCTGAGCGGGCGCGTCAACGGCAGCGCCCGCCGCTTGAGCGCCCATGCCAGCGGCGATGACATCACCCTGCACGATGGCGAACGCCGCCACCGCTTCACGCGCACGCCCCTGCACCGGCTGGAAGACGAGGCCGGCGGCGGCAGCGGCGACCGCATCAAGGCCCCGATGCCCGGTCGCGTGGTGCTGGCCAAGGCCGGACCCGGCGATGCGGTCAAGGCCGAGGAGGTGGTGATGGTGATGGAGGCGATGAAAATGGAACTGACGCTGAAATCGCCACGCGACGGCATCGTCGCCGAAGTGCGCGCAGCCGAAGGCGATTTCGTCGAGGCCGATGCGGTGCTGCTGGTGCTGGCCGAGCCGACCACATGAACGCGGCTTACCTGTGCCTGGCCGCATCGCTGTGCACCCTGCTCGGCGGTTGCGGCAGCCCGGAATTCAGCGTGTCGCCGACGCGCGCGGAAGGCCGCTGCGATGCGGCGCTGGTCGGCACATGGCAGATGCCGGAAAAGCCGGATGCCGGCATTCGCATCGACGCCCAATGCCGGATCCACGACCGCAATGGCTCGAACCCGTGGGCGCCCTCGGTCCACACCGCGCCCTCGCCCCGCGGCGGCGAGCGCCTGGCCTGGCTGCAGACCCCGCCGGATGAGGGCGGTCGCTGGCTGCTGGCCTGCTATCGCGTCGAGGGTGACAGGTTGCGTTGGGGGATGATCGATCCAGCCGAGGCCGAACGCGCGGTCAAGTCCGGCGCGATCCGCGGCCAGCTGCCGAGTGGTCCCTACGATGGCCCTGGCGTGCTCATCATCGATCAACCCATCGAGGCCTGGCCCGAATCTCTGCGCAACGATGCCTGCCGGCCGGGAACCCCCGAGGCCAGCCTCGTCCGTGTCAAGCAAGGTGACCTGCCATGAGCCTGCCCACCCGTGTGCGCATCGTCGAAGTCGGGCCGCGCGATGGCCTGCAGAATGAGAAGACGATGGTTTCCACCGCCGACAAGATCGAGCTGATCGACCGGCTTTCGGCGACCGGCCTCCAGACGATCGAAGCGACCAGTTTCGTCAGCCCGAAGTGGGTGCCGCAGATGTCCGATGCCGCCGAGGTCTACGCCGGCATCGACCAGCGCCCCGGCATTGCCTATCCGGTGCTGGTGCCCAACCTGCAGGGATATGAGCGCGCACGCACCGTCGGTGTCGCGGAGATCGCCGTGTTCACCGCCGCATCGGAGGCGTTCAACCAGCGCAACATCAATGCGTCCATCGACGAATCACTGCAACGCTTCATCCCGGTAATCGACGCCGCACGCGCCGACGGGGTCAAGGTGCGCGGCTATGTCTCCACCGTGCTCGGCTGTCCTTACCAAGGTGAGGTGCCGCTCAGCGACGTGGTGCGCGTCGCGCGTGAACTGCACGCGCTGGGCTGTTACGAAATCTCGCTGGGCGACACGATAGGCATCGGCACCCCGGCCAAGGCGCGGGCGATGTTGCGTGCGGTCGCCGAATGGGTCCCGATGGACGCGCTGGCCATCCATTTCCACGACACGTACGGGCAGGCACTGGCCAACATCCTCGCCTGCCTGGAGGAAGGCGTGGCGGTGGTCGATGGGGCGGTGGCCGGCACCGGCGGCTGCCCGTACGCGCAAGGCGCAAGCGGCAATGTCGCCAGCGAGGACGTCGCCTACATGCTGGACGGCATGGGCATCGAAACCGGGATCGACCTCGCACGATTGGTGGAGACCGGGTTATGGTTGGCCCGGAAGATGGGCCGGGAGACCGGCAGCAAGGCCGGACGCGCGCTCAAGCCATGACCCACGAAGCCTCTCCTGCGGACGAAGCGAACGCATCCGCGGAGGGACTCCGGGATCGCCTGCGCCGATTGGGCGAGGACCCGCGCCTCGATCAGGACGCACGCCACCTCATCAACGCCGCTCTGGGCGCCTGGCAGGGCAGCGACATCGCGAGGGTAGCCGCCGAGAACCGCTACTGCACATTGTTCGATGCGGTGCCGGACCCGGTCAGCATCATCGCCTTCGACGGAATGGTGCTGGACATGAACCGCGCCGGGCTGCGGCTCTTCGCACGTCCGCGCGAGGCGATCGTCAACCAGCCGATCGAGGTGATCAATCCCGACCTGCCGCGCGATCACATGGTGCCGGTGCTGGATGCGTTGGGTCGCGGCGACAGCTACGTGGTCGAGGTCACCAACATGCGCGCGGACGGCACCCGCTTCCCGGTGGAGGTGCATTCGGCGCTGATCGAGCACGAGGGCGAGCCGCGCATCGTCGCGGTAGCGCGCGATCTCTCCAGCCGCGCCGACATCGAACGCCGCTATGCCGACCTGATCGAGTCGGTCGACAAGGGCATCGTGGTGCAGGACAGCAGCGATCGCGTATTGCAGATCAACAGTGCGGCGATGCGCATCCTGGGCCTTGCGCCGGGCGACTCGCCGCTGGCCGGCTTCATTTCCGATCGTTGGCTGGTGGTCGATGAACACGGCCTGCCGATGACGCGCGAGCAGCTGCCGGCGACCGTCGCGCGGACCAGCGGCAAGGTGGTGGAAAGCGCGGTGATCGGCCTGTTCAACCTGGTAAGCCAGCAGTTCTGGTGGCTTTCGGTGACCTCGATCCCGCACTTCCATCCGCAGTCGGGTTCGGCCGATCAGACCGTGTCGATGTTCAGCGACATCACCGAGCTCAAGCGCGACAGCGCGATGTTCAAGCGCATCCAGGCACTGGCCGGGATCGGTGGGTGGGAGTTCAACCGGAACGACGCCGGCATCCATCTCAGCGATGGCGCGCGCGAGATGCTGGGCGGCGCCGCGATATCGACGCTCGAGTCCTTCTGTGCGCGCTTCAACGAACAGGATGGGCGAAGGTTGGCAGCGGCCATGATCGCGGCGCACGAAGACAGCCGCCCGTTCACGCTCGACCTGCGGCCGATGGACGATGCGGAAGAGGAGCGCTGGCTACGCGTGCAGGGCGAGGTCGACCGCAAGGATCCCTCCGGCCGGCACGTTACCGGAACGCTGGCCGACATCACCCACAACAAGCTGGTCGAGAACACACTGCGCCGCCAGGCGCGCACCGATCCATTGACCGGGCTGCTGAACCGCGACGCGGTCCTCGACGAATTGGTCGCCCATCTCGCCGGCACCGCGCCGCGACTGGCGGTGCTCTACATCGACCTGGACCGCTTCAAGATCATCAACGACGTGCTCGGACACAACGTCGGCGACCGCCTGCTGTGCGCGGTGGCCGAACGGCTGCGCAACGCCGCCGGCGGCGACGCGTTGTGCGCGCGACTGGGCGGCGACGAGTTCCTGGTGCTGTGTCGGATGCGCACACCTGACAGCCACATCCAGATGGCGGAGGCGATCCTGGCAGCCATCGCGCGGCCCTTCCGCATCGACCAGGAGGAATTCTCGATCAGCGCCAGCATCGGCATCACCGAATCGCCGCGCGATGGCACCGATGCCTCGGAACTGATCCAGAACGCCGACGCCGCGATGTACGACAGCAAGCGCCGCGCCTACAACGGCTGGCAGAGCTACAGCGAGGACCTGGCGCGGCGGCAGCGCGACCGCCTGCAGGTCGACAACCAGATGCGCAGCGCGCTCGACAACAACGAACTCACCCTGCTCTACCAGCCTCAGGTGGACCTGCGCAGCGGCCTGGTGGTCGGCGCCGAGGCATTGATGCGCTGGCACAACGCGCAACTCGGGCGGATTGCACCCGATACTTTCATCAGCCATGCCGAAAACACCGGCGAAATCATCCGCCTCGGTGCCTGGGCCCTGCGCGAAGCCTGCATGCAGGTGCGGCGCTGGCGCGATGCCGGTCACCACACCGTGCGTGTCGCGGTCAACGTGTCGTACCGCCAGTTCCTCGCCGATGACCTGGCCGGCACCGTCGAGTCCGCACTGTCCGCAGCCGCCATTCCCGGCTCCGCACTGGAGCTGGAATTCACCGAGCGGGTGTTGATCGAGGATGAGCCGGATACGCTGCGCACCTTCGCCCAGCTGCGCGAAATGGGCGTGATGCTCTCGATCGACGATTTCGGCGAAGGCTACAGCGCGCTCAACTACCTGCGCCGGCTGCCGATCCACGGCCTCAAGCTCTCGCAACTGTTCCTGCAGGGCGTGCCCGGAAATACCTCGGATGTCGCCGTCTGCCAGGCGGTCTCCGGCATCGCCCGCAGCCTGGGCCTGGGCCTTGTGGCCGAGGGCGTGGAGAATGAATCGCAACGCCGCTTCCTGGTGGAACTGGGCGTGCCGGTCGGCCAGGGCTACCTGTTCTCGCCCGCACTCGAACCCGACGACTTCGCCCGCCTGCTGGTTTCACCGCCCTATGCCTCCCATCTCTGAAGACGGCTCCATCCGACCGATCACGCCCGCGGG
>JAEWNY010000094.1 GCA_023461075.1 Pseudomonadota bacterium | reverse complement strand
ATCGCGCGCGGTCAACGAGACCGGAGTGGACGTTGCGATTCAGCAGATGCGGCAGGCCATCGCCAGCTACGATGAAGTGCGGCTAGCTGAAATTCTCCACGATGCGGTGCCGGAGTTTTCACCCCTGAAAACAGCTGCCGGGGCCGGCTCGGGCACCGTCATCGTTCCCTTCCCCGGGCGTCGTGGACGCAAGCGCTAGGAAGGACCGGTGAGCATACGCAAAGCTGTTTTCCCCGTGGCCGGGCTCGGCACCCGTTTCCTTCCGGCCACCAAGACCGTGCCCAAGGAAATGTTGCCGATCGTCGACAAGCCGCTTATCCAATACGCGGTGGATGAAGCGATCGAAGCCGGCTGCGACACGCTCGTGTTCATCACGAACCGCTACAAGCATGCGGTGGCCGACTACTTCGACAAGGCCTACGAGCTCGAGCAGAAGCTCGAAAAGTCCGGCAAGCACAAGCAGCTTGACCTGATCAGGAAGGTGCTGCCGCCCCACGTGCGCGCGATCTTCGTCACCCAGCCGGAAGCATTGGGACTCGGGCATGCCGTGCTCTGCGCACGCGAAGTGATCGGCAATGAGCCGTTTGCCGTGCTTCTGCCCGACGACCTGATCTGGAGCCGCGGTGCCGGGGCCCTCAAGCAGATGGTCACGCATGCCGCGGGCACGGGTGGCAGCGCGATCGCCGTGCAGGACGTGCCGCCGGCGCAAACAGCCAGCTATGGCATCGTCGATGCACCTTCGTTCGATGGCCAGGCCGGACGCATCCGCGCCATCGTCGAGAAGCCGACGCCGGCGCAAGCACCCAGCAACCTGGCCGTGGTAGGCCGCTACGTGTTGTCGCCTGCGATCTTCGATTTGCTCGCGCACACCCAGCGTGGCACGGGGGGTGAAATCCAGCTCACCGATGCCATTGCCGCGTTGCTCAACATCGAGCAGGTCGATGCATTCCGCTTCCATGGCACGCGATTCGATTGCGGTACCCACCTTGGGCTCATCGAGGCCACGGTCCGTTATGCGCTTGACCATGAACTGCTGAGTGGCCCTGCGCGCGAGATGCTGCAGTCGGCACTGGACGAGTTGGGCGTGGTCGAAACCTGACCGATCAGGTCAGGTCTGGATGACGAAAAAAACGGGCCAGTCAGGCCCGTTTTCATTGAATCGCGCCCTGGCGTTGCGTTATAGCGATTCGAACACCCCAGCCGCCCCCATGCCGGTGCCGATGCACATCGTCACCATGCCGTATTTCTGCCGATGGCGACGCAGGCCATGGACGATGGTCGCCGTGCGGATCGCGCCGGTCGCACCCAGCGGATGGCCCAAGGCGATCGCGCCGCCTAGCGGATTGACCTTGGCGGGATCAAGCTTGCAATCACCGATGACCGCCAGCGCCTGAGCAGCGAATGCCTCGTTGAGTTCGATCCAGTCCAGTTGATCCTGCGTCAGGCCGGCTTGCCTGAGCGCCTTCGGGATCGCGGCGATCGGGCCGATGCCCATTACCTCGGGTCGCACGCCGGCCACCGAGAAACTGACGAACCGCGCGAGCGGAGTCAGCCCGTAGTCGTTGATTGCCTGCTCGGACGCCAGCAGCAACGCGGCGGCGCCATCGCTCATCTGTGAACTGTTGCCCGCGGTCACCGTGCCGCCGAACTGCCCGTTGCGGAACACCGGCTTGAGCTTCGCCAACGCTTCCATCGTGGTGCCGGGGCGCGGGCCTTCATCGGTGTCGGCGATTTTCTCCCGGGTCAGGATCGTGTCGCTGGCGAGGTCGGGTAGGTGGCTGACGATGTCGTAGGGCGTGATCTCGTCCTTGAATTCACCCGTGGCGATCGCCGCCAGCGCCTTTTCATGGGAGGCGACCGCGAACGCGTCCTGTGCCTCGCGGCTGACTTTCCACTCCTCGGCGACTTTCTCGGCAGTAATGCCCATGCCGTAGGCGATCGCGGTGTTCTCCGCATTGTCGAACACCGACGGCGCCAGCGCGATCTTGTTGCCCATCATCGGCACCATCGACATCGACTCGGTGCCGCCGGCCAGCATCAGGTCGGCGTTGCCCAGACGGATCTGGTCGGCGGCCATCGCCACCGCTTGCAGGCCGGAGGAGCAGAAACGGTTGACCGTCTGCGCCGCCACGGTGTTCGGCAGGCCGGCCAGCAGCACGCCGATGCGCGCCACGTTCATGCCTTGCTCGGCCTCGGGCATCGCGCAGCCGATGATCGCGTCGTCGATGCGAGAGGTATCGATGCCCGGCGCCTGCGCGACGACCGACTTCAGCACGTGCGCCAGCATGTCGTCGGGGCGGGTGTTGCGGAACATGCCTTTCGGCGCCTTGCCGACCGGCGTGCGGGTGGCGGCGACGATGTAGGCCTCTTGTACTTGCTTGCTCATGATGTTCGGGTCCTTGTCGTCGCGGATCAGTTGCGGAGCGGTTTGCCGGTCTTGAGCATGTGCTCGATGCGGGCCTGGGTCTTGTCCTGCTGCGCCAGTTCGACGAAGTGCTTGCGTTCCATGCGGATCAGCCAGTCCTCGTCGACGGTTGCGCCACGATCCACTTCGCCGCCGCACAGAATGGTGGCGATGCGGGTAGCGATCTCGTTGTCGTACGGGCTGATGAAGCGACCTTCCAGCATGTTGACCAGCAGCATGCGGAAGGTGGCGATGCCGACATCGCCGGCCACCCGGATGTTGCGCGCGGGCAGCGGCGGCCGGTAACCGCCCTCGTATAGGGCGAGCGCTTCGGCCTTGGCAACTCCAAGCAACTCGTAGGCATTCATCACCACACGGTCATTCGGGCGCAGCAGGCCGAGTTCCTTGGCCTCGATGGCCGAGGTCGAGACCTTGGCCATCGCCACTGTCTCGAAGACCTTCTTCAGTTCGGCGAAGACGTCGCCATTCGGTCTCGCCGCCTGCGAAGCACGTACCGCGAATTCCTTGAGGCCGCCACCCGCCGGCAACAGGCCGACGCCTGCCTCGACCAGGCCGATATAGCTCTCGAG
>JAEWNY010000093.1 GCA_023461075.1 Pseudomonadota bacterium | reverse complement strand
CTCGCCTGCGAGGCGGCCGGCCGCGACATCGATGCGCGGATCGGCAATTCCGATGGCGCATCGTTCGGCTGCGGGCAATCGCTCGGCGTCTATGCCAATTCGCACGGCTTCATCGGCCATGAGCGCGACACCCACTACACGCTGGGCTGTGCCTTGATCGCCGGTGAAGGTGAAGGCATGCAACGCGATGGCTGGTACAGCACAGCACTTTCGCTGGACGGGGTGGAGGATGCGGCTTCGGTCGGACGTCGCGCCGCAGAACGCGCACTGGCCCGGCTCGATCCACGCAGCGTCGCCACCACCACGATGCCGGTGGTGTTCAGCGCGGAAGTTGCACGCAGCCTGATCGGACATTACCTGTCCGCGGTCAGCGGCGGTTCGTTGTACCGGCGCGCGAGTTTCCTCTGCGATTCGGTGGGTACGCAGGTGTTCCCGGACTGGTTCGGGTTGGAGGAAGACCCGTTCCTGCCGCGCGGCTTCCGTTCCGCATCCTTCGATGCCGAGGGCGTGGCGACGCGCAGGTCGATGCTGGTCGAGGGCGGCAAAGTCCAGCACTACGTGCTGGGCAGCTATTCGGCGCGCAAACTCGGGCTGGAAACGACGGCCAATGCCGGCGGCGTGCACAACGTGAATGTCGCGGCGAACGCCGATGACCTCGCATCCGTGTTGCAGGCGCATCCGCGCGTCCTGCTGGTCACCGAGCTCATGGGGCAGGGCATCAACCTGATCACCGGTGATTACTCGCGCGGTGCCGCCGGCTTCATGGTCGAGGGGGGCGAGCCCGCCTATCCGGTGGACGGCATCACCATCGCCGGCAACCTGCGCGCGATGTTCGAGTCGATCGAGGCGGTCGGCGCCGACATCGACCCGCGTTCGCACTTGCGCGTCGGGCCGATCCTCATCGGGCGGATGACGGTCGCCGGCCAGTAGGCCATCAGTTGACTTGAAGGCGACATGCTTCGCCCCGATATTCTTCCCAAGGCCCACTCTGGAGGATGCCGCGATGAATGATTACCAGCACGTCCCGCCACCGCCCAACGCTGTCAGCCAGGACGATCGCCTGTGGGCAGCCGGTGCGCATGCCGGCGCGTTCGTCGCCGCGATGATCACCAGCTGGTTCGCCGGCATCGCCGGCGCCATCGCAGCGCTGGTGGTGTGGTTCATTGTCCGCGACCGCTCCGCCTTCGCCGCAGAGCACGCCAAGGAAGCCTTCAACTTCAACTTGAGCATGTTCATCTACGCGGTGGCATCGATCATCCTGGTGGTGTTCACCCTCGGCATCGGGATCATCGTCGCTTTGCCGCTGTGGATCGTGCTCGGCCTGGCGTGGCTGGTGTTCACCATCATCGCCGCGATCAAAGCCTATGACGGCGAGATGTACCGCTATCCGTTGACGATCCGCCTGCTCAAATAAGGCGCGCAATCAACCGGCGCGGTGGCGATGGATGCCGCGCTGTTTCGTGCGCGACGGAGGATGGCGCTCCGGTCAGTTTCAGTGGTCGCGGTCCACCACGCGACGGGCCAATGCGGCCAGTGGCGTAGTGTCGCCATCGATGCCGGCGAGTGCGGCATGCATCGCATCGGACAGTTCGGCCAGCCGGACGCGCGATGCCTCGATGCCCAGCAGCGCCGGGAAGGTCGCCTTGTCCTGCGCGATGTCCTTGCCGGCGGTCTTGCCGAGCGTGGCGCTGTCGCCCTCGATGTCGAGCAGGTCGTCCTTGATCTGGAAAGCGAGGCCGAGCGCGTCGGCATAGGCATCGAGCGCCGCGCGTTGTGCGGCATCTGCGCCGACTGCCAGCGCACCCAGCCGGACGGCACAGCGCAACAAGGCTCCAGTCTTCAGCGCATGCAGGCGTTCGAGCTGCTGGATGTCGATGGCCTGTTCGATGCCGGAACCGGTGGCATCGATATCCAGCGCCTGTCCGCCGCACATCCCGGCGGCACCGGCGGATATGGCCAGTTCGCGCAGCATGGCGACGCGGCGTTCGGCCGGCAGCGGCGCCTCAGCCAGACGTTCGAAGGCGAGTGATTGCAGCGCATCGCCGGCGAGGATCGCGGTCGCCTCGTCGAAGGCCACGTGCACGGTCGGCTGGCCGCGGCGCAGGGCGTCATCGTCCATCGCCGGCAGGTCGTCGTGCACCAGCGAGTAGCAGTGGATCAACTCGACGGCGACTGCGGCATCTTCCAGCATCGACATGCCGGCACCGAGCGCATGGCCGGTGGCATGGACCAGCAGTGGGCGGATGCGCTTGCCGCCGTTGAGCACGCCGTGGCGCATCGCCGCGTGCAGCCGTGCGGGTGGGGTGTGCGGATCCGGCAGGGCAGCGGCCAACGCGGCCTCGGTGCGCGCCTGCCAGTCGACAAGTCGCGCCGATACCGCATCGGCCTCACTCATCGGCGTCGTCGAACGGCTCGGCGCTTGCCGGGTCCTGCGGGTCGCTCAGCAGGCGCACGCGCAATTCGGCCTGTTCCAGCGCGGACTGGCACTTGCGATACAGCCCGACGCCGCGTTCGTAGGCGGCCAGCGATTCCTCCAGCGAGAGCTCGCCGGTCTCCATCCGATCGACCAGCTGCTCCAGCTCGTCCAGCGAATGCTCGAAGTCGGCGACAGGCGAGGGCGCGTCTTTTTCGGGTGTCTTGCGGGCCATGGGCGAAGTGTGCGGTGCGCGGATGACAGGGTCAATCGCGGGTCAGTAGCAGTCGGGCTTCGTGCTGGTCGAGCCATTCGGAAAGCCGGGCGGAATGGAGATCGCCGGCGGCCAGCACGGTGTCCTGCGCATCGACCAGCAACGGCCACGCCGCGCGTTGCCACGGCGGCACATCGGCGCTCTGCAGCGCGCGCTTGAGGTCATGATGATGCATCCGGCCCGGCAGCCGGATCGATTCACCGCCACGGCGCGCGCGCACCTTCAGCGGCTGCATGAATCCCGCGGCATTCTCCAGTGTCCAGCGCAGTCCGTTCGGCAGTACGAGTGGTCGTCGGCCGTCCCATTCGGACGCGAAGTCCTCCTTCAACGCCGCGATGCCGTCATCGACGTGTGCTCCGTCGCGCCAACGCAGCAATCGCACGTCCTCCCAGCGGCATTCGGCGGCACGGTCACCGGCTGCGGTGGCCAGCTCGAGGTCCAGCCAATCGACGACGCGGGCCGGTGGCGGCGGCAGTCCTTGCGCGGAGCACCAGGCGCGGAAGGCGCGGGCACGTGCAGCGAGCGGCAATGCACGCAGGCCAGCGAGCGCAAGCGGGGCAACGTGCGGATCGAAGCGGGTTTCCGCATCGGCGTCCGCCAGCAGTTCAAGGGCCTGCCGTTGCAGCGTGGCCGAACGTCCGAAGGCGGCATCGGCTGACGGCCAGCGTTCACGCAACAGCGGCATCAGTTCATTGCGCAGGAAGTTCCGGTCGGACGTGCTGTCGGCATTGCTCGGGTCTTCGATCCACTGCAGGCCCTGCGCTGCGGCGTAGGTCTGCAACGCGGCACGCGGCAGTGCAAGCAAGGGTCGCCACAGCCAACCGGACTTGAAATGCCGCAACGGTCGCATCGCCGCCAGGCCATCCGGGCCGGAACCGCGCAACGCGCGCAGCAGGAAGGTCTCGGCCTGGTCGCCGCGATGGTGCGCCAGAGTGAGCAACTCGGCTTCCCCCAGTGCCTCGGCGAACGCGGCATGCCGCGCTGCACGCGCGGCCGCTTCCGGGCCGGCATCGACATCGACCACGTCCACGCGCACCACGTGCAGGGGCACGCCCAGAGCGCCGCAAACGGACCCGCAGTGGCGGGCCCACGCATCGGCATCGGGCTGCAAGCCGTGATGGACATGGATCGCACGGACACGACCGGGATGCGCGCGCGCCATCGCATGCAGCAGGACGGTGGAATCGAGTCCGCCGCTGTATCCGATCAGGAAACGATCCCCGCCCGGACCGGTCGGCACCGAGGCCACCGCGCGCATCACCGCATCGGAGGCGTCATTGTTCATCGCGGCGGGTTCAGGCGTAGGCGCCGTAGCCGCGCAGGCGCGCGTAGCGCTGGTCCACCAAGCCGTCGAGCGGCAATTTTTCAAGCGCATCGAGCTGGTTCATGATCACCGCCTTCAATCGCTTGCCCATCTGCAGCGGGTTGCGATGCGCGCCACCGATCGGCTCGCGCACCACCTTGTCGACCAGCCCCAGCGCCTTCAGGCGCTTGGCGGTGATGCCCATCTGCTCGGCGGCATCCTTGGCCTTGGCCGCATCCTTCCACAGGATCGAGGCGCAGCCTTCCGGAGAAATCACCGAGTAGGTGCCGTACTCGAGGATGTTGGTGACATCGCCGACGCCGATCGCCAGGGCGCCGCCGCTGCCACCTTCGCCGATCACGTTGCAGATGATCGGCACGCGCAGCTCGGCCATCTCCAGCAGGTTGCGCGCAATCGCCTCGGATTGGCCGCGCTCCTCGGCACCGATGCCGGGGTAAGCGCCGGGCGTATCGATGAAGGTGACGATCGGCAAGCCGAACCGTTCGGCCATCTTCATCAGCCGCAACGCCTTGCGGTAACCCTCCGGCCGCGGCATCCCGAAGTTGCGGCGCACCTTGGTCTTGGTGTCGCGGCCCTTCTGGTGGCCGATGATCATCACGCTGCGGCCATCGATGCGACCGAGGCCACCGACGATCGCGGCATCATCCGCATAGGCGCGGTCGCCGGCCAGTTCCTGGAACTCGCTGGTCATGATCTTGATGTAATCATTGGTATACGGCCGCGCCGGGTGCCGCGACATCTGCGAAACCTGCCACGGCGCCAGGTCGCGGAAGATCACCGCGGTGCGCTGGCGCAGCTTGTCCTGCAGCGCCTTGACCTCGGCGTCGATGTTGACCGCCTGGCCATCGCTGGCCTTGCGCAGTTCCTGGATCTTCGCTTCCAGATCGGCGATGGGTTGCTCGAAATCGAGGTAATTCGGGTTCATGGCATGCAGGATGCAGCGAAGCGGACAGTGTAGCGGATGCTTCTCGGGACGCCTGATTGGCCGGTCCAGTCCAGGACGCTGGCAACTCTGACGCGTGCGCCGGTTCCATTATCCCCGGTTACCCTGCCCCTGATTGAACTGTTCTGGGGAGGCCCATGGCGCACATCGTGAATGGAAGGGTAGGTGTACTGGCGGCCAGCCTGGCGCTGGCGGCGCTGTTGCCGAATTTGTCGCCGGCGCAGGTGGTGCAAGGGCCCCCTGAAACCCGCGAATCGGCGCAGGCGCTTCATAAAAAGGCCTGGGATGCCTACCAGCGCCAGCAGTTCCCCGAGGCCCTGCGGCTCATCGAGCGTGTGCTGCTGATCGAGCCCGAACACGCCGACTACTGGAGATTCAAGTTGTACGCGCTGGGCAAACTCGAGCGCAATGCGGAGGTGGTCGAAGCCGCCAGCCGGGTGATCGTGCTGGAACCCGATGATGGCGAGGCTTATGTGCTGCGCGGCACCGGCCATTACCTGTCCGGGCGCAGGGTCGAGGCCCTGGCCGATTACCGCAAGGCCTACGTGCTCGACTACCGCGATGCCGCCCTGTACGACAATTACCTCGAGGCCCTGAAGGAAGACCGTCAATACGAGGAAATGAAGCGGGTCTACGCGCGTTACCTGGAAATACGCCTTGAGGATCCGGAGGCCATCGAGGAACGCAGCGACATCCCCTTCAATGCCGGAGTGGCGCACTTCAACACGGGGGATTTCCGCGGGGCCGTCGCGCTGTACTCCGAAGCGATACGGATTTCCCCGGATTTCCACGGCTACTACACCAACCGCGGCTCGGCCCGCGATGCCCTCAAGGAGTACACGCAGGCGCTGGATGACTACGCGCGCGCCATCCAGTGGAATCCGGCCGATGCCCATGCGCATTACAACCGCGGCGTCACCCTGCTCACGCTGGAGCGCTGGGCCGATGCACTGCGTGATTTCGAAGATGCCCACCGCCTGGGCCAGGACGATGCCGATGTCTGGCTCAACATCGGCGTGGCTCGCGACCACCTCGGCCAAGGCGCACAGGCATTGCAGGCCTATGACCGCGTGCTCGCGATCGATCCCGGCAACACCAGGGCGCGCTCGAACCGGGTGACGCTGCTGCGTCAGCTGGGCCGCGACACCGAGGCCGAGCAGGACAAGGCGCATCTCCAGACGTCGATGCCGGCGGACGAGAGAGCCACGCTGCTCCATAACGAATCGCGCCCGGCGCTGGATCGCGGCGAGTTCGATCGTGCCATCGGCCTGTTGCGGCAAGCGGTTGCGCTGCGGCCCGGCATGCACCAGGCATGGGCCCGCCTGTCCGAGGCGCACTTCGGCAAGGGCGAGATCCAGAAGGCCATCGAAGCGGTCAACGAGGCGATCCGCCTGGCACCCGATGATGCCCGGCACTACCTCAATCGCGGCCTGCTGCTGATCCGCAGTGGAGATGCGGCGGCGGGCCTGCGTGACTACCGCACCGCCGAGCGCCTGCATCCGGGCGATGAGGATGCGCGCACCCGGATTGCATTGGCGCTCGCCCAGGCCGGCCAACGCGAAGAGGCGCGCGCGATGTACGCCGCGATCGAGCGCTCAGGCCCGAAGCAGGCCGACTTCCACATCAACTATTCAGCCTTCTTGCTGGAGCAGGGCGAGTACCAGCAGGCGTTGCGGGTCACGCGATCGGGTGTGGAAAAGCATCCGCGCCATTACGACATGCGGGTCAACCATGCCAATGCGCTCTCGGGTACACGCGATTTCGAAGGTGCGGCCGATGCGTACCGGAAAGCGATCGACCTTGGCGGCGACCACCACAGCGCGCTGTTCAACCTGGGCAACCTCTACTTCACCGATCTCCATCAGCCGCAGCAGGCGATCGCCTGGTACCAGCGCGCAACGGCAGCCAAGCCCGATCACTTCCACGGCTGGATCAACCTGGCTGCGGCGCTGGATGCCGCGGGCCGACGCGATGAAGCATTGCGCATCCTCGGCGAGACCATCGAGCGCTTCCCTGCGCGCTATGAAGCCGCATTCAATCGCGCGGGCATGTTGAACAAGATGGGGCGTGGCGATGCCGCGATGGCCGACTATCGCCGGGCCCTGCAGCGCATCGATGCGTTGTTGCCGGAGGCTCCGGCCACGCCGACGCCCGAGCAGGTCGAAGTGATGGGCTATCGCGCCTTCATTCACTATCGCACCGGCAATGCAAGGAAGGCCGTGCCGCTGATGGCGCGCGTGGTGGCGTTCGAGTCGGCCGGTCGCCAGTTTCTGCGCGACTACGGCTACATGCTGCTGGACGTGCAGCGACCGCAGGATGCGTTGGCGCCGTTCTCGCGGGCGTTTGCCGAGGAGCCCGACGAAGTGGACTCATGGATCGGCATGATGATGACGTCCTATGTCACCGGTAATCGGGCCGCGCTGTCGGCGCAGAAGACGCAGTTCCGCGAACGTTTCGGTAACCGCCATACGCTTGACAGCGGCCTGCTGGAAAGGCTGCAGGCCGATGAGTACTGGTATTCGTCCACGGCGCACCAGCTCTGGCGCAACCTCATCGCCGAGCCTTGAGCCGGCGGGGAACGCTCACCAGGGTTTGCCCAGCGCCAACTTGACCGCGCGCACGCCCGGTTGCGCGCGCAGGGTGGCAGCCAGCTCCTGGTCGATGCGGATGCCGTGACTGCCGTTCAAGTCGATCTGGCCCACCGCGCCTTCGCGCAGCAACTCGAAGCGGATCGGGGTCGGACCGGGGCGATGCCTGTCGAGTACCGCATCGACCGCCTCCAACGCTCCGGGGACGCGCAGGTCCAAGCGCAGCGCCAACCGCAGCGCCTGCGTCGCGCAGACCTGGCTGTAGTCCCAGCAACGCCGTGCGCGCAGGCTGAAACCACCGGAGAATTCGTCCTCGCGCAGGCCGCCCTCGATGATCAGGATGCGGTCGCGGGTCAACAACGCGGCGTATTCGGTGAAGGTCTCGGCGAAGAACGCGCATTCGATGCGCCCGCGGCCATCCTCCAGCTGCACGAAGGCCTGCGACTCACCCTTGCGGCGCATGCCGGTGACCTGGCCGGCCAGCACCACGGTCTTTTCCGGCCGCCAACCGCGCTTCTCGTCTTCGGCGCGCTCGCTCCAGATCTTCTCCAGCTGGCCGAGATGGAAGCCGGTCAGCGCGACCAGGTCATCGCGATAGGGGTCCATCGGATGGCCGGAGAGATAGAAGCCCAGCGTCTCGCGTTCGTGCCGCAGCTTTTCGGCCAGCGGCCAGTCGTGCGTCTCGGGCAGGTGGATGTCGAGCGCGGGGGCTGATGACTCAACCGCACCGAACAACGAGACCTGGCCGGCCTCGGCCTCGCGTGCCAGCTGTTCGCAGGCCTTCATCGCCTCCGGCACCTGCAGCAGCAACGAGGGCCGATTGCCGCCCAGCGCATCCAGCGCGCCGGCATGCGCCAACGCTTCGAGCGTGCGCCGGTTGAGCTTGTTCGATTCGACCCGCTTGCAGAAATCGAGCAGGTCGGTAAACACGCCATCCTTGCTGCGCGCATCGACGATCGCCTCGCAGGCGCCGCGACCGACGCCCTTCACCGCGCCCAGGCCATAGCGCAGCGTGCGCGGATCGATCGCCTCGAACATGAAGCCGGAGGCGTTGACGTCCGGCGGCAGTACCACCAACTCCATCTCGCGCGCCTCGTCCAGGAACATCACCACCTTGTCGGTGTTGTCCATGTCGGAAGAGAGCACCGCTGCCATGAACTCGGCCGGGTAGTGCGTCTTCAGCCACGCGGTCTGGTAGCTGACCAGTGCATAGGCGGCGGCGTGCGATTTGTTGAAGCCATAGCCGGCGAACTTCTCCAGGAGGTCGAAGATCGGGCCGGAGACCTTGGGCTCGATGCCATGCGTTTCGCGCGCGCCGGCCTCGAACTTGGCGCGCTCCTTCGCCATTTCCTCGACCTTCTTCTTGCCCATCGCGCGGCGCAGCAGGTCGGCGCCGCCCAGCGAATAGCCGGCCAGGATCTGCGCGGTCTGCATCACCTGTTCCTGATACACCACCACGCCATAGGTCGGCGAGAGCACCGGCTCCAGCATCGTGTGCGGGTATTGCACCTCGGCGCGCCCGTGCTTGCGCTCGATGAAGTCCGGAATCAGGTCCATCGGGCCGGGCCGGTACAGCGACACCAGCGCGATGAGATCCTCGAAGCGGTCGGGCATCGCGCGCTTGAGCAACTCGCGCATGCCGCGTGATTCGAACTGGAATACCGCGACCGTGTCTCCGCGCGCGAACAGTTCGTAGGTGGCGCGGTCGTCCAGCGGCAGCGACGCGATGTCCAGCGGCGCTTCGCCCGATTGCGCGCGACGCACGTTGATGGACTTCACCGCCCAGTCGATGATGGTCAGCGTGCGCAGGCCGAGGAAGTCGAACTTGACCAAGCCGATCGCCTCGACATCGTCCTTGTCGAACTGCGTCACCGGGTTCCTGCCGAGGCCGTCGACATCGTGTTCGGCGAACAGCGGGCAGAACTCGGCCAGTGGTTCGGGCGCGATCACCACGCCGCCGGCGTGCTTGCCGGCGTTGCGGGTCAGGTCTTCCAGCTGCAGGGCGAGATCAAGCAAGTCGCGGACATCGTCCTCGTCGGCGTAACGCGCGATCAGCTCGTCGCTGCGCCAGGCATCGTCCTTGCGCGATTTCTCGGTGCGGCCGAGCGCGTCCTCAAGCCCGATGCCGAGCGTCATCGGGATGAGCTTGGCGACGCCATCGACGAAACCGTAGGGGAAACCGAGCACGCGGCCGGCGTCGCGCACCACCGCCTTCGCCGCCATCGTGCCGTAGGTGATGATCTGGCTGACCCGCTCGCGACCGTACTTGCGCGCGACGTAGTCGATGACTTCGTCGCGGCGATCCATGCAGAAGTCGATGTCGAAGTCCGGCATCGACACGCGCTCGGGGTTGAGGAAGCGCTCGAACAGCAGGTCGTAGGGCAGCGGGTCGAGGTCGGTGATGCCCAGCGCCCACGCCACCAGCGAACCGGCACCCGAGCCGCGCCCCGGTCCGACCGGGATGCCGTGCTGCTTGCCCCAGTTGATGAAGTCCGCGACGATCAAAAAGTAGCCGGGGAAACCCATCTGGATGATGACGTCCAGTTCGCGGGTCAGGCGCGCGTCGTAATCGGCGCGGCTGAAGCCCTCGGCCAACGGCTGCTTGTGCAAACGCGCTTCCAGCCCTTCGGCGGCCTGCGCGCGAATCCAGCTCTCCAGCGTGTGCGCATCCGGCACCGGGAAATCCGGCAGGTAATAGGTGCCGAGGCTGAGACTGGCGTTGCAGCGTTGGGCGAGCGCGAGCGTGTTGGCGATGGCGTCCGGCGCATCGGCGAACAGCTCCGCCATCTCGTCGGCCGATTTCAGGTATTGCTGGTCGCTGTAATCGCGCGGACGCTTGGGATCGTCCAGCACGCGGCCGGAGGCGATGCACACGCGCGCCTCGTGGGCATCGAATCCGTCTGCATCGATGAAACGCACATCATTGCCGGCGATCAGCGGGATGCCGAGCTTCGACGACATCGCCATCGCGAACGTGTTGAAGGCCTCCTCGCCATCGCGCCCGCTGCGAGTGATCGCCAGGGTGAAGCGGTCACCAAAGCGTGCATGCATCTCGCGCAGCGCGTCCTCGGCGGCATCGGTGCGGTTCATCGCCAACAGAGCGCCAGCGGCGGACGCACGCCCGGCGATCGCGATCAAGCCGGACAGGTCTTCGGCGTCCAGCCATTGCGGCGCGATCGCCACGCCATCGTTGCGATGGCCTTCCATCCACGCGCGCGAGATCAGCCGCGAGAGCGCCTTGTAGCCGCCGTTGTCGCGGCAGAGCAGGGTGAGCCAGTGCACCGGCTCGCCCGGCGCGCCGATCGCAAGGTCCGCGCCGGCGATCGGCTTGATGCCGGCGGATTCGGCGGCCTTGAAGAACTTGACCAGGGCGAACAGGTTGTTGCGGTCGGTGACGGCCAGCGCCGGGATACCACGCGCCTTTGCCGCAGCCACCAGTTCCTTGATGCGGACGGTGGAATCGGCCAGCGAGTACTCACTGTGCAGTTGCAGATGGGCGAAGCGTGCGGTCATGGTCGGATCGTGCGGACGAACCGGGATTATCCCATCTCCCGGTCTCAACGCCGGCGGGGGTGCGTGCGGTTCACGCCATTTCGCTGGCGGCGAACAGGTCGCGTTGGCGGATCGGCGAGAAACTGCGGCGATGCGCCTGACACGGACCATGCGCCTGCAACGCGGCCAGGTGCGCCGGGCTGCCGTAGCCCATGTTTCGATCGAAACCGTACTGCGGATGCGTGGCGTGCAGTTCGCGCATCATGGCGTCGCGGTGGGTCTTGGCGAGGATCGATGCGGCCATGATCGCCCGGCAGCGGGCATCGCCGCCGATCCACGCCTCGGCCGGGCAGGGCAGGTCCTTGGGCAGCACGTTGCCATCGATGCGCGCGGCATCGCACAGGTGTGCCACCTGCAGCAGCGCTTCGCGCATGCCGAAGAGCGTGGCCTGATAGATGTTGATGCGGTCGATCTGCTCCACCGGCACCACCACCACCGAGAACGCCAGTGCGCGTTCTCGGATGCGCGGGGCGAGGGCCTCACGCTTCGCTGCCGAAAGCTTCTTCGAATCGTCCAGCCCATTGAGCGGCGCACGACCAGACGGAAATACCACCGCGGCGATCACCACGGGGCCGGCAAGAGGCCCGCGTCCGGCCTCGTCGATGCCGGCAATCCGCAACGGGCGGTTCATCGCCGATCCTCGTGGACCAACGGTGCGACCGCGTCGGCGGCGCGTGCGGATGCATCGCGGCGGAGCTCGCGATGGATCGCCTCGAAGCGCGGCAGCAGTGCGGCGACGGCGGCACCGTCGTCCAGCCAATGATTGACGGCACCCGCGAGCTTGTCCGGGGTGCAGTCTTCCTGCAGCAGTTCAGGCACCAAGGCCTCTCCGGCCAACACGTTGGGCAGGCTGACGAAGCGGCTTTTCAGCAGGCCGAAGGC
>JAEWNY010000092.1 GCA_023461075.1 Pseudomonadota bacterium | reverse complement strand
ATCGACCACGTATTGCCCGTCAGGTTGCGCCGCGATGTGATGATCGCCTTCGCCGGCCTCGTCGTGTTCGTCGTCGATATCGCCGACGATCTGCTCGAGCACGTCCTCGATGGTGACCAGGCCAGCGACGCCGCCATATTCGTCGATGACGATGGCCATGTGGTTGCGCGACAGGCGGAACTCGCGCAGCAGCAGGTCGAGGCGCTTGGATTCGGGGATCAGGAAAGCCGGGCGCAGCAGGTCGTGCAGGGTCGCCGCGCCATCGGACACCACCACTTTCAAGAGGTCCTTGGCCAGCAGGATGCCGAGGATCTGATCCTTGTCCTCGCCGTGCACCGGGAAGCGCGAGTGGCCGGATTCCACGGCGGTCGCCATCACCTCGCGCATCGGCTGGTCGATCTGCACCATGGTCATCTGCGAGCGCGGGATCATCACGTCGCCGACGGTGAGTTCGGAGACGGCGATCGCGCCTTCCATCATCCTGACCGTGTCGGCATCCAGCAATCCATCGGCCTCGGCATCGCGCAGGAACTCGAGGACATCGCCGCGCGTGGTGGGTTCACCGGAGAAGGCGGCGCCCAGCCGGCGCAGCCAGCCTCGGGGTTCGCTGGCAGGGCCGCTACTGTCGGGTTCTTCGGACATGGAGGATCGGAACGGAACGCGATGGGGTTGGCCGGAGTCTACAGGGTCGATGCATGCGGACCGATGACGGTCGCCGCCGCCAACTGCTCAAAGATACGGGTCGTCGATGCCGAGTCCGGCGAGTATCTCGCGCTCGAGTTGCTCCATCGCGTGCGCATCGGCCTCGTTGTCATGGTCCCAGCCGAGCAGGTGCAGCGCGCCGTGCACGGTCAGGTGCGCGTAGTGCGCGGACAAAGGCTTGCGCTGTTCCGCGGCCTCGCGTGCGACCACCGGTGCGCAGATCACCAGGTCGCCGAGCAGCGGGAAGCGGGCGTTCTTCGGCAGTCCCGGCGGGCGTTCTGCCGGGAAACTGAGCACATTGGTCGGGTAATCCTTGCCGCGGTAATGGCGGTTGAACGCGCGGGCCTCATCCTCGCCGACGATGCGCAGCGCGAGGTCGGCCTCGCGGATACGGGTATCGAGCGCGGCGGCGACCCAGCGGCGGAAACTCATCGCCGCCGGCACGCCCTTGCGCGGCGTGGCGTAGCTGACGGCGACTTCCAGGCTGACGGGTCCGCGGGTCATGGAGCGATTGTAGGCCGATGTCGCTTCACGGTTGGTCGTGCTCAGCCCGCCGCGGGCCCGGTCTCGGCATCGCGTGCATCGCGGCGCTCATACGCGGTCACGATCCGCGCGACCAGCGGATGCCGCACCACGTCGCGTGCCTCGAAGAGGGTGAAGCTGACGCCATCGACATCCCGCAAGACCTCGATCGCATCCTTGAGGCCCGACTTCACGTGTTTGGGCAGGTCGATCTGGGTCATGTCGCCGGTGATCACCGCGGTGCTGCCGAAACCCAGCCGGGTCAGGAACATCTTCATCTGCTCGATGGTGGTGTTCTGCGCCTCGTCGAGGATCACGAACGCATCGTTGAGGGTGCGCCCGCGCATGTAGGCCAGTGGCGCGATCTCGATGACGTTCTTCTCCAGCAGCTTGACCACTTTCTCGACGCCCAGCATCTCGTACAGCGCGTCGTACAAAGGACGCAGGTAGGGATCGACTTTCTGGGTGAGGTCGCCGGGCAAAAAGCCGAGCTTCTCGCCGGCTTCGACCGCAGGGCGCACCAGGATGAGCCGCTGCACGCGCGATTCGTTCAGCGCATCCACCGCCATCGCCACGGCGAGGAAGGTCTTGCCGGTACCGGCCGGGCCGATGCCGAAATTGATGTCATGGGTGGCGATCTTGTGCAGGTACTGCCTCTGATTGGCGCCGCGGCCCTTGACGGTGCCGCGCTTGACCCGCACCGCGACGTCCTGCGGCACGTAGTCGCCGTCGCGCGCGGCGGCGGCCGCATCGCCATCGCCGACCATTCCGGCCAGGCGCAGGTTGATCGCGTTGCCGTCGAAGGTCTCGCTGCCGGCCTCCGCGTACAACTCGCGCAGCACCTTTTCCGCCATCACCAACGCATGCGTGTCATCGCCGCTGACGCGGAAGATGTTGCCGCGATTGGCGATCTCCACGCCCAAGCGCAGCTCCAACTGGCGCAGGTGGGCATCGAACGGCCCGGCCAGGTTGGCGATGCGTTCGTTGTCGGCGGGATCCAGGGTGAAATCGTGGCTGGGCATGGGCGTGGCGGGCGAAGTGGATCGGCACTATGCCCGATGCCGCATTGCGTGGTCGTGAGCATGGATGCAGATGTTGAAATCAATTAATCATTGAATTAAATTAAGGGCATGGGCAAATCGGTTGCATCGCGGAGGCGCAAGGCCGGACGTCCCGAGGCGGGCGGTGCCGATCTGCGCGAGACCCTGCTGGATGCCGCGATCGCCTGCTTCGTGCGCGAGGGCATTGCTGCAACCCCGTTGCGCGCGATAGCACGCGAGGCCGATGTCACCCCGGCGATGCTGCATTACTACTTCGGCGACAAGGAAGCCCTCGTGCAGGCGCTGGTCGCCCAACGCTTCCTGCCGGTGCTGGCGGGCATGCGCGCGCGGGTCGAGCCGGACGCCGACATCGCCACCCTGATCCGCGGCTTCGTGCGCGGCATTGTCCAAGCGATCGGGGAAAACCCGTGGCTGCCGTCGCTGTGGGTGCGCGAAGTGCTGGCCGAAGGCGGCGCCTTGCGCGACATGCTGGTGGAGGTGGTCGGCCCGCAACTGCCGCGGATGCTGGCCCTGCGCATCGGCGAGGCGCAGCGCAAGGGCCAGCTGCCCGCCGACATCGACCCGGAATTGCTGGTGACTTCGCTGATCGGGATGACGATGTTCCCGGCCGCCGGTGCCCCGGTGTGGGGACGGCTGTTCCAGCGCGAGATGGACATCGCGGCGCTGGAGCGTCATGCCATCGCCATGCTCAACCATGGCCTGGGCCTGGACATGGAGGCTTGAGATGCAACGCTCGATCATCTTGATGCTGGCGTTTGCCATCGCGTTGCCGGGATGCCGACGCGAACCCGCGCAGGCGCTGGGCTCGCTCGAATACGACCGCATCACCGTGCCGGCACCGGCCGCCGAGCGCATTATCGCGATCCACGTGCGCGAAGGCCAGCAGGTCGAGGCCGGTACCGTGTTGATGACGCTCGACCGCACCCGCACCGAGGCGCAAGTGCAGGTGGCCGAGGCCGACACCACGCGGCAGCGCGCGGTGTTGTCGGAACTGGAGGCCGGGCCGCGCCGCGAGGCCATCGCGCAGGCGCGCGCGCAACTGGTGCAGTCGCAGGCCCAAGCCAGCGAAGCGCAGGCAACCTATCGGCGGCTGGCGGCGTTGGGCAAGGGCCGCTACGTCGCTGCCATCGACATCGACCGGGCGCGCGCGACCGCGCAGACCGCGCAAGCACAGGTGCAGGTGGCGCAGCAGGCGCTCGACACCTTGCTCAACGGCACACGGCGCGAACAGATCGCGCAGGGCCAAGCGGCCGTTGCAGCGGCGAGCGCGAACACGCGTGCGCAACAGGTGGTGCTCGACAAGCTCACGGTCGTCGCGCCGCGCGCCGGCCGCATCGACAGCCTGCCCTACAAGCTGGGCGACCAGGCGCCGGTCGGTGCGCCACTGGTGGTGATGCTGGCCGATGGCGTGCCGCATGCACGCATCTACGTACTGGAACCGCAGCGCGCCGGGGTCAAGGTTGGCGATGCGCTGAGCGTGCAAGTCGATGGGCGCGGCGGCGCTTATCGCGGCACCGTGCGGATGATCCGCAACGAGGCCAGTTTCACGCCTTACTTCGCGCTGGCCGGCAAGGACGCGGCGCGGCTTTCCTATCTTGCCGAAGTGCAGTTGGACGATGCTGCCCGTGATTTGCCCGCCGGCCTGCCGGTGCGGGTGGTGTTCGGCCCGTGAGCGAGCCTGCGCCTTCCGCGGAAATCGCGGTCCGCACGCGCGGCCTGACCAAGCGTTTCGGCGAGTTGCTGGCGGTCGATGATGTGTCTCTCTCCGTCCCGAAAGGCGCGGTCTATGGTTTCCTCGGGCCCAATGGCTCGGGCAAGTCCACCACCATCCGCATGCTCTGCGGCCTGCTCACGCCGACGGCCGGCGACATCGAAGTGCTCGGCCTGCGCGTGCCGGAACAGGCGGAGGAATTGCGTCGCCACATCGGCTACATGACGCAGAAGTTCTCGCTGTTCGAAGACCTCAGCGTGCGCGAGAACCTGGAGTTCATTGCCGCGATCCAGGACGTGCCGCGCGCGCGGATCGCCGGAAGGGTGGACGAGCTGGTCGTCCAGTACCGGTTCGAGGACCGCCAGCGGCAACTGGCAGGCACGATGAGCGGTGGGCAGAAGCAGCGGCTGGCGTTGGCGGCGGCGGTGGTGCATACGCCGGAGTTGCTGTTCCTCGACGAGCCGACCTCGGCGGTCGATCCCGAATCGCGCCGGGATTTCTGGGAGCGCCTGTTCGAACTGGCCGATGCGGGCACCACGCTGCTGGTCTCGACCCATTACATGGACGAGGCCGAGCGCTGCCATGGCCTGGCCATCCTCGACCAGGGGCGGCTGGTCGCCGATGGTTCGCCGGCGGCGCTGACCTCGACCCTGCAAGGGCGCACCCTGTTGGTCGAATCCAGCCAGCCGCGGCAGGCGCAGCGCGCGCTCGATGGCCAGCCCGGCATCCTCAGCGTGGCGCAGATCGGCAACAGCCTGCGCGTGCTGGGGGAGGACGAACGCGGTCTCGCCGCGTCGGTATCGCGGCACCTGTCGGCGGCCGGCCTGCAGGCGAAGGTGCAGCCGAGCGAACCCAACCTCGAGGATGTCTTCGTCGCGGCCACCCGCGATGTACCGCCAGCGGCACGCGCGGCATGAACTGGCAACGGCTGTGGGCGGTGATGCTGAAGGAACTGCGGCAGTTGCGCCGCGACCGCATCACCTTCGCCATGATCGTCGGCATCCCGGTGATCCAGCTGGTGCTGTTCGGCTATGCCATCAACACCAACCTGCGCGGCCTGCACGCCGCGATCGCGGATGGTGCCAACACCAGCGGTTCGCGCGCGCTGGCGATGGACATGCTGGCGACCGGGGTGATCGCCTCGAGCCGGCATGCGGATACCCCGCAGCAGCTGATGGATGAGCTGCGTCGCGGCGAGATCAGCATCGGCATCGTGATACCGCCGGATTTCGAGCGCCGTCGCATCGACGGCCGCGAAGCCGTGCAGGTGCTGGTCGATGGCAGCGACAATGCGGTGCAGAGCGCCGCCGCGCAACTGGCGGCGATGCCGGTCGATGGCAGCAACGCCAATCCGCTGCGCGTGCAGCGCCCGGTCGGCGTGGTCGGTTTCTACAACCCGGAGCGGCGCTCGGCGGTGAACGTGGTGCCCGGCCTGATCGGCGTCATCCTGACCATGACGATGGTCCTGTTCACCGCCGTGGCCATCGTCCGCGAACGCGAGCGCGGCAACATGGAGTTGTTGATCGCCACGCCGCTGTCGCGCGCCGAATTGATGATCGGCAAGGTGTTGCCGTACGTGGCGATCGGCATCGTTCAGGCCACGCTGATCCTGCTGCTTGGCGCCTGGTTGTTCCAGGTGCCGGTCAACGGCTCGCTGCTGGATGTCTATCTGGCGTCGCTGCTCCTGATCGTCGCCAACCTGGCGCTGGGCCTTCTGGTTTCGACGATCGCGAAGTCGCAGTTCCAGGCGATGCAAGTCTCGTTCTTCCTGTTCCTGCCCTCGATCCTGCTGTCCGGCTTCATGTTCCCGTTCGCCGGCATGCCGCGCGTAGCACAGTGGATCGCGGAAGTGCTGCCGCTCACGCATTTCATCCGACTGATCCGCGGGGTGATGCTGCGCGGTGCGTCGCTCGCCGAGCTGTGGGTGGATGTCGCGGCATTGCTCGGCTTCATCGCGCTGGCGATGACGGCGGCGATCCTGCGCTTTCGCAAGCGATTGGATTGAACGGCCTTCGGTTAGGATCAGCGGCTGAGGAATAGGGAGGGTGCCGATGCGCGTGCGACTCATGCTCGCGATCCTGTTGCTGTGCGTGCCGCGCATTGCGGGTGCGCAATCGACGGCCTTGCCCGAACGCATCGAGATCATCGCGAGCCAGTTCCATGATTTCGACATGCGCGAAGCCGCTCGCACCCGCATCGAGCTCAAACGCACCCGCGATGGTTATGCGTGGCACGTCCCGGCACACAGCGGCCACGACCCATTGACGGAACGCGAGGGCCACATAGCGGAAGCCGCGGTGCGCCGGCTGGTCGATGTGATGCGCACATCGCTGCCTGCGATCCCCGATCCCGACGAATACGGCACGCCCGCGCAGATGCAGTCCGCCATCGATGCCGCGTTCGACCCCGGCAAATGGGCTCAGGCGGATGCCTACGCGGCTGCGCGTGGGTATCGCGAGCGGTTGCGCGATCAGGCGGCGGTCGGTCGCGTGATCGGGCAGGTGCGCGGCAACTTCGCCAACCACCTGCATCGCTCGCTGAAAGTCGATCTGCACTTTGCCGACGGCAGCGTGCGCACGGCCAGCAGCCGCGAAATGGGTCTGCGGATGGCGCCTTGGCAGCATCCGGACGGCGGCATCAGCCATTCACTGGCGTTCGCCGACGCGGTGGCACCGTTGTTGCCCGAGGGTGCGATGTTGCGTGAAGTGCTGACGCAACCGATCAACGACGACGCGCGCGCGGCGATGATGGGCTTCGCCTTGCGCGATGCGAACGCCTACCACGATGCGTTCAACCGTGCACCAGCGGCAGCGCAGCGGCTTCGCCGGCATTTCACCGTGTTGCGGATGTCGTTCACCGATCGCCCGGAGTCCGGCGATTTCGCGGCGTTCCAGGCCTATCTGAAAACCGGACGCTGGCCGTCGCGTCCGTCGCGCTTGCACGTGCAGCTGACGGATCTCGCGGCCAGGCGCAACATCGTGTTGTTTGCCGAACTGCTGCTGGCCGATGCCGACCTCGCCAAGCCTTCGCTGATACAGGCCATGCAGGAACGCCTCGCGCGCGTGGCGGCGGATGCGCGCCTGTCGAAACTCGCGCCGAGAGCCCGCATCACCACCGAGGCCGCCGATGAAATGGAACCCGAAGTCCGCAAGCAGTTTGCGCGGCAGATGGCGAAGGCAGGTTGGCCCGAATTCCAGCGCGACCCGGCTTCGCTCGATCATGCGGTGCTGGTGAACATCGGCAGCGAGCGCTGGATGTTGCTGCGCGACGGGCGCTCGGTGCTGTGGAAACGCGACGCGATCGGAAAGCTTCCGCAGGCGGGCGAAAGGTGGTGTGCCGGCATACCGCACAAATGGCAACGCGAGCGGCCGGAACCACCGGACGGCCAGAAACTGTCGAGAGGGAACGACCTGGTATGCGTCGCGCGCATGCACTCGGTAGAGGGCGAGGTGATCGACGCTCCTCGTTGATGCGACCGCCTCAGTCGCCGGTCGCCACCCGCCCGCGCAGCGAATTGGGCAGCGCATCGGTGATGACGACATCCACGAACTGGCCGATCAAACGCGGATGTCCGGCGAAATTCACTTGACGCATATTCTCGGTCTTGCCGGTGAGTTCGTTTTCGTCCTTCTTCGATGTGCCGGTCACCAGCACTTTCTGCGTGCTGCCGACCATCGACTTCGAAATTTCGAACGAATGCGCGTTGATGTGCGCCTGCAGGCGCGAAAGCCGCGCGTGCTTGTCGGCATCGCTGACGTCATCGGCAAGGTCCGCGGCGGGCGTGCCGGGACGGCGCGAATAGATGAAGGAGAACGACTGGTCGAAGCCGACATCCTCGATCAGCTTCATCGTCTTGTCGAAATCGGCTTCGCTCTCACCGGGAAAGCCGACGATGAAATCCGAGCTGACCGAAATGTCCGGCCGCACCGCGCGCAGTTTGCGGATCTTCTGCTTGAACTCGAGCGCGGTGTAGCCGCGCTTCATCGCCGCCAGCACGCGGTCGCTGCCCGACTGCACCGGCAGGTGCAGGTAGTTGGCCAGCTTGGGGACGTCGCGGTAGGCCTCGATCAGCGAGTCGCTGAACTCGAGCGGGTGCGAGGTGGTGAAGCGGATGCGATCGATGCCCGGGACTTCCGCGACCGCGCGGATCAACAGGGGGAGATCGGCGGTTTCTTCGCTGTCGCCGCCATCAGCGGGCGCGAGCGGCCCCTGGTAGGCATTGACGTTCTGGCCGAGCAGGTTGATTTCGCGCACGCCCTCGGCGGCCAACTGCACGACTTCGACCAGGACGTCCTCGAACGGGCGGCTGATCTCGGTGCCGCGCGTGTACGGCACCACGCAGAAGCTGCAGTACTTGCTGCAGCCTTCCATGATCGAGACGAAGGCGGTCGGGCCCTCGGCGCGCGGCGCGGGCAGGGCATCGAACTTCTCGATCTCCGGGAAGGAGATGTCGACCTGGGGTTTGCCGTCGGCGCGACGGGCGCGAATCAGTTCCGGCAACCGATGCAGGGTCTGCGGCCCGAACACCAGGTCGACGAAGGGTGCGCGCTTGATGATGCCTTCGCCTTCCTGTGAGGCGACGCAGCCGCCGACACCGATCAGCACTGGACGACCGCCTTCCTTCAGAGCCCGCCAACGTCCCAGTTGGCTGAAGACTTTTTCCTGCGCTTTTTCGCGAATCGAGCAGGTATTGACCAGGATAACGTCGGCTTCTTCGGCGATCGTGGTGAGCTCAAGTCCTTCGTGTTCGGCAAGAACGTCGGCCATTTTCGCCGAATCGTACTCGTTCATCTGGCATCCGTGGGTCTGGATGAAGAGCTTGCCCTTGGGTCGGGATGCGGCTGGACGGGTGCTTGTAGGCGGGTCGATGACAGCCAGCGGGATCGGATCGGTCATGGGGTCTCCGGGGCGCGGCGGTGAGTCCGGGCCGGATCATTGCGGAAGTTGAGGACTAGTGTAGGGGCTGGTCCGCGTGTATGGTACGAATCCTTGCGGCGACAATGAGTTGCCGCCGGATGTTGGCGGACGACCTAACCTGGGGGAGCAGGCAGTGCGGATCACGGGGTGGCTGTTGTGCGCGGCATTGGGCGGGCTAGGCGCTGGCGAAGCGCTGGCCGGCACCCTGTACCGCTGTGAATCGCCTGACGGGAGCCGCAGCTATTCAAGCAAGCGCGTGCCCGGTGCCAGTTGCAGCGCGGTTGCCCAGTACAGCAAGCAGGCGTCGTCGAATTGGCAGCCGCCGGCCCAAACGACTCCGATCACACCCGTTGCACCGGCCACGGCCCAAACCGCCGTTGCCACTGCGCCTGCCGCCACGGTTTCCCCTCCGCCGAGCGGCGGCAGTCGGCGCGTCAGCGGCCGGGTCTACACCTACAAGCGCAACGGCGTGACCTACGCCAGCACGGTTGCACCCCGCGGAGTGGCCGCCTCGGCACTTCGCTCCATTCCCTTCAGTTACATCGAGGCCTGCTTCGCCTGCGGCGCCAAGCCGGGGGTGAATTTCGGCAAGCTGAGGTTGAACACATCGGCCTACAACACCGAGATCGCCGAGGCCGCGCGCCTGCACGGGGTCGATCCGTCGATTGTCCGCGCCATCATCCACGCCGAATCCGCCTACAACCCCAACGCGCTGTCGCGGGTCGGGGCGCAGGGCCTGATGCAGCTGATGCCGGCCACCGCGCGGCGCTTCGGGGTGACCAACGCCTTCGACGCCCGCCAGAATATCCACGGGGGCGTGCAGTACCTGGCCTGGTTGCTGCGCCGGTTCAAGGGCGACCTGACCCTGGCTGCGGCCGGCTACAACGCGGGCGAGGGCGCGGTGGACAAGTACAAGGGCGTCCCGCCGTACAGTGAGACGCAGCGCTATGTCGAGCGCGTCCGTCTGCTCGCCGACCGCTATCGGGGACAAGTGGCGGTCAATTGAGACGGCTTGGGCCTTTCGGGGGCCGGCGATATTGTCCTGCCATTTAACGTTCCGTTACACTTCCTCGTCTTTGTGGCGACCACCCCTCGTGGCCGCCGCCGTAGTCCGCATTCATTGATCGGAGCGCCGAATGGCCAACGATGAGGTCCACAGCCCGGACAACCCGGGTCGTCGCCGGTTCCTGACCGCCACCACCGCCGTCGTGGGTGCCGTCGGTGCCGGCATTGCCGCCGTCCCCTTCATCAAGAGCTGGAACCCGAGCGCCCGCGCCAAGCTGGCTGGTGCGCCGACCATCCGCGCCATCGACGACTTGGCCGAGGGTCAGCAGGTCGTGGTCATGTGGCGCGGCCAGCCGATCTTCATCGCGCGTCGCAACAAGACCATGCTGGATACATTGCCGGCCGTGGATGCGCTGGTGGTGGATCCGAAGTCGGACAACGCGGACCAGACGCCAGCGTTCGCCAAGAACGAGTACCGTTCGATCAAGCCCGAGATCCTGGTGCTGGTGGGCGTCTGCACGCACCTGGGCTGCGCGCCGGAATTCGTGCCGGAGATCAGGCCGATGCCGTTCGATGCCGAATGGAAGGGCGGCTACTTCTGCCCCTGCCACAAGTCGAAGTACGACATCGCCGGCCGCGTGTATCTGGCGCAGCCGGCGCCGCTGGCGTTGCCGGTGCCGCCGTACCACTTCCAGGACGACAACACCGTGGTGATCGGCGTCGCGCCGACGGGAGCTGCCTGAGCCATGTCGAACGTGATCACCCGCAACGTCAATAACCTGATGGACTGGTTCCATGAGCGTGCGCCCGGCTTCATGCCGTTCTACCGCAAGCACATGAGCGAGTACTACGCGCCGAAGAACTTCAACATCTGGTACATCTTCGGCATCCTCGCCTCGGTCGTGCTGGTCAACCAGATCCTGACCGGCATCTTCCTGACGATGCACTTCAAGCCGAGCGCCGCCGAAGCGTTCAACTCGGTCGAATACATCATGCGTGACGTCGAGTGGGGCTGGCTGATCCGCTACATGCACTCGACCGGCGCCTCGCTGTTCTTCGTCGTGGTCTACCTGCACATGTTCCGCGGGCTGATGTACGGCAGCTACAAGAAGCCGCGCGAGCTGGTGTGGATCCTAGGCATGCTGATCTACCTGGTGCTGATGGCCGAAGCCTTCATGGGCTATGTGCTGCCGTGGGGCCAGATGTCGTTCTGGGGCGCCAAGGTGATCATCTCGCTGTTCGGCGCGATCCCGGTGATCGGCGGCGGCCTGACCGAATGGATCATGGGTGACTACAACCCGGGCGATGCCACGCTCAACCGCTTCTTCGCCCTGCACGTGATCGCGTTGCCGCTGGTGCTGCTGTTGCTCGTGGTGTTGCACCTGGGCGCGTTGCACGAGGTCGGCTCCAACAACCCGGACGGCATCGAGATCAAGAAGGGCCCGAAGGGCAACCGCTGGTCGCCGACCGCGCCGGCCGATGGCGTGCCGTTCCA
>JAEWNY010000091.1 GCA_023461075.1 Pseudomonadota bacterium | reverse complement strand
TGGGCGAGCAGACCGCGGTCAAGTTCATGACCGACGGCATCCTGCTGGCCGAGATGCAGTCCGACCGCTGGCTGTCGAAATACGACACGCTCATCATCGACGAAGCGCACGAGCGCAGCCTCAACATCGACTTCCTGCTCGGCTATCTCAGGCAGCTGCTGCCGAAACGCCCGGACCTGAAACTGGTCGTCACCTCCGCCACCATCGACACCGCGCGTTTCGCCGCGCATTTCGGCGGTGCGCCGGTGGTGGAAGTCGAAGGCCGCACCTTTCCGGTCGAGCATCGCTACCGCCCGCTCGAAGGCGAGGGTGACGACGATGGCGAGCGCACCGTGCTCGACGGCATCGTGGCCGCCTGCGACGAGATCACCCGCGAGAACCCGCTGGGCGACACGCTGGTGTTCCTGCCCGGCGAGCGCGAGATCCGCGACGCGCACCTGGCGCTGGAGCGCCGCAAATATCGCCATACCGAGGTCGTCCCGTTGTATGCGCGGCTGTCGGCGCGCGACCAGGACAAGGTGTTCCAGCCCGGCAGCCAGCGGCGCATCGTGCTCGCCACCAATGTGGCCGAAACCTCACTCACCGTGCCGCGCATCCGCTACGTGGTCGATCCCGGGCAGGCCCGGGTCAAGCGCTACAGCCCGCGCCTGAAGCTGGACCGCCTGCACATCGAGGACATCTCGCAGGCGAGTGCCAACCAGCGCGCGGGCCGCTGCGGACGCATTGCCGATGGCGTGTGCATCCGCCTGTATTCGGAAGCCGATTTCGCTGCGCGCGATGCGTTCACCGATCCGGAAATACGCCGTTCGGCACTCGCCGGCGTGATCCTGCGGATGTTGAGTATCGGCCTCGGCGACATCGAGCAGTTCCCGTTCCTCGAGGCGCCCGATCCGCGTGCGGTGGCGGATGGCTGGCAGCAGTTGGCCGAGCTCGGCGCGATCGATGCGCAGCGCAAGCTGACCGCGATCGGCAGGCAGATGGCGAAGTTGCCGGTCGACGTGAAGCTCTCGCGCATGCTGATCGCCGCCGAGAAGCATGGCGTGTTGCACGAGATGCTGGCGATCGCCAGCTTCCTCGGCATCCAGGACCCGCGCGAACGTCCGGCCGATGCACGCGCCGCCGCCGATGCCGCGCATGCCGAATTCGCCGATCCGAAATCCGAGTTCATCGGCATCTGGAAGTTGTGGGAGGCGTTCCGCATCGCGCACGAGGATCTCAGCCAATCGCAGCTGCGCAAGTGGGCGGAGAAGCGTTACCTCGGCTTCCTGCGCCTGCGCGAATGGCGCGAGCTGCACAGGCAGTTGAAGCTGCAGTGCGAGGCACTGGGCTGGTCGAGCAGTCGACGAGAGACGCCATCGTCATCCATCGAAACGGGTCGGGGCAGGCGGCGCCGTCCGCGCAAGCCGGGGCAAGGCGACGATGGGTCAGCGATAGTGCAGGCGGAACCTGCAGCGGGGGCGAACGAAGGCGCGCAGCATGTCGATTACGCGCGCCTGCATCGCGCGCTGATCGCCGGCCTCCCGACCCAGCTCGGCCATCTTGGCGATCGCAATGTCTACGAGGGACCGCGCGGCCGTCGTTTCCAGCTATTCCCCGGCTCGATGCTGGCTAAGAAGCCTCCGCCGTGGCTGCTGTCGGCGACCCTGCTCGACACCGAGAAGGTCTGGGCGATCACCAATGCCGCGGTCGATCCCGAGTGGGCGATCGCAGAATTGCCGCACCTGCTGGCGCGCCGTCATCACGATCCGCACTGGTCGCGCTCGCAGGGACGCGTTATCGGCAGCGAGCAGATCAGCCTGTTCGGGCTGGTGCTGGCGCCGAAGAAGCCGGTGCATTACGGCGCGCTGTATCCCGAGGAATCACGCGTGATCTTCGTGCGCGATGCGCTGGTGAGCGGCGAGATCAACAGCCGCAGCAGTTTTCTTCCGCGCAACCTGCAAGTGCTGGCGCAAGCGCGCGAACAGGAAGCCAAGCTGCGCCGCGCCGGGTTGGTGGTGGACGAGGAATGGCAGGCGCAGTGGTACCTCGACCGCCTGCCGCCGCACATCCACAACGCGCAGGCGCTGGATGCCTGGTTCAGGGGCTTGTCGAAGCCGGAGCAGGCCGCGCTGGAATGGACGCGCGACGACCTGCTGGTCGCCGATGAAACCGATGCCGCGCGCTTCCCGCCGATCATCGCGCTGGGCGATGCGCGCCTCGCCGTGCGCTATCGCTTCGAGCCAGGCGCAGTGGACGATGGCATGACGGTCGTGGTGCCCTTGCACCTGCTCAACGCGTTGGATGCGGCGCGGTTGTCGTGGCTGGCTCCGGGCTTCGTGCAGGACAAGGCGGCCGCGCTGATCAAGTCGTTGCCGAAGATCCTGCGTCGCAACTTCGTGCCCGCGCCAGATTTCGCCCGCGCCTTCGCAGAAGCCCATCGCGAGCCTGAAGCCGACGACATGGTCGCAACGCTCGCGCGCTTCCTGCGCAAGCTCTCGGGCGTGGATGTCGCGGCGACGGATTTCGACGAAGCCGGCATCGAACCCCACCTGCGCATGAACCTGCAGTTGCAGGATGAAACCGGCAAGCACGTCCTCGCCAGCTCGCGGGATCTGGATGAGCTGCTGCGGCGCTTCGGCGGGCGCGCGCAGCAGGCTTTCGCCGGCCGCGCGGCGAGGGATCTCGCGCAATCGGGCCTGCAGCATTTTCCCGAGCAGGGCGTGCCGGCACAGGTGGCGGGCGATGGTGGCATCCCCGCGTATCCGGCATTGCAGGACGATGGCGAAAGCGTGTCGCTGCAGGTGCATGCGCAGCGCGAGGTGGCCGAGCAGTTGCATGCCGAAGGAGTGCGGCGACTGCTGCGCATCGCATCGGTCGAGCGTTTCAGGCAGGCGCGGCGGCAACTGCCGGTGCAGCCGAAGATCGGCCTGTTGTACGCGGCCATCGACAAACCACCGGGCAAGGCCGATGCGTTCCGCAAGCCGGTCGCGCGCGATGCCGATCGGCTGCGCGAGGACCTGGTCGAGGGTGCGTTCGCGGCGCTGTCGGCCGATGCGCTGGAGCAGGTGCGCGATGCCGATGCCTTCGCCGCCCGCATCGATGCGCTCGGCAAGGCGCTGTTCGGCGAGGCGATGCAACGCCTGCAACAGGCCGAGGCGATCCTGGCCGGCGTGGCCGAGGTACGCGCGCAACTGGAATCCAGGTTGATGGGCTGGGCCAGCGGCAACCTGGATGACATGCGCGCGCATCTGGATACGCTGACCGCGCCGGGCTTCCTGCGCGATACGCCTGCCGCGCTGTTGGCCGAGTATCCGCGTTACCTGAAGGCGTTGTCGCTGCGAGCCGAGCGTGCGCAGCGCGATCCGCACAAGGACCAGGCGCGGATGCTGGAACTCAAGCCATTCGTCGATGCGTTGGCGGCCGCCGATCCGCACGATCCCGAAGCTCGGGAGCTGCGCCGCGAACTGGAGGAATTGCGCGTCGCCACTTTCGCCCAGGAACTCGGCGCCAAGGGCGGGGTATCGGCGAAGAAACTGGCGGCGCGGATCGCGCGGTTGCGCTGATCAGCGGATGCGCTGCACGCGGGCCTTGGGCAGGTCCGGCACCACTTCCAGGAACCAGCGCCCGGCCACGCCCGGCACCACGCGGATCGCGCTGTCGCTCACCAGCTTGCGCAGCGTCATCTCGCCCTTCAACACCTGCCATTGCTGGCCGTTGGTGAGGGTGAACACCGTGCCGGGTGCCCAGCCGGCCACCGTGCCGACCAGCGAGGAGCGGATCTCGCCCTCGTCCTGCCCGGCGAAGCGGTTGTCCTCGACCACGACTGCGGCGGGCCGCATCGTCGTGGCAGACGGGCGTTCTTCGCGCAACAGGCGATTGAGTTCGGCCAGTTGCGCGGGCGAGAGCAGGTCGAGCCCGGCGGCGTGGCGCTGCTCAGGCGTGAGGCGTTTCTCCAGCGGCACGTAGTCCTGCGCCAGCACGTCGTTGATGCCGCTGCCGGCCAGGAGCAGCGCCAACATCATCGGTGCGCAGGCACGTCGTGCAAGAACCGGAATCAGGTGGCGGCGGGCTTTGCGCATCGACATCGGCATTCCTCTTGGGCATCGAGGCAGTGTAGGCAGCCAGATGACGATCAGATGACAGGCGCTCCGGCGACGAGGCCGGCCGCATGCGGCGCGGCAGTTACTTCACGCGCTTGACCTTGGCCTGGACGCCGCTGCCCTCGACGCGCATCCACCACGCACCCAGTACGCCGGGCCGGATCTTCACAGGCAGGTTGTTGCCGCGCACGCCATACAGCGTGGTGCCATCGGTCTGCTGCCAGACTTCGCCGTTTTCCAGCGTGTAGCGGCGACCGCCTTCGAAGCCCTTGAACTCGCCGACGATGCGGCTTTCGATCGGCTCGCCGTCGCCGAAGTCGAAGAAACCGCGATGCTTCTTCACCACTTCCTGCCGGCCCTGCTTGCGTGCCTTGCTCGACTCCTGCATCACGGTGCGGTTGAGCCAGGCATTGAGCTGCGCCAGTTCGTCTGCGGACAGCTTGTCGAGGCCGGCCGCCGTGAACTCCGCCGCGCTCATCTGTTGCTGGATCGGCGCGCCCTCGCGTGCCTGGGCGAAGGCGATGCTGCTCGCCGTGAACAGCAGCAGGGCGATGAACGGGTGGGCGATGCGCATGAGGGTTCCAATCATCGGGTTTGCCGCTAGTGTAGCCATTCCGATTCACTGAATGCGGAGCGATCCGCATGCCGTCACGCCGATGTCGCCGTCCTACACCGACCTGCTGCAACTGCCGGCCGCCGATGCGGTCGAGGCGGGACTGCGTGCCGAACTGCAGGCAGCATTGGCGGGGCGCACGGGCGCGGCCGCCGGAGCGCTGCTGCCGGAGATCCTGTCCACCCTTGCGGGGCTGAACGCCGATGGCGAAATGCTGGCTGCGGCGATCGTCGACGCCGCGCAGGCCGATGCTGCATGGCCGGACGGCCAGGCCTTGCCTCAAGCCTTGGCCAGCCTGCTGGACGGCCTGTCCGCCGAGGCGCGGGTTCGCGCGCTGCACGAGCAACATGCCGAGGGCAGTGATCCGGAGGGCCTGCGCCGATTGCTGCTGGCGATGAGCCAGGACCTGCGGGTGGTGCCGGTGATGCTCTCACGCCATCTGGCGCGACTCCGCCACGCGGTGGACGCGGATGACGGCGAGGCACAGCCGCTGGCCCGGCTGACCCGTGACATCCACGCCCCGCTCGCCAACCGCCTCGGCATCTGGCAGGTCAAATGGGCACTGGAGGACCTCGCGTTCCGGGTGCTGGAGCCGGTGTCATACCGGCGCATCGCGCGCCTGATGGACGATACCCGTCGCGGCCGCGAGGCCTATATCGGGCAGATGCGCCGCGCGTTGTCCGACGCGCTGGCCACCCATGGCATCGATGCGGAAGTCGCCGGCCGCTCCAAGCACCTGTACAGCGTGTGGCGGAAGATGCAGAAGAAGCAGCTGCCGTTCGAGGGATTGCACGACCTGCATGCGGTGCGCGTGCTGGTCGATACCGCCGCGCAGTGTTATGCGGTGCTCGGCGTGGTGCATGCGGCGTGGCTGCCGGTGCCTGGCGAATTCGATGACTACATCGCGAGGCCCAAGGCCAACGATTACCGGTCGCTGCACACCTGCGTGGTCGGCCCGGATGGCAAGGTGGTCGAGGTGCAGATCCGCACCCGCGACATGCATCGTCATGCCGAACTCGGCGTGGCCGCGCACTGGCGCTACAAGGAGGGCGGCGGCGGAGATGCCGCGCTCGAGCGCAAGGTGGCTTGGATGCGCCGCGTGCTGGATGCCGCGCGCGAGGAAAGCGATGCCGCGCTGCGCGCCGACCTCGACCAGGAACTTGTCGAGGAACGCATCTACGTGTTGACGCCGAAGGGCGAGGTGATCGACCTGCCGGCCGGCGCCACGCCGCTGGATTTCGCCTATCGCGTGCATACCGACATCGGACATCGCTGCCGCGGCGCCAAGATCGATGGCCGCATCGTGACCCTTGACTACAAGTTGCGGACCGGCGAGCGGGTCGAGGTGATGGTCGGCAAGGTCAGCGAACCGCGCCGCGACTGGCTGCTGCCCGGCAATCGGTTCCTGGCGAGCCCGCGATCGCGGGAGAAAGTCCGCGCGTGGTTCCGCAGGCTCGATCGCGGCCGCAACCAGCAGGCCGGACGCGAGATCCTCGAGCGCGAGTTGAAACGCATGGGCGCGGCCGATGCCGACCTGGCGCCGGTGCTGCAGCGCTTCCACCTCGATGGCATCGACGAGCTGCACGTGCAGCTCGCGCTCGGCGAGATCGGCCCCAGCCAGGTGGTGCGTGCGCTGCATGAGGCGGCGCGTGCGCCGGAGGCGCTGGATGAAGCACCCCGGGCGCCGGCCACGCGCGCCAAGGCTTCGCCGGGGCGCACCGGGGTCACGGTGGCCGGCGTCGACAACCTGCTGGTCAACATCGCCCGTTGCTGCCAGCCGGTGCCGGGGGAGGCGGTGGTCGGCTATCTCACGCGCGGACGCGGCCTGTCGGTGCATCGCGCGAATTGCCCGGCACTGCAGCGAATGTCCGCGCGCGGAGCGGAGCGCGTGATGGCG
Organism: Pseudomonadota bacterium; assembly: GCA_023461075.1. GTDB lineage: Bacteria > Pseudomonadota > Gammaproteobacteria > Xanthomonadales > Xanthomonadaceae > Solilutibacter. The sequence continues at coordinate 17,910 of JAEWNY010000091.1, read as the reverse complement.
GTTGATTGGGGCGATGTCGACCAGAGGCAGCGCGTCGAGATCGTGGTGAGCGGCATCGACCGAAAGGGCTGGTTGCGCGACGTGAGCAACCTGATTGCGCAGGAAGGCGTGATGGTGCGGGCGATCCGCGGCGATGGCGCCTCGCGCGATGGCCGGCAGCGATTGCTGATCGGCATCGAGGTGCGCGACGTCGACCAACTCTCCCGGCTGCTCGGCAAACTCTCGTCGCTGCCCGGCGTGCTGGATGCGCGGCGCGGCGATTGAGCAGGCGTCACCGGCCGCGACGATAAACTGTGCAGGTGAATCCTTCTTCGCCCATTCCGATCCCGCATGCTCCGCACGCCGTGCAGCGGGTGTTGCTGACCGGCGCCAGCAGCCAGATCGGTCACGCCTTACGCGCGCAGTTGCGCGGCGGCGGCCATGACATGGTTGCCTTGAGTCGGAGCGCGCAGAGCAATTCGGCTGTGGAGGATGCGGGCCTGCATTGGTTGCAGGCAGACCTGGCCGATGGCTGGCCGGACTGCGGGCGATTCGATGCGGTGGTCAGCTTCGGGCCGATGCAGGCCCTGGCCGATGCGCTGGCGGGGCTGGGCGAGGCGCCCTGCCGTCGGCTGGTCGCCACCAGCTCGATGAGCGCGGTCAGCAAGCGCGACGCGGCTTTGGCAGCGGATCGCGCGCTTTCGCAATCATTGCGTGAAGCGGAGGCGGCCCTGATTGCGCAGTGCGATCGGTTGGGCATCGGCTGGACGGTGTTGCGATCGACCATGATCTACGGCCTCGGCATCGACGCGAACCTGGCGCCGATCGCCCGTCGCGCGATGCGTACCGGCCTGTTCCCGTATCCGCTTGGGCGTGGCCTGCGCCAGCCGGTGCACGCCGGCGACGTGGCGTTGGCGGCATGGCGCGCGGTCCATGTCGATGCCGCCATCGGCAGGACCCTCGAGGTCGGCGGTGGCGAACGCCTGCGCGTCGACCGCATGTTCCTGCGCCTGCGCGATGCATTGCCGCGCAGGACCTTGCGGTTGCCGCTGCCGCGCGCAGTTCTCGCGATCGCCGCTCGGCTGCGGCCGTCGCTGCGAGGATTCGCTTCGCGCCTCGACCAGGACCTCGTCGCCGACAACACGCAGCTGACGACGCTACTCGGCGTCGCGCCACGCGGCTTCGATCCCGATCCGGCGGCATGGCTCGGGGCATCGGCATGATCGTGGCGGCACACCGCTTGCCGCGCAGCGCCGTGGTGCTGTGCAGCTATAACGGCGAGCGCTTCCTGCCGCTGCAACTGGCAAGCCTGGCGGCGCAGACCCGGCAGCCGGAGGTCTATGTGTTGTCCGATGACGCATCTTCGGATGCGACATGGTCGCTGCTGCAGGCATTCGCCGACGAGCGTCGTCTAGCGGGGTGCGAAGTGGTCCTGCATCGCAATGACGCGAACGTTGGTTATGTCCGCCACTTCGAGCAGGCCCTGCAACGTGCCGAGGCTGACGTGGTGTTTCCCTGCGATCAGGATGATGTCTGGCATCCGCACAAGATCGCGACGATGTTGGACGAATTCGCGCGGCGGCCGGAGTTGCTGATGCTGCATGGCGATGCGCGATTGGTGGATGCGGATGGGCGGCCGCTCGGGCGCAGGTTGCTGGAGGTGCTCGAGGTGTCTGCGCGCGAAATGACCGCCATGCATGACGGGCGTGGATTCGATGTGCTGCTCAGACGCAACATCGTGACCGGTGCGGCGATGGGGTTCCGTCGCGCTGTGCTTGACGGGGCCTTACCGGTCGCCGACGGCTGGTCGCATGACGAATGGATCGCGATCATCGCCGCGACACGGGGCCGCATCGACACGCTGGAGGAGGCCGTCATCGATTACCGCCAACATGGTGGAAACCAGATCGGGGTGCGTGAACGATCACCGACGCAACGGTACCTCGGCATCGGCGTGGGACGCCGGCAGTTCCTGCAGCGACTCGTGCAGCGTCAAGCCGGGTTGGCCGGGCATTTGCGCGAGCGCGTACGCGGCGATGCAGAGGCATCACGCGAATGGGAAGAAGCGGAAGATCGGCTTCGCCATTCAACCGCACGTGCAGGCTTGTCGACCGATCCGCTGAAGCGTTTGCGCCAAGTCGCCGACGAATGGCGCAGCGGCAGGTACGCGCGCTATGGCTCGGGATGGCGCTCGGCGTTGAGTGACCTCTTGGGACTGGATTGAGCATGCATCCGCCGGACGAGAGGACATCGGATTCCGGCATCCACGCCGTGGTCGTCACCTGCCAGCCGGACCTGGCGGCATTGGACGCGCAGCTCCAGCGCCTGGCGCCGCAGCTGGCATCGATCATCGTCATCGACAACGCCTCCGCCCCGGAATTGCTGGCATCGCTCGAGATGCAGGTGTTGGCGCCCGGCGGCGCGTTGGTTGCCAATGAGAGCAACCTCGGCGTCGCCGCAGCGCTCAACCAGGGGATCGCCATCGCACGCGGAATGGGCGCCCGGCACGTCCTGCTGATGGACCAGGACAGCTTGCCCGCGCCCGACATGGTGGCGCGGTTGCATGATGCCTTGCGCATACTCGAGTCGCAGGGCGAGCGTGTCGCCGCGGTCGGGCCGGTGGCCGAGGACCTGCGGACCGGCGAAGCGGTGCCGTTCGTGCGGATCGGATTCCCGCTCAACCACAAGATCCACGTGGAGGCGGGCGAGGTGGTGGCCTGCGACTTCCTGATCACCTCCGGCTGCCTGGTGCCGATGGCGGCGCTGGAGGAAGTCGGCGGCTTCGATGCTTCGTTGTTCATCGACAACGTCGACTTGGATTGGTCGTTCCGCGCCACGCGCGCCGGCTACGCCCTGTACGGCATCGGCGATGCGCGGATGGGCCATCGCATCGGCGACGACATCCGCAGAATGCCGCTCGGCGCCAGCTTCGTGCATTCGCCGACGCGCCTCTATTACATGATGCGCAACCGCATCCTGCTCTATCGTCGCGGGTCGACGCCCCGGCTGTGGGTGGCGCAGGACCTGCCTCGCGCGCTGCTGAAGCTGGTGCGATTCAGCCTGTTCGCGGCGCCGCGGCTGGCCAACGCGCGAGCGATGCTGGCCGGCGTGCGGGATGGCTTGCTGGGTCGCAGCGGGCCCAAACCCGAGCCCGGAAACTGAATTTTCCCGATACGGCCGCCATCGGCATCTGGGCTAGACTGCCGACTTCGAAAAGCGCCCCGAATCCGCCTCCGCCGCATGGCCAAATACGATTACGACGATCCCGATTACGACGACGAGGCAGATGAAGTGTCCGTCGGTGCCGGATGGGGTCGCCGCCTGGTGATCCTGCTGCTTGCGCTCATCGGCATCGCACTCGGTTTCCTGATCCCGTACACGCTCTACCTCAACCACCAGGTCAGCCAGCGCTTCGGCGACCTCAAGTGGCAGCTGCCCACGCGCGTGTATGCACGTCCCCTGCAGTTGGAGCCGGGCATCGCGATGGATCCGGCCACGCTCAAGACCGAGCTGGACGCGGCCGCCTATCGCGATGACGGCGCCGGCCAGAAGCCCGGCAGCTACGTGCGCAAGGGCAACATCTTCACCATTTCCAGCCGTGGCTATTTCGATGTCGAAGGCCGCATCGCTCCGTTACGTTTGCAGGTCACCCTTGCCAACGGCGAGGTGGCTTCGCTGCGCGAGGCGGGTGGCAACGGCAGCGTGCGCGCGGCGCGACTGGACCCGGCACGCATCGCCACCCTGTACGGCCAGAAGCAGGAAGAACGCCGGCTGGTCAGCCTGAGCGAGGTGCCCGAAAAACTGGTCACCGGGCTGCAGGCGGTCGAGGATCGCGATTTCGCCCGCCACCGCGGCATCGATGTGACCGGCATGGCGCGCGGGATCTGGGTGTCGTTGCGCTCGCGCGGCAAGAGCCTGCAGGGCGGCAGCACCCTGACCCAGCAGCTGGCGCGCAGCGGCCTGCTCGGGATCGGCAGCGAGGTGACGTTCTCGCGCAAGTTCAAGGAGATCCTCTACGCGCTGATCCTCGAGGCGCGCTACGACAAGCGCACCATCCTCGAGACCTATTTCAACCAGGTGTATTGGGGACAGCGCGGTTCGCAGGCGATCCATGGCGTCGCCGCCGCCTCGGAGTTCTGGTTCGATCGCAACCTCGACCAGCTCAACACCGAGCAGATCGCGTTGCTGATCGCCCTGGTCAACGGGCCGTCCTGGTATGACGCACGGCGCAATCCCGAGCGCGCCGAGCAGCGACGCAATTTCGTGCTTGGAGAGATGCTGGAAACCGGCATCATCGACCAGAAGGAACACGATCGCGCGGTCAAGGCGCCGCTCGGCGTCAGCAAGGAGCCCGGTGGCGCCGCGCCGAACCGCTTCCCGGCCTACGTCGACCTGGTGCGCCGGCAACTGGTGCGCGATTACCCGGCCGATTCGCTGCAGGGCGCCGGCCTTTCGGTGATGACCGCGATGTCGCCCTCGGCGCAGGGCTATGCGGAAGGTTCGGTGACGCGCACGCTGAAGGCGCTCGGCCCGCGCCGCAACGCGCCGTTGGAAGCGGGTCTGGTGATGACCGATGTGCACAACGGCCAGGTCGTCGCCGCGGTCGGCAGCCGTGACTTTTCCAATCCCGGTTTCAATCGCGCGGTGACCGCGCAGCGGCCGGTCGGTTCGATCATCAAGCCTTTCGTCTACCTGCTCGCGCTGGCGCAACCGGGCAAGTGGTCGCTGGCCAGTCATGTCGATGATTCGCCGCTGACCATCCGCCAGGGCAACCAGCGCTGGACGCCCGGCAATTCCGATGGCCGCAGTCACGGCAGCGTGCGGGTGATCGATGCCTTGGCGCAGTCCTACAACTTGGCGACGGTGCGCCTCGGGATGGATGTGGGGCCGGAGCGCGTCGCGCAACTGACGCGCACGCTGGCGGGCATCGAGCCGCAGACCAATCCTTCGCTGCTGCTTGGCGCGACCGACCAGAGCCCGTACGCGATGGCTCAGCTCTACCAGTTCCTCGCCTCCGGCGGCGAGGTGCAACCACTGCATGCGGTGCGCGGCGTGCTCGATCCCAACGGACGTGCGCTCAACCGCTACGACAAGGAGCCGGCGGCGGCGCAGCAGGGCGATGCCATCGCCGCACGTCTGGTGACGATCGCGCTGCAGCAGGCGGTGTCATCGGGCACCGGACGGCAACTGGTGGCCGATGGCCTGGGTCGGCTCAAGGCCGCGGGCAAGACCGGCACCTCCAACGACAGCCGCGACAGCTGGTTCGCCGGCTGGACCGGCGACTATCTGGCGGTGGTTTGGGTCGGCAACGACCAGAACAAGCCGACCGGCCTGTACGGTGCGACCGGCGCGATGCGGGTGTGGTCGGGCATCTTTTCGCGCCTGCCGAGCAAGCCGCTGGAAGTGGGCGATGACGGAATCGACTGGCAATGGATTTCCGGCACGAACGCCACCGATGCTTCCTGCCCCAACGTGCGCCGTTTCGCTTTCGTGCGCGGCTATGCGCCGGCCTACGCGCCCTGCGTGATCGCGCCGCCGCCCGCGCCCGTGCAGTACGACGAATATGGCAATCCGATCGAGCCGGCACCGGCGGAAGGTGAATCCGAAGGTGGCGGCTGGCGCGAATTCTTCAGGCTGGGCGATCGTCGTCCGCCTCAGGACCCGGCCACCACGGTGCCGCCGGCGAACGCACCGCCGCCTTCGGAGCCGCCGCCTCCGCCCTCGCGATGAGGGCGCGCGGGATGGCGAAGGATCGCACCCTGTGAGCAGCCTGCCGGATCGCACCGTCGAGGCGCTCGGCGCGGGCGGTGCGCTGGCAACGCAGGTGCCGGCCTTCGTGCCGCGCGATGCGCAACAGCGCTTGGCCGAAGCGATCGCCGAGGCGATCATCGAGACCGACACCTTGCTCGCGGAAGCGGGAACCGGCACCGGCAAGACCTACGCCTATCTTGTCCCGGCGTTGCTGTCGGGGCGCAAGACCATCATCAGCACCGGCACGCGGGCGCTGCAGGACCAGCTCTATCATCGCGACTTGCCGCGGGTGCGCGAGGCGCTCGGCATCGGCCACACGTCGGCCCTGCTGAAGGGCCGCGCGAATTACCTGTGCCGCTATCGCATGGAACAGGCTAAGGGCGAGCCGAAGTTCGCATCGAAGGAGCACGCCATGCAGTTCCAGCGCGTCCTCGCCTGGAGCGGGCGCACGCGTTTCGGTGACCTGGCCGAACTCGAGGACATGCCGGAGGACTCGCCGGTCTATCCCCTGGTGACATCGACCAACGAGAACTGCCTCGGCACCGAATGCCCGTTCTGGAGCGAGTGCTTCGTGGTGCAGGCGCGACAACGCGCGCAAGCGGCGGACGTGGTCGTGGTCAACCATCACCTGCTGCTCGCCGATCTCGCGCTCAAGCAGGAAGGCTTCGGCGAGATCCTGCCCGGCGCGCAGACCTTCGTCGTCGACGAGGCGCACCAGTTGCCGGAACTGGCCGCGCAGTTCTTCGGCGAAGGCCTGGGCGCGCGCTTGCTGGTGGAACTGGCGCGCGATGTGCTGTCCGAATCACGCAACGCGACTGGCTCGCTCGCGGCGCTGCAGGCACCGGCGCAACAGCTCGAGCACATCAGCCGCCACCTGCGGGCGGCGATGGACAACCTGCCGATCCGCGGCACCCGTGGTCGCGCATTGAACGAACCGGCGGTGGCGAGTGCGTTCGATGCATTGGCCGATGCCTTGCAAACCCTGATCGAGGCGCTCGGCCCGTGGCGTGAGGCCGCACCGGGACTCGACGCAGCGCATGCCCGCGCGGTCGAGGCGCTCGCGCGGCTGTCGCGCTGGCAGGAAGCGTGGAATGTCGATGAGGACCCCGAGGCCGAGCCGCTCGACGAGCGCAGCCCCGACCCCGGCCGCGACAACGTCTACTGGTACGAACTGACGCCGCGCGGCTTCCGCCTGCAACGCACCCCGCTGGATGTCTCCGGGCCACTGCGCCGGCATCGCGAACAGTCGCGCGCGGCGTGGATCTTCACCTCGGCGACGCTCGCGGTCGGTGGCGAGTTCATGCACGTCGCCAAACGACTCGGCCTGTGGGAGCCGCAGACCCGGCTCGAGCCCGGCCCGTTCGATTGGGCGCGGCAGGCGATCCTGTACATGCCGAAGTCGATGCCGGAGCCCAACACGTTCGCCTTCGGCGGCGCGGTGATCGATTCGGTACTGCCGGTGCTGCGGGCGTCGAAGGGCCGCGCCTTCCTGCTGTTCGCTTCTCATCGTGCACTGCGCGAGGCGGCCCAGCAGCTGCGCGTGCGTGACGACATCCCGTGGCCGTTGTTCGTGCAGGGCGAGGCGCCGCGCGGGCAGTTGCTGCAGCGATTCCGTGAGTCCGGCAATGGCGTGTTGCTCGGCACCGCCAGTTTCCGCGAAGGCGTGGATGTCGCCGGCGATGCGCTGTCGGTGGTGGTCATCGACAAATTGCCGTTCGCCGCGCCGGATGATCCGGTCTTCGAGGCGCGATTGGATGCGGTGCGCCGCAGCGGTGGCAACCCGTTCCGCGACGAACAACTGCCGCAGGCGGTGATCGCGCTCAAGCAGGGCGCGGGTCGCTTGATCCGCACCATCGACGACCGCGGCGTGCTGGTGCTGTGCGACCCGCGCCTGACGGGCAAGAGCTATGGCCGGATCTTCCTGGATTCGTTGCCGCCGATGCCGCGCACCCGTGAGATCGGCGAAGTGGAGGCGTTCTTCGCGATGCGCGATGGTGCTGAGGATTCCGCCATCGACACCCCTGCCGGACTGATCGCTGACGATGCCGTCCCTAGCCGCTAACCTGCCGCCATGACCCCACCGCTCAACCTGCTCGCCATCGAGACCTCCACCGAAGCCTGTTCGGTCGCGCTCTGGCGCGATGGCGAGGTCTTCGAACGCTTCGACATCGCGCCGCGTCGTCATGCCGAACTGACCTTGCCGTGGGTCGATGCGGTGCTGGCGCAAGCCGGCATCGCCAAGACCGCGCTCGACGCGATCGCCGTCGGTGTCGGCCCGGGCGCGTTCACCGGCGTGCGTCTCGGTGTCTCGCTGGCGCAGGGCATGGCGCTGGCGCTCGGCCTTCCGGCGATCGGCATCTCCACTTTGGCCGCGTTGGCGATGCGTGCCGCTGCCGGTGATGGGAGCCGAGTTGTGGCCGCCATCGATGCGCGGATGGGCGAGGTGTACTGGGCGCCGTTCGAGCTGCGCGATGGCGAAGCGGTGGCGCTCGCTGGCGAACAGGTATCGAAGCCGGAAGCGGTTTCCATCGATGGTGAGGACTGGCATGGCGTGGGGACCGGCTTCGCCGCGCAGGACGGGCAGCTGGCGACGCGACTGGCGGCACAGCTCGCCACGGTGGATGCCGCGGCATTGCCGCACGCGGCCGACATCGCGCGATTGGCCGTGTTTGCCTGCCAGCGTGGACAGGCGGTTCCACCCGAGCGACTGGAACCGGCCTACCTGCGCAACAATGTGGCGCTGACGCTGGCCGAGCAGGTCGAGCTGCGCGCGCGCAAGGGCTGACTTCCGGCACGGGCGGCCTGCCTGCCGGGCGTGGATGCTGGCGTCATCGGATCAGGAGCCGGCCGCATGCAACACACCGACAAGACCGCATCCACCCGCTTCGAAGGCTGGCGCGGGGAAATCCTGCGGATCGCCTTCGCACTGTTGCTGCTGATGGGGTTCCGCTCGGCCTTCGCCAACCACTACGTGGTCCCATCGGGGTCGATGCAGCCGACCCTGATGCCCGGAGATCGCGTGCTGGTCGACATGCGCGCCTACGGCCTGCGTTTGCCATTCACCCATGCGCGGCTGCTCGGTCGCGGGCAGCCGCTGCGTGGCGAGGTCGCGGTGTTCGAATCGCCGGCCGATGGCGAGCGACTGATCAAGCGCGTGGTGGCGATCGGGGGTGACCGTATCGAAGTGCGCAACGGTCATTTGCTGATCAACGGGCGAGAGGTCGCCATGCGTGCCAGCGGTCCCGACATCGAAAGACTCGGGACCCGTGCCTATGGACTCGACCTCAGCCATGGCGGCGGCCCGGATGCCATCGGTGTCATCCCGCAAGGTCAGGTGCTGGTGCTGGGCGATGCGCGCGGCAACAGTCTGGACGGACGGATGTTCGGCCTGCTGCCGGCCGATGCGTTCTATGCACGCGCGGTTGGCGTCTATTGGCGTCGCGGCGAAGGCCCGGTCTGGCGCCGGCTCTGAAGCCCGCCCGGCTACTCGTCGTCGAAGGTGCCGCCGGGCCTGAAATTCCAGGTGCGCACCACATTGAGCACGTCGATGTTGTCGGCGGTCTTCGGTAAAGGCGGATAGGGCTGGGCCAGCTTGGCGATGCGCAGCGCGGCCTGGTCGAGCACCGGCTTGCCGCTGGAGACCAGCACCTGCGAGGACTCGACGCTGCCATCGCGGCGGATGCCGATGCTCATCACCACCTGTCCGGACAACCCGCGCTGGCGTGCCACTTCGGGGTAATTGAGGTTGCCCACGCGCTCGGCGCGATCGACCCAGCGCCGCAGGTAGTCGGCGTAGGCATATTCCTGCGTGCTGGCCGAGACGAACTTGCGCTTGGGGCGCTTGGCATAGCGCTGCGAGTTGAGGTGGACCTCGGCGGCCAATCGGGCCATGTCGATGTCGTGGGTGATCTTCTGCTCGCCGGGCGGCAGCAGATCGGGATCGGTTTGCGGTCGCATCTGCTCGGGTGGAGCCGGGTTGGTGTCGGCGCCGGTGACGATGCGCGCTTCCGGCGGCGGGCTCGCCTGCGGGCTCTGTGCGCGCAGCGGTTGCGGGGCGATGCCGCTTTCGGGAAGCGGCAACGGGCCACTGACCGTGTCGGTCGGGCGCGAGGACTTGTCGTGCTCGCCGCCGCCCTGGTTGCTGGCCTGGGCGAGGAATTCGGCCTGCTTCGGGGTCAACGGGGTGCGGGTGCCGGAGAGGATGACATCGAGCATCGGGGTGATCGGCGCGGCCTCGTTGACTGCGAAGCCGACGCCAAGGATGACGATGGCATGCAAGGCTGCCGACAGCGCCATCGTCGCGCCCAGGCGGTCGCGTTCGCCCAAACGGGCCGGCGCGGGCAGGGCGACGGCATCGTTCATGCAGGCCGGGTGCCGGACAGCCGCGCCTCGATCGCATCGAACAACAGGCCGGCGATGTTGAGGCCGAACTGGCGGTCCAGCTCGCGCACGCCGGTCGGACTGGTGACGTTCAACTCGGTCATCCAGTCGCCGATGATGTCCAGGCCGACGAAGAGCATGCCGCGCGCCTTCATTTCCGGGCCGACGCGGGCGGCGATCTCGCGATCGCGGGGCGAAAGCGGACGGCCCTCGCCACGTCCGCCGGCGGCGAGGTTGCCGCGGAACTCGTCGCCCTGCGGGATGCGGGCCAGCGCGTAGTCGACCGGTTCGCCATCCACCAGCAACACGCGTTTGTCGCCGTCCGCGATCTCGGGCAGGTAGCGTTGCGCCATCGCCAGATGGCGGCCACCTTCGGTCAGCGTTTCCAGAATCACGTTGAGGTTGGCCTCGCCGGACGAAGCGCGGAAGATCGAGCGCCCGCCCATGCCGTCGAGCGGCTTCAACACGGCCTCGCCGTGTGTGTTGACGAAGGCCTTGAGCGCGGCGGCATCCCGGCTGACCAGAGTCGGTGGGCAGCAGTCGGGGAAGCGCAGGGCCGCGAGTTTCTCGTTGAAATCGCGCAGGCCGCGCGGGTCGTTGACGATCAGGGCCCCCTGTTCGCGGGCGAAATCCAGCAGCTGGGTATCGTGCAGGTAGTTCGCATCGACCGGAGGATCGGTGCGCATCAGCACGGCCTGGCCAGGCCCGAGGCGCAGGTCCGAGAACGCGCCCAGGCTGAACCAGTCATCGGGATCGTCGTGGACCTCGAGCGGGGCCACGACCGCTTTGGCGAGACCTTCGCGCAGTTGCAGGCTGCCGGGTCGCACGTAAAGCAGGCGATGGCCGCGACGCTGCCCCTCCAGCAGCATGGCGAAGGTGGTGTCCTTGGCGGGCTTGATCCCGCCGATGGGATCCATCACCACCACGATGTCGAACGGCATGTGCGTGCCTGCAGCCTAGGGTGCTGCGGATGGTAGCAGCGTGGCATCGCGACGCCGGCTTGTTCAGCCCGGAAGCGGAATTCCCGCACAAAAGCATCGATGGGTCATCACGCGGCCTTGACAGGCCCGGCCGGGGATGAAAGATTCACCAGCTGGATATCCGCGCACCAGCGCGGGGGGAATCAGGGGTTCAGCTTGATGCAGCAAGGTAACGCCGCTGGCCTTGAAGGCCTGAAGGTGATGGTGATCGACGACTCCAGGACCATCCGCCGCACGGCGGAGACCCTGCTCAAGCGCGAGGGCTGCGAGGTCGTCACCGCCAACGATGGCTTCGAGGCGCTCGCCAAGATCGCCGACCAGCATCCGCACATCATCTTCGTCGACATCATGATGCCGCGCCTTGACGGCTACCAGACCTGCGCGTTGATCAAGAACAACCAGGTGTTCAAGACCACGCCGGTGATCATGCTCTCGTCCAAGGACGGCCTGTTCGACAAGGCGCGCGGACGGATCGTCGGCTCCGAGCAATACCTGACCAAGCCGTTCACCCGCGAGGAACTGCTGGACGCGATCCGCACTTACGTCAACGCCTGACCAGGGGGAGAGGCATGGCACGCATACTGCTCATCGAGGATTCGCCGACCGAAGCGGCGGTCCTCACGCAATTGCTGGAAAAGAACGGCCATCAGGTGACCGCGTCGGCCAGCGCCGAGGACGGGATCGAGGCCTGCCGCCGCGAACTGCCCGACCTGGTGCTGATGGACGTGGTGCTGCCCGGCATGAACGGTTTCCAGGCGACCCGCGCGATCACGCGAGACCAGGCCACCCGCGACATCCCGGTGCTGATCGTCAGCACCAAGGGCATGGAGACCGACAAGGCCTGGGGCATGCGGCAAGGCGCCAGGGACTACGTGGTCAAGCCGCCCCAGGAGGCCGACCTGATCGCCCGCATCAACGCGGCGCTGGGCGGCTGAGCATGGTGGCCGCGCGCCCGGTGCTGGAACTGCTGCGCGATTACGAGCAGCGCAGCCTGGCCCACGTGGCCGGAAGCCCGCTGCTGGCGGGTGGGCGCGAGGGCTGGCGTGGACTGTCGTACCGCATCGGCCGGCATGACCTGGTGTCGTCCTTCGATGAAGTCGTCGAGATCCTGAGTGTGCCCGCCCTGACGCCGATCCCGGGTTCTCAACCTTGGCTGCTCGGCCTCGCCAACGTGCGTGGCAACCTGCTGCCGGTCGCCGACCTCAAGCTGTTCCTGGAAGGCCAGCGCAGCGTGGCCGGCGAGCGCCAGCGAATGCTGGTGATGAACCAGCCCGGCGGCGAAGTCGCCATCCTGATCGACGAGTTGTACGGCCAGCGCAGCTTCGAGGACGACCAGCGCGTCGATGTCGCCGCCGAAGGTCGCTACGGCCATTTCATCGACCGGGCCTATGGCCAGGAAGGCCGGTCCTGGTCGGTGTTCAGCCTGGAACGGCTGGCCCGTACCCCCGAATTCCGCAACGCGGCCGCCTGACGGCCATCCCAACCATCCGCCGCGCACGTCCGTGCATGGCAAAACGCTGAAAAACCCGAGGTTCAAGCGATGAGCACAGTCAACAATTCGGTCGTCGGCAAGGCCCGCGAGGCCGGCACCAATTTCTGGTTGACCCTTCTGGCGATTGCGATCCTGGTGTTCGCCGCCAACACCGCGCTGTCGGTGTGGCGTGCGACGCGCCTTGGCAACGCCAATACGGCGGTCGCCGACCTGCAGGTGCTCTCGCAGCAGCTGGCCAGCCAGGCGCAGGAGGCGACCGGCGGCAACCTGGAGGCGTTCAAGGCGTTCAAGGGCACCAAGGAGCAGATCGACCGGAACATCGCGCTGGTGGACTCCACGTATGGCAACGACTTGTCGGTCAGCCAGCCGATCGCGACGATCAAGAAGACCTGGGCGCCGCTGTCGCAGAACGCTCAGCAGATCATCGGCAGCGAGGCGGCAGTGTCCGGCATCGGTGGCAACGCGGACCGGTTCACCCAGGCCGTGCCGCAGCTGCAGGCCCAACTGGACGAGATGGTGCGTGCGATGTCGGCGGCCGGTGCGCCTTCAAGCCAGCAGTACATCGCCATGCGTCAGTCGATCCTCGCCTCGCAGATGGCTCGCCGCATCGCCGAAATGCGCGCCGGTGGCGCGACCGCGCCGCTCGCTGGCCAAGGCCTGCGCCAGGACGCCACCGTGTTCGAACAGGTCCTGACCGACCTGCGCGAGGGCGGTGCCAACGTGCAGCGGGTCACCGCCGGCGGCGCTTCGCTGAACCAGGCAGCCACTATCTGGGCGGGAATGAAGAAGGATCTCGACGCCATCCTTGCCGGTTCGCAGAACCTGTTCCAGGCACAGGCGGCATCGAGCAAGATCACCGGCAGCTCCGATGAGATGCTCAAGGATTCGCGCACGCTGTTCAGCGCGTTCACTTCGGCCGGTTCACTCAAGGACACCAGCCTGATCGGCAACATCTGGATCTCGATCATCTCCGGCCTGGTCGCGTTGGCGGCCATCCTCGGCCTGCTGTGGAGCCTGTTCCGCGCCCAGGCCAACCGCCGCGCTTCGGTGGAAGAGCTCAACAACCGCAACCAGGAGGCGATCATGCGCCTGCTGGACGAAATGGGCTCGCTCGCCGAAGGTGACCTGACGGTGAAGGCGACGGTGACCGAGGACATGACCGGCGCCATTGCAGACTCGATCAACTTCGCCATCGAGCAGCTGCGCTCGCTGGTGGGCACGATCAACGACACCTCGGTGCAGGTCTCGTCCTCGGCGCAGGAAACGCAGGCCACCGCCATGCACCTGGCCGAAGCCGCCGAACACCAGGCGACCGAGATCGGTTCGGCGACCGACCGCATCAACGAAATCGCCAGTTCCATCCGCAACGTGTCGCAGAACTCGACGCAGTCCGCGGAGGTGGCGCAGCGCTCGGTGGAAATCGCGACCAACGGTGCCGACGTGGTGCGCCAGACGATCCAGGGCATGGACAACATCCGTGACCAGATCCAGGAGACCTCCAAGCGAATCAAGCGCCTCGGCGAGTCCTCGCAGGAAATCGGCGCGATCGTGGAACTGATCAACGACATCTCCGAGCAGACCAACATCCTCGCGCTGAATGCCTCGATCCAGGCGGCATCGGCGGGCGAGGCGGGCCGCGGCTTCGCGGTGGTGGCCGACGAAGTGCAGCGACTCGCCGAACGCGCCTCCAACGCGACCAAGCGAATCGAAGGCCTGGTCTCGACCATTCAGGCCGATACCAACGAAGCGGTGAGCTCGATGGAAGAGACCACCACCGAAGTGGTGCAGGGTGCGCGACTGGCCGAGGACGCCGGCACCGCGCTGGGCGAAATCGAGCGCGTGTCGAACGACCTGGCCGACCTCATCCGCAACATTTCGCAATCCGCCGAGCAGCAGTCGGCGGCGGCCTCGAACATTTCGGAGACGATGAACACGATCCAGTCGATCACCGCGCAGACTTCGCAGGGCGCCAGCCAGACGGCGTCCTCGATCGGCAACCTGGCCCAGATGGCGACCCATCTGCGCCGCTCGGTGGCCGACTTCAAGCTGCCGGCCTGAAGCCCGCACGGACGATAGGACCGCGATCGAGATGACAATCGCCCGTTCCACCGCGGCCAGGGAGTGCCAGCCATGAACGTGCTGCGCGAGGCCATCGAGCACGCCACACTGGGCTGGATCAAGCCCGAGCTGGATGCCAGCCTGAAGCAGGTGCAGCAGGAGATCGAAGCCTACGTCGATGACGGCGGCGATCCGGCACGCATGCGCCTGGCCGCGGCGCTGCTGCACCAGGTGCAGGGCAGCCTGAAGATGATCGAGCTGTATGCCCCGGCGATGGTCGCCGGCGAGATGCAGGATGTGGCGGCGTCGATCGCCGAAGGTCGGTTGGTCTCATCCGATGAAGCCTGCGCGGCGCTGATGCGCGGTGCGGTACAGCTGCCCGATTACCTGGAACGCCTCCAGGGTGGCCACCGCGACATCCCGATCGTGCTGATGCCGCTGCTCAACGAGCTGCGTGCCAGCCACGGCATGAAGCCGGTGAGCGAGGCCGCGCTGTTCAGCCCTGACCTCGAACGTGAAGTTCCCGGCTTGTCGTTGCCCGAATCCGAGCAAGACACCGCGCATTACCTGTCCGGCGTGGCCGCCGAAGTCACTGCGTGGTCGGCCGGCAGCGGCCTTGATGCCGCGCGCCTGCACGATGCCCTGCAGGGTTTGTCCACTGCGGACGCCGCGCCGGAGGCCCGTCGCCTGTTCTGGGTGGCCGCCGAAGTGGCGGCCGCGCTGCGTGATGGCGCCATCGCCGATACCCCGGCCTTGCGTGATGCCTTCGCCAGCGTCGACCGCGAAGGTCGCCGGCTGTTCGATGCAGAGGGCGGCACGATCCTGCCGGCCTCCTCACTGCTGGAACCCACGCGTCAGTTGTTGTACCAGGTGTCAGGGCAGGCGGCCGCGCACCCCTCGCTGCAGCGCCTGCGCGAAACCTTCGGCCTTGACCGGCAGGCCGCGCCTGACGAGGGCGAGTTGGCCCATGCCCATGCCAGTGTCAGCGGACGCAACCGCGCCTTGCTCGATACCGTTTCGGCCGCGATCAAGGAAGATGTGCTGCGGGTCAAGGATGCGCTCGACCTGCACCTGCGCACCGGCCGGCAGGATGTGGCTGCACTGCAACCGCAGGCCGAGGCCCTCGGTCGCGTTGCCGACACGCTCGGCATGCTCGGACTCGGCATGACACGCGATGTGGTCGCCGGCCAGCGCGACATCGTCGCATCGATCGCCGATGGCCGGGTGCCGATGAGCGAATCGGTGCTGCTGGATGTCGCCGGCGCGCTCCTCTACGTCGATGCCTCGCTGGACGACCAGGTCGCGCGGCTGGGCGACGAAGCCGCATCGAGCCCGCGAGCGGACAGTGCGGAGGGCATCGGCGCGGCCGAGGCTCAGCAACTGCTCGAGGCGCTGGCACGCGAGGCGATCGCCAATTTCGGCGATGCCCGCCAGGGCTTCGTCGCTTTCGTCGAGACCGGCTGGGACCATGAGCAGCTGGTCGAGATCCCGCGCCTGCTGGACGAGGTGGGCGGAGCGCTGCGCATGCTGGAATTGCCGGAGGCCGCCGAATACCTGACCGGCATTCGCCGCTATACCCAGAACGAATTGCTGCAACGCAAGCGCGTCCCGGGCGGACAGCAACTGGATACGCTGGCCGACGCGCTTTCCAGCGTCGAGTACTACCTGGAGGCACTGCGCGACAAGCGCGGCGGTCGCGACGACATCCTCGCGATCACCCGCCACAGCCTGGAGGCGCTGCGCTACTGGCCATTGCCGCCGGAGAGCGAGACCGAGACGCCGTTCCTCGACAAGGAATTCGAGAACGCCTACCAGCAATTGCTGGACGACGCGCAGGCCCTGCCGCGCAGCACGGCGCCGGGCGCGATCGCCGCGGATATGCAGGCCGAGCCCGCCGATTCCGAGGCGCGGGCGGAACTGGCGGCCGAAACCGACGATGCCGCCCTGCGCGAGGTGGAGAGCGCGGCCGCAGGTTCGAATGCTGCCGCAGCCGAATCCACGCAGCGGGAGATCGCCGAAGCCCGGACGCCGCTGCCGGTCGCCGAAGGCGGCTTCGACCTCGACAACCAGGAAATCGACGACGAGATCCGCGAGATCTTCCTCGAGGAGTTCGAGGAAGAAATCGGCAACCTTGACCACCTGATCCCGACCTGGAGCGAAGCGCCGCACGAGATCGAGCGCCTGCGTCCGATCCGCCGCGTCTTCCACACGCTCAAGGGCAGTGGCCGGCTGGTCGGCGCCAAGCTGCTGGGTGAGTTCAGTTGGAAGATCGAGAACATGCTCAACCGCGTGCTCGACCAGAGCCGCACCGCCAGTCCGGCGGTGGTCGCTCTGGTCGGGCAGGCGCATGGCGTGCTGCCCGCGCTGCACGGCGCCTTGCTGGGCAAGCCGACCGGCCCGCTCGACCTGCCCGGTATCGAGACGGTGGCCGACCGCCTGGCCGCGGGCGAGGAAGCGTTCTACACCGCACCGGACGCGCCAACGACGCCGGTCGTGGAACCGGTCCTGAAAGAACAGGCCGCGCCTGCCGAAGTCGAAGCGGCCGTCGAATCCATCAAAGCGCCCGCAGTCCAGCAGGTGCCGGTCAACGTCGATGCGGTGCTGCTGGAGATCCTGGGCGTCGAGGTGGATGGCCATCTGGCGACCGTTGAGCGCTGGCTGGCGGACGATGCGGCGCGCACGCGCGTCCCCGACCGCGACCTGCTGCGCGCCGTGCACACCATGAACGGCGCCTTCGCGATGGCGGAAGTCCCGGAAATCACCGATGCGATCGGCCCTGCCGAAGGCTGGATCAAGCGACTGATCGGCGCCGAGCAGGCGATGGACGCTGCCGGTGCCGTGGCGCTCGGCCGCTTGGCCGGCGAAATCCGCTCCACCGTCGCCGGCCTGCAGGGTGAGGTGCAACAGGTGCCGGTGCAGGCCGCGCTCGCCAGTGAGTTCACAGCGATGCGTGACGCGCTGCCCGAAGCGAGCGTGCAGGTCGTGATTCCGGTGCAGGATGTCGAAGTCGAACGTATCGAAGCCGAACGTGTCGAAGCCGAACGCATCGAAGCCGAACGCATCGAAGCCGAGCGTGTCGAAGCCGAACGCGTCGAAGCCGAGCGTGTCGAAGCCGAGCGTGTCGAAGCCGAGCGTGTCGAAGCCGAACGCGTCGAAGCCGAACGCGTCGAAGCCGAGCGTATCGAAGCCGAGCGTATCGAAGCCGAACGGGTTGAAGCCGAGCGTATCGAAGCCGAACGCATCGAAGCCGAACGCATCGAAGCCGAACGC
>JAEWNY010000090.1 GCA_023461075.1 Pseudomonadota bacterium | reverse complement strand
GCGGCGGAGCGGGCGGAGCCGGCGGCGGCGCCGGCGTATCCACCGCACGCGGGGTGTCCGCGATGATCGGCGGCTGCTCCGGCGGCGGCGGGGTGACCGTCCGCGGCTGCGGCTGCGGCGGCTGCGGGGTCATCTTGATGACCTTGGGCGGCTCCTTCGGCGGCGGCGGCGGCGGCGGCGGCGGCGGCGGCGGTTCGATGAACTGCACATCGACGCGATCGGCTTCCTCGCTCTCCTGGGCCGGCGGCGAAACCGGGGCCAGCAGCAGCATCAGCGCCGCTACGTGGAACGCGAGGGCCCCCGCGATGCCGGCGATACGCGTCCAGTTCAGGCCATCGTCATCGCGATCTCGCTGGTATTCGTAGCGGGCGGTGGTTTCCGTCATGCGCTGGCTCGTCGTTAGTCTGGGCGGGACGCCCGGGTCAGGGGGAACTGCCTTTCGAAGGCAGGAACCACTTAGCTTATACCAATCACGGCGCGCTGCACCACACGTCGGCACACCGCTGAATTACTTCGGATTGGCCAGTCGCTCGGCGTCGGCCTTGTTCTTCACGCCCTTGGCCAAGGCCTGCTGCGCGGCCTTGCGCTGCTCGGCCTTGTTGCCCTGGTTGTTGTAGACCTTGGCCAGATTCAACCAGGTCTCGCCGTCGGGCATCAGCGGCGCCGCCAGTGCGTAGTACTTGGCCGCCGCATTGAGGTCATCGGCGAAAAAGGCCTGGTTGGCGATCACCGAGTATGCCTTGCCCAAGTCCTCGTTGCGGGGAAGCACGCCCTTGCTGGCGCCCTCGTCCACCACCACGGCCGCTTCTTTCCAACGCCCGTCCTGGTTGATCAGCCCGGCGTACAGTGCACGGTACTCGTTGGCCTCGGTCAACTGGCCTTTCTTCTGCGCATCAAGCAGCAGCCGGTTGGCTTCGGCGAAGTTGTCGCTTTGCTGCAGCATCGCCACGGCATTCATCAGGATCTTCTTGTCGCCCGGGTTCCTGGCCAGCAGGTCCTGGAACAGCTTGGCGGCTTCGGCATTACGGTTGGCCGCCGCCAGCAGGCTGCCCTTCATCGACAGGTATTGCGTGTCCTCGGTCTTGGTTTCGGCCATGAACCGATCCAATGTCTTGAGCGCGGCATCGGATTGCTCCAGCTGGGACTGGGTGACCGCCAGATTGCTCATGATGCGGTAATGGCTGTTGTTGTCGAGGCCGTTGGCATCGACCGCCGCCTGGAAATATTGCGCGGCCTTGGCGTTGTCGTTGGTTTCGACTGCAGCGACGCCCGCCAACTGGTAGGCGAAGGATTTCTCGTAGGCGTTCCTGCTGGACTCGGCGAACGGCACCGCCTTCGCCAGCACGTCCGCATAGTTGCCGGCGTCATAGGCCTTGGAGATCTCCTGCAAGGTCTTGACGCCCCTCTCGGTGGCTTTTTCCTTGGGCTCCTGGCGGGTGGCGAGCGGGAACTGCGCGGCCTCCTGCTGCTGCTCGGTCTGCTGGTTCGAGCGACGATCATTGCGGCCCGCTTTCTGGGCGGCCGCAGGCGCGGCGACGGCGATACCGAGCGCCAGCGCGATGGAGACGGTCAGGGCGCGATGCAGGTGGTTCATGGAAAACTCCCGTGGAAAGGTCGCCCATCGATCAGGCGAAGACCGGCAAAACTAGCAGAATGCAACGCATCCCGGCAGTCCGGCCCTGAGGTGGTGTTCAGCCGAACCCGACCGGGTCAGCCACAATTCGGACGCTTGCCGGCGGCGCGCGCCTGCTCGTAGATCGGCATGAGACCTGCGGCACGCTGGTTGAGTTCCGCCAATCGCGACTGGGGATCGGGGTGCGTGGACAGCCATTGAGGCGAGCGGTTGCCGCCACTGGCCTTGATCATGTTTTCCCACAGCCCGACCGCCTGGCGCGGATCGAAGCCGGCCTGCGCCATCAGCTGCTGGCCGACGACATCGGCCTCGCTCTCCTGGACCCGAGAACCCGGCAGCAGGAAGCCGGTCTGGGCCAGGATGCTGCCACCCTGCATCGCCGCATCGCCAATCCCCTGGCCGTAGCGGGAGCCGAGGATCGCACCTGCGACCTGCAGAGCGCCCTGTGCGCCCATCTGGCGGGTAATGCGCTCGTTGTGATGGTTGGCGACCACGTGACCGACCTCATGCGCGACCACGCCTGCCAGCTGGTTCTGGTTCTGGGCGACCGAGAAGATGCCCGTGTAAAGGCCGACCTTGCCGCCCGGCAAGGCGAACGCATTGGGGTTGTTGTCGACGAAGACCGCCGACTCCCAGCGATAGTTCTGCTGCCATTGGGCCGGCAGCTCGCGCACGATGGCGTTGACCACGCAGGTGGCGTACGCACTCTGCCGGGCATCACGGGTCTGCGCTTTTTGCGCCTTGAGTTGGGCGAAGGCCTGCGCGCCCATCTGGTCGAGCTCCTGTTGCGAGACGCCGCCCACCACCTGTGTACGACCGGTGGGAGAGGTGGTGGTGGCGCAGGCGCTGACCACCAGGGCGATCGCCGCGGTGAGGATCAGGGGTTTGGCTTGGCGAAGGCGCATGGGTCGGTCCAGGTGGCGGTTGGGAACTCCGGTTGTACGCTCGCGAACCTCAATGATGCGTCAACGATTCTGGCCTGTTCAGCTCCCGTATCCGCTGATCATCAACAGGCAGGCCAGAAGGTTATTAGTCGCATGGGTCAGAATCGGGGCCAGCAACGTCCCGCTCCTGCAATATATCCAGGCCATCGCCATGCCCATCGCCGTGTAGAACGCGAGCAGGATGGCCGTGGGCAACCAGGGCTGGCTGCCAGTGCCCGGGATTTCGTGCATCAGGCCAAACAACAGGCCGGTGACGATCATGCCGGCGACCGGTTTGCCCGCAGCCCACAACCGCCCGAACAACACGCGCCGGAACAGCAGTTCCTCCGACAGCGGGGCGGCGACCACCGCGACGCCGAGCAGCAGCCAGGGCGAGAACGCCAGAGCCTGTTGCAGCATCTGCTGGTTGGTCGGCTCGGGCGCATAACCCAGCCGGTCCAGCGAAATCATCAACGCAGTGGCGATGGCGAACAGCCCTGCGCCCAGCCCGATCGACTGCAACCAGACCCTTGGCTGGCGCGCTGCCGCCCGCGAGACCCCTTTTTCGGCAGGCGTGGCGCGCCGCCGCCACAGGTAGACGATGACTGCGGCGGCCAGCATCGAAAGGCTGCCGACCAACAGCATCGTCAACATGCCGGGTTCGCCGATGGCCTTCGTCAGCGCGTCAGGATCCGTGGCGTTGGCCCCACCCGAGGCGGCCAGCTGCACGGCGCGCAATACGCCCCAGGCCGCCATGCCGATGAAGGTCACCAGCAGCAACATCACGACGGTGATCAGGATATCGACGAAGAAACCGACCCAAGGCCGGCCAGCCGCGGGATGTGCCTGCGGAAGCGCAGGTGGCAAGGCTTCACCCGGGGTGAGGGCGGTTTTCGGTGGCATGTCGGTCTGCATGCGACCAGTCTGCCGCAGCCACGGGTGACATGCCCCTGCCGGAGGTCATCGGCATTGGCACCGCGACCTCCGCACACGGATCAGACGTCGAGGTTGGCGACCTTGAGGGCGTTGTCCTCGATGAACTCGCGGCGCGGCTCCACCACATCACCCATCAGGCAGGTGAAGATCTGGTCGGCGGCGACCGCGTCCTCGATCTTGACTTGCAACAGGCGCCGGGTCTCCGGGTTCACCGTGGTGTCCCAGAGCTGCTCGGGATTCATCTCGCCCAAGCCCTTGAAGCGCTGGATCTGGCGGCCGCGCTTGGCTTCCTCCAGCAGCCAGGCCTGTGCATCGGCAAAGCTCGCCACCGCCTGCGCACGATTGCCGCGGACGATCTGCGCGCCTTCACGGATCAGCCCGTGCAGCACCGCCGCGGCTTCGCGCAGCTGCTTGAGTTCGCCATGCTCGAAGATCGACAGCGGAAGGATCTGGCTGACCTCCTCGCCCATGTGCAGGCGCTTGACCACCAGCGCCGCCGGGTGGCCTTCGGTGGCCGGCTGCAGCTTGAGCGCATAGCGCGGCTTGCCGAGGCCGGTGCGGTTGAGGCGCGCGGCCAAGGCGTCGAGTTCATGCGTTTCGTCGGTGTTCTCGGCCAGCGATGCGGCATCCAGCGGAGTGAAGTCGATCAGCGACTCCAGCACGATGGGGTCATAGCGATGCGCGTTGCGGGCGATCGCCGCGCGCGCCTCGGCGAAGGCCATCAACAGGCGCTCCAGCGCCGCGCCCTCGATCGCCGGTTCGCCCGCTGCGGGAATGAGCGATGCGCCCTCCACCGCGTTGTTGGCGAGATAGGCGTCCAGCGCCGCATCGTCCTTCAGGTACAGCTCGTTCTTGCCCTGCTTGATCTTGTACAGCGGCGGCAGGCCGATGTAAACATGGCCGCGCTCGATCAACTCCGGCATCTGCCGGTAGAAGAAGGTCAACAGCAGGGTGCGGATGTGGCTGCCGTCGACGTCGGCGTCGGTCATCAGGATGATGTGGTGGTAGCGCAATTTGTCCGGGTTGTATTCATCCTTGCCGATGCCGGTACCCAGCGCCGTAATAAGCGTGCCGACTTCGGCGCTGGCCAGCATGCGGTCGAAGCGCGCGCGTTCCACGTTCAGGATCTTGCCCTTGAGCGGCAGGATCGCCTGGGTCTTGCGGTTGCGGCCCTGCTTGGCGCTGCCACCGGCCGAATCGCCCTCGACGATGAAGAGTTCGCTGAGCGCTGGGTCCTTTTCCTGGCAGTCGGCCAGCTTGCCCGGCAATCCGGCGATGTCCAGCGCGCCCTTGCGCCGGGTCAGGTCGCGGGCCTTGCGGGCGGCCTCGCGGGCGCGGGCGGCATCGACGATCTTGCCGGCGATCGCGCGGGCCTCGTTCGGGTGCTCCTGCAGGAACTCCTCCAGGCGCTGGCCGAAGCTCGACTCCACCACCGGCCGCACTTCGGACGACACCAGCTTTTCCTTGGTCTGGCTGGAGAAGCTGGGGTCCGGCACCTTGACCGACAGCACCGCGATCAGGCCTTCGCGCATGTCGTCACCGGACAGCGAAACCTTGGCCTGCTTAGCGATGCCGTTTTGCTCGATGTAGTTGGTCAGCGTGCGGGTCAGCGCGGCGCGGAAGCCCTGCAGGTGGGTGCCGCCATCCTTCTGCGGGATGTTGTTGGTGAAGCAGAACATGGTTTCCTGGTAGGCGTCGGTCCATTGCAGCGCGACGTCCACGGTGATGCCGTTCTGCTCGCCGGTCACCGAGATCACGTTCGGGTGCAGCGGTGTCTTCAGCTGCGCCAGATGCTCGACGAAACTGCGGATGCCGCCTTCGTACTGGAAGGTGGTCTTCTCCCCCTCGCCTCGCTCGTCGGTCAGGGTGATCTTGACGCCCGAGTTGAGGAATGAAAGCTCGCGCAGGCGCCGGGCGAGGATGTCGAAGTGGAACTCGGTGTCGGTGAAGATCTCCGCCGACGGCCAGAAGCGCAGCAGGGTGCCGCGCTTGTCGCCCTGATCGCCCAACCGCGCCAGCGGCGCAACCGGCTCGCCGAGCCTGAATTCCTGCTGGTGGTGGCCCCCATCGCGCCAGATGTCGAGGGTCAGCTTGTCGGACAGCGCATTGACCACCGAGACACCGACGCCGTGCAAGCCGCCGGAGACCTTGTAACTGTTGTCGTCGAATTTGCCGCCGGCATGCAGCACGGTCATGATGACCTCGGCCGCCGAGACGCCCTCTTCCTTGTGGATGTCGACCGGGATGCCGCGGCCGTTGTCGCTGACCGAAACCGAGCCGTCCTCGTGGATGGTGACGAAGACTTCGTCGGCATGGCCCGCCAAGGCCTCGTCGATCGAATTGTCGACCACCTCGAACACCATGTGGTGCAGGCCGGTGCCATCGTGCACATCGCCGATATACATGCCTGGACGCTTGCGGACGGCCTCGAGGCCGCGCAGCACGGTGATCTTGCTGGAATCGTAGTTGGTATTCGGCTGGCCCTTCGAGGCCTGGGTCGCTTCCGTCATGCGGATCGGAACTCCATTGGGGCGCCACGGAAAACCGGGCGCCGGACGACAGTTTTTATCCGCTTAATTATAGCATTCCGGGCATGTCGGCCGGCCTGTTCTGTTCATCCACCCAGCGGATTTCGCCCTGTTCCACGTGGAACACGCGGACTTCTCGACCGGCCAACTCAGCCAAGCGATCAACGCCGGTGATGAAGACTTGCGCCCCCGCCGCAGCCAGTTCGTCCAATACCCGGGTCCGATGTCGCGCATCCAACTCGGAGGCCAGGTCATCGAGCAGGATGACCGGCCATTCCCCCCGGACGGCGTGCAGATGCCGCGCCTGCGCCAACAGGCAGGCCAGCGCGACCAACTTGGCCTGCCCTCGTGAGTACGGCTCGCGATCCGGCCGGGACACGAAATCCACCCGCCAGTCCGCCCGGTGAGGCCCGACGCCGGTATGGCCCAGCGCCAGATCACGTTCGCGCCCGAGCAGGAGGGCATCCTCCAGCGAGAGGCTGTCGTGCTTCCATCCCGGCATGAACTCCAACGCTGCCAACCCGAAGCTGGGGAGCAACAACTCGGTCACCGCCTGGAGATGAGGCAGCAGGGCCGCGATATAGGCCTGCCGTGCCCGCTGCAGGGGCTGCGCCGCCTGCACCAGTTCATGGTCCCAGGCATCCAGCGCACCCGGTCGCCGCGCCTTGAGCAAGGCGTTGCGTTGTTTCAATGCGCGCTGGTAACGACGCCAGCCGGTCAGATAATCAGGTTCCACGTGGAACAAACCCCAGTCGAGGAAACGCCGGCGCGGATCCCCGCCGCCCGACACCAATGCGTGGCTTTGGGGTTCGAAGCTGACGATGGCGAAGGCGGCGCAAAAATCCCCGAGCTGTGCGATGGCCTGGCCATCGATCCGACCTTCCCAGCTGGCACCCGAATGGCGAATACCGGCGCGATGCGCCTTTCCACCCACATCCACCCACTCCACATAAACCTGAAGAGCCTCCGCGCCGGTGCGCACGAGACCGTCGCGCACCCGCCCGCGGAAACTGCGACCGAAGCCGAGCAGATGGATGGCTTCCAGCACACTGCTCTTGCCGGCGCCGTTTTCACCGATGAGCAGGTTCAGCCCGGGCGCCGGCTCCAATCGCGCTTGGGCGATCGTCCGCACATCGGTCAAATCAAGCCGGGTCAGCCGCATTCCCGCCATCCGCGCATGCGAAACCGCCCGGACGGGCCGGGCGGTGGTGTTTCACGTGGAACCTGCTGGCCGGCATCGTTCACAGGCGCAGCGGCATCACCACGTGGCGGCTGCGTTCATTGCCCGCTTCCTGCACCAGTGCCGATGAATTGGCATCGCGCATCGACAAGATGACCTGCTCATCACGTAGCGCGGTAAGCGCGTCCAGCAGGTAAGTGACGTTGAACCCGATCTGCAGGCCGTCGACCCTGGTCTCGGCTTCGACGTCTTCCTGCGCCTCTTCCTGTTCGGGATTGTTGGTCTGGATGCGCATCTGGTTGGGCGAGACCTCGACCCGCACCCCGCGGTACTTCTCGTTGGAGAGGATGGCCGCCCGCTGCAGTGCGGCACGCAGGGTTTCGCGATCCACCTTGACCTGCTTGTCGGCACCGATGGGGATCACCGCCTCGTAGTCGGGAAAGCGGCCATCGATCAGCTTGGAGGTGAAGGTCACGTCGTCGCGCTTGACCCGGATGTGACTGCGGCCGAGTTCCAGGTCAAGCACCCGGTCACCGCCTTCGAGCAAACGCTGCAGTTCCTGCACGCCCTTGCGCGGGACGATGATCTGGCGCTTCTGTCCGCCGTCTTCCAGCGCCGCTTCGCACAGGGCGAGGCGATGGCCATCGGTGGCCACGCAACGCAGCGACTTGTCGCGCAGGTCGAACAGCAGGCCGTTGAGGTAGTAGCGGACATCCTGTTGCGCCATGGCGAAGGCGGTGCGGTCGATCAGCTCCTTGAGCGAGGATTCCGGCACCTGCACATGCTCGGTGGCATCGACTTCATCGATCGAGGGGAAGTCATTCGCCGGAAGGCTGGCCAGACTGAAGCGGCTGCGTCCAGCCTGCACGGTGATCTTGTCGCCGGCCTGGCTGACCGTGACCTTGCTGCCATCGGGCAGGGCACGGACGATGTCGAAGAACTTGCGCGCCGGGATCGTGGTTTCGCCCGCCTCGGTGTCCTGTGCGTCCGCACGGGCAATCATCTCCACTTCAAGATCGGTACCGGTCAGCGAGATCCGACCATCTTCCACCTGCAGCAGCAGGTTCGCGAGGACCGGCAGCGTCTGCCTCCTTTCCACCACGTTGACGACCTGGGCCAGAGGTTTCAGCAGGGCTTCGCGTTGCAGGGAGAAACGCATCGATTCGATTCCTTGGGCTCGTCGTAGACGCTTTTAAAGCATCAGGGATAACTTCAAAAGCAGGTGGAGGTGGAGGGAGCAGATTCGCGGGAAAACAGGCTCAACTTATTGTTTATAAATGAAAAAAAGCAAACCTGCGGGGCGGGAAAAGCCACTTGAAAAAGTGGAGCATCCTGTGGACAACTTTCGGGCATGAAACTATCCGTCACTTATCCACAGGCACCGCACACACACATCGACAGGCTTATTCGGTGAGTTTGCGCAGCAGCTTGTCCCAGTCCTCGTGGAGCTTGGGGTCGGTTTCGATGAGGCCGCGCACCTGCTTGCAGGCATGCAGCACCGTCGTGTGGTCCCGTCCCCCGAAGGCATCCCCGATTTCCGGCAGGCTGTGTTCCGTGAGCTCCTTGGCCAGCGCCATGGCCACCTGTCGCGGGCGGGCCAACGAACGGGTGCGGCGCTTGGACAGCAGCTCACGCAGCGGCAGCCCGTAGTAGTCTGCCACGGTCTTCTGGATGTTGGGGATGGACACCAGCGCCTGCTGCGCGCGCAACAGGTCGCGCAGCGTTTCCTGGGCGAATTCGGCGGTGATGGTCCGACCGGTGAAGTTGGCGCGGGCGGCCAGCGTATTGAGCGCACCCTCCAGGTCGCGGACGTTGGAATGCATGCGTTTGGCGAGCAGGAAGGCGACGTCCTCCGGCAGTTGCACGCCGCGTTCGCGTGCCTTGGCGAGGACGATCTGCGCGCGGGTTTCGAAATCCGGGGGATCGATCGCCACCGACAGGCCCCAGGCCAGTCGCGACTTCAACCTGGCCTCCAGCCCCTCGACTTCGCGTGGATAGCGGTCACAGGTCAGGATGATCTGCTGCTTGCCGTCGAACAGCGCGTTGAAGGTGTGGAAGAACTCTTCCTGGGTGCGGTCCTTGCCGGCGAAGAACTGGATGTCGTCCAGCAGCAGGGCGTCGATCTGCTGGAATCGCCGCTTGAACTGGTCGGCGGTGCGGTCCTGCAGCGCACGGAAGAACTCGTTGTAGAACTCGTTGGAGCGCATGTAGAGCACGCGCGCCGCCGGATTCTGCCGGCGCATCTCGTTGCCGGCGGCGAACATCAGGTGGGTCTTGCCGAGGCCGGTGCCGCCGTACAGCAGCAGCGGGTTGTGGGCGCGGTCACCCGGTTTCTGCGCGGCATGCCAGGCGGCGGCACGCGCCATCTGGTTGCTGCGCCCCTCGACGAAGTTGTCGAAGCTGTAGTGCGAATCGACGTTGCCATGGAAGGGCTCGGCGTTGACCACCGCACCGCCCGGGCGCGCAAGAGGGGGGTTGGATGTCGCCAGGCCGCGCTGAACGGGCAGGGCACCGATCTCCAGCTGCACCTCGGGATTGCCGGCGTAATGGGCCAGCAGTTCGCGGATGCGCGGCAGGTATCGGCTGCGTACTTCATCGACCACGAAGGCGTTCGGCGCGTACAAGACCAAGCCCTGGGGCTGCGGGCTGGCCTGCAAGGGTTTCAGCCACGTGTGCACATCCTCGAGCGGCAACTCGGCGGCCAGCCGCTCCATGCACCGGGGCCAGGGATCGGTCGGGGCATCGGCGGGAAGGGTCAGCGGGGCGTTCATCGGCGTGCGCAGGCAAGGGGTCGAAGGCCGCATCGCGGAGGTGCGAGGTGCGGACCGGTCAGGTTAGCACCGCGCGGACCGGGCTGC
Organism: Pseudomonadota bacterium; assembly: GCA_023461075.1. GTDB lineage: Bacteria > Pseudomonadota > Gammaproteobacteria > Xanthomonadales > Xanthomonadaceae > Solilutibacter. Next base: position 32,444 of record JAEWNY010000090.1, on the reverse strand, counting down.
GCGTGCCCCGGATGGGTCGCTTGACGCACCAATGCGCGCAAAGCTAGAATTTACGGTTCTGTTTATTCGATACCGGTCCGAACCATGGCCACCAAGCGCACTTTCCAGCCCAGCAACCTCAAGCGCAAGCGCGACCACGGCTTCCGTGCGCGCATGGCGACGGCCGACGGCCGCAAGATCCTGGCCCGTCGCCGTGCCAGGGGCCGCAAGGTCCTGTCCGCCTGATCCGCACGGCGACGCACCCGCGTCGCATCCGCGGTTCCGGCGCCCAGGCCCTGGTCCTGAACGCTGACATGACATCCCGTGCACCCGCCCGTTTCCCCAAAACGGCGCGGGTTCGTTCGTCTGCGCAGTATGCGCAGGTGTTCGGCAATGCCCGACGGATCCACCATCCCGCGCTCACCTTGCATGCGGCGGCGCTGCCGGACCGGCATGAAGATGGCGGCGCGCGGCTCGGTCTTGCGGTGTCGCGCAAGGTCGATGCCCGTGCGGTAGGACGCAACCGCATCAAGCGTGTCCTGCGCGATACCTTCCGGCGCCATCGCGCGCTGATGCCGGCGCGTTCCTTCGTCGTGGTCGCGAGGCCCGCCGCGGCGAAACTGGGCAATACGGACCTGGCGAACGCCTTCATCGACACCTTGCGCCGCGCCGGCTCGTTGCCGCGGCCGGGTGCGACCGGCACAATGCGCGGCGATTCCCTTTCCCCGAATGCCGGGCCCTCGCTTCACCGGCCCGACCCGAGCACGCCTTGATGAACCAGACCCGCCTTTTCCTTGTCTTCGCTTGGCTGATGGTGGCGACCCTGCTGTGGATGGAGTGGGGCAAGGAACAGCAGGCCGCGAACGCGCCGCTCACGCCGGTGGCGCAGGTCGCGGCGGTGCCGGACATGGTGCCGGGCCAAGCGCCCAGCGCGGTGCCTGCCGTGCCCGTGGCGCAAGTGCCGACCGCCACGCCTGCCGGCGGCGCGGTGTCCACGCCGGTGGTGCCGGCCCAAGGCGTCATCGCCCAAACCGATGTGCTCAAGCTGGTGCTCGATGGCGGCAACGTGCGCGAGGCCGATCTGCTCAAATACCCGCAGACCCGCGATGCCGGTAGTCCGCCGGTCGCACTGTTGAGCCCGGACCCGGCGCGCTATTACGCGGCGCAGAGTGGTTGGGTCGGGCAGAACGGCGGCGCCGCACCCAACCATCAATCCGGCTTCGTGCCGACCCAGCCGGGCAAGGCCCATGCCCTGGCGCCGGGCCAGGACACGCTGGAAATCCCGTTCGTGTGGAACGGCCCGGACGGCGTCAGCATCCAGCGCACCTACGTATTGAAGCGCGGCAGCTACGCGGTCGAGGTGCGCGATGTGGTGCGCAACGGCGGAAGCGCGCCCTGGAGTGGTTACGTCTATCGCCAGCTGGTGCAGGTGCCGCAGGCGATCAAGGCCAACATGTTCCACCCCGAGTCGTACAGCTTCCGCGGCGCCACCTGGTATAGCAAGCAAGACGGCTACGAGCGTCGCCGCTTCGACGACTACCTCGACGATGGCAAGTTGAACCGCACCATTGCCGGCGGCTGGTTGGCGATGCTGCAGCATCATTTCTTCAGCGCGTGGATCCCGCAGGCCGACCAGCCGGCGTTGTACGCGCTCGACCAACAGGGCAGCGCCGCATCGATCTCCGCCACCGGGCCGCAGTTCACGCTGGCGCCGGGCCAGAGCGCGACCACGTCCGCGCGATTGTGGGTCGGGCCGAAGCTGGTCGAGCAGATCCAGGCGCAGGGCGTGCCCAAGCTCGACCGCGCGGTCGACTACAGCCGCTTCGACATCTTCGCGATGCTGGGCGAAGGCCTGTTCTGGGTGCTGTCGAAGTTGCACGGGCTGATCGGCAACTGGGGTTGGGCGATCATCGGTCTGGTGGTGCTGTTGAAGATCGCGCTGTTCCCGCTGTCCAACGCGCAGTACAAGTCGGCGGCCAAGATGCGCAAGTTCCAGCCGCGGCTGGCGCAGCTCAAGGAACGCTACGGCGACGACAAGCAGAAGTTCCAGCAGGCGATGATGGAGTTGTACAAGACCGAGAAGATCAATCCGGTCGGCGGCTGTCTGCCCATCATCCCGCAGATCATCATCTTCATGACCCTGTACTGGGTGCTTTCCGAAGCGGTGGAACTGCGCCATGCGCCGTGGATCGGCTGGATCCAGGACCTCACCGCGCGCGACCCCTACTTCATCCTGCCGGTGCTGAACGCCGGGATCATGATCGCGACCCAGCACCTGACGCCGATGGCGCCAGGCATGGACCCGATGCAGCAGAAGATGATGAAGGCGATGCCGGTGGTGTTCGGCGTGCTGCTGGCCTTCCTGCCCGCGGGCCTGGTGCTTTACCAGGTCGCCAACGGGGGTCTTGGCCTGCTGCAGCAGTGGTACATGCTGAAGAAGTACGGCGACGCACCGGCCAAGCCGGCGCTGGCGAAGAAATGACCAGCAGGGGCTCGCGACGCGGGCCCTTCGCTTTTGCGATGCCGTGGCGATGGAGGTGATGATGCTGCCCACGCGCGACACGATCGTCGCCATTGCCAGCGCGAGCGGGGCGGGCGGAATCGGCATCGTGCGACTGTCCGGTCCACGCGCGATCGCGATCGCCGAAGCGATCTGCGCACGCCGCTTGCCCGTGCGCCAGGCGACCCACGCGCGTTTCCACGATTCGGCCGGAGAGGTACTGGACGATGGCATCGCGATCACGTTCCGCGCACCCGCCAGTTTCACCGGCGAGGACATCGCCGAGCTGCAGGCGCACGGCAGCCCGGTGCTGTTGCGGCAACTCATCGATACCGCGATCGCGCACGGCGCACGCCAGGCCGGTGCCGGCGAGTTCAGCGCGCGCGCGTTCGAGAACGGCAAGCTGGACCTGATACAGGCCGAAGCGATCGCCGACCTGATCGGCGCCGGCAGCGAACAGGCCGCACGCGCGGCGCGGCGTTCGCTCGATGGCGCGTTCTCGCGCGAAGTCGAAGCGATCGGCACGCGCCTCATGGCCCTGCGGGTGCAGGCCGAGGCGGCGATCGATTTCGCCGATGAGCCTCTGGAGACGCTTTCCGAAGCCAGGCTCGGGGCAACACTTGAAAGTATCCGCAACGACCTCTCGCGCCTGCTGGCGAAAGCCGAGGCCGGGCAGCGCCTGCGCGATGGCCTGCATGCGGTGATCATCGGGCCGCCGAACGCCGGCAAGAGCTCCTTGCTCAACGCACTGGCACGCAGCGAGCGCGCCATCGTCACCGACATCGCCGGCACCACCCGCGACCTGCTGCGCGAAACGGTGCGGATCGGCGACATCGACCTGACCCTGGTCGATACCGCCGGCCTGCGCGAGACCGGCGATGCCATCGAGCGCGAAGGCATCCGTCGTGCGCGAGCGGAATTGGCGCGCGCCGACCTCGCGATCATCGTGGTCGATGCGCGCGCGCCGCAGGAAGCCGAGGTGTTCGCCGCGGACTGGCAGGCGGTCCCGCACCGGCTGCTTGTGCACAACAAGGCGGATCTTGCGGATGGGTCGAAGCCGGTGACGGCCGGGAACGTGCTGCGGGTGTCGGCGCGGACCGGGCAGGGGCTGGCGGAACTCGAAGAAGCGATCAGTCGCATCGCCGGCCAGGACCTGGTCGCGGGCGAGGGCGCTTTCAGCGCACGCGCGCGTCATGTGCGGGCCTTGCGGACCTGCATGGATTGGCTTGCGCGCGCGGCCGAAGAGCTGGCGGCATCGCAACCCGAGCTCGCCGCCGAAGCCCTGCGTCTGGCACACGACGCGCTGGGAGAAAGCACCGGGCGCAACCTGCCGGACGACCTGCTCGGGGCGATTTTCTCCACCTTCTGCGTGGGCAAGTGAGCCCACGTTCGAAGGCAGCTGTCATCGCCCAAATGAGAATGTATCGCGAGACGGCGGTAGGAGCCGGTTAAACTGCCGGCTGCCAAGCACGCACAGCCATACTTGACGTGGATCAAGTGGACGCTGCTGCGCATTCACGACAATGCTCGGTGTCATCGAGGACTCTGCAATGGACAACAACGCGAAGGGCTTCTACAACGACAAGGTGGTGATGCAATTCTCCATCGCCACCGTGGTGTGGGGCGTGGTCGGGATGCTGGTCGGCGTCATCATCGCCGCGCAGCTGTACTGGCCCACGCTCACCGACGGCATCCCGTGGCTGCAGTACGGGCGTCTGCGTCCGCTGCATACCAATGCGGTGATCTTCGCCTTCGGGGGCTCCGCCCTGTTCGCGACGAGCCTGTGGTGCGTACAGCGCACCAGCCATGTGCGGCTGATCTCCGACAAGCTGGCGGCGTTCGTGTTCTGGGGCTGGCAGCTGATCATCGTCGCTGCCGCCGTCACCCTGCCGCTGGGCCTGACCCAGGGCAAGGAATACGCCGAGCTGATCTGGCCGATCGACGTCGCCATCGCCGTGGTCTGGGTGGCCTATGCGGTGTTGTTCTTCGGCACCATTGCCATTCGCAAGGTCAAGCACATCTACGTCGCCAACTGGTTCTACGGCGGCTTCATCCTCGCCATCGCCTTGTTGCACATCGTCAACTCGCTGGCGATCCCGTCCGGCCTGCTGCACTCCTACCCGGTCTATGCCGGCGCCGTGGATGCGATGGTGCAATGGTGGTACGGCCACAACGCGGTCGGCTTCTTCCTGACCGCAGGCTTCCTCGGGATGATGTACTACTTCGTGCCCAAGGTTGCTGGCCGCCCGATCTATTCCTATCGCCTGTCGATCGTGCACTTCTGGGCGCTGATCTCGATCTACATGTGGGCCGGCCCGCACCACCTGCTGTACACCTCGCTGCCGGATTGGGCGCAGTCGCTCGGCATGGTGTTCTCGCTGATCCTGCTGGCGCCGTCCTGGGGTGGCGCGATCAACGGCGTGATGACACTGTCCGGCGCCTGGCACAAGCTGCGCACCGACCCGGTGCTGAAGTTCCTGATCGTCGCCATCAGCTTCTACATGATGTCGACCTTCGAGGGGCCGATGATGTCGATCAAGACGGTCAACTCGCTCTCGCACTACACCGACTGGACGGTCGGTCACGTGCACGCCGGCGCGCTCGGCTGGGTGGCGATGATCTCGCTCGGCTCGATCTACGCGCTGATCCCGTGGCTGACCCGCCAGCAGCAGATGTTCTCGGTGAAGGCGATCGACCTGCACTTCTGGCTGCACACCGTGGGCGTGGTGTTCTACATCGCCTCGATGTGGATCGCCGGCGTGATGCAGGGCCTGATGTGGCGCGCCACCAATGCCGACGGCACCCTGACCTACAGCTTCGTCGAAGCGCTGAACGCGACCTACCCGTACTACTTCGGGCGCCTGCTCGGCGGCCTGCTGGTGCTGGCCGGCATGGGCGTGATGGTCTGGAACGTGGTGAAAACACTGCGCGCCGCGCAAGCGGTCAATGACCCGCAACCGGTGCTGCCGCCGCACGCATCCGAAGCCCGCGCCTGACTGGACGATGGAGTACGATCCCATGAGCGAGAACAAGAACACGGGCTTCAGCCACGAGACGATCGAGAAGAACGTCACCCTGATGGCGATCCTGATCACCGTGGCGGTGTCCTTCGGCGGACTGGCGCAGATCGTGCCGCTGATGTTCCAGGCCGAGGCGGTGCAACCCCTGCCGGGCGTCAAGCCCTATCCGGCGCTGGAGTTGGCCGGCCGCGACGTCTACATCCGCGAAGGTTGCTACAACTGCCACTCGCAGATGGTGCGTACGCTGCGCTTCGAGACCGAACGATACGGCCACTATTCGCTGGCGGGTGAATCGGTCTATGACCGTCCGTTCCAGTGGGGTTCCAAGCGTACCGGGCCGGACTTGGCGCGCGTGGGCGGCCGTTACTCCGATGACTGGCATCGCGCGCACTTGATCAACCCGCGCGACGTGGTGCCGGAATCCAACATGCCGTCCTTCCCGTGGTTGCAGACGGGCACGATCAATGCCGCCCAGCTGCAGTCCAACATGCGCGCACTGAACGTGGTCGCCCACGAGAAGTACAGCGACAAGGAGATCGCCGAAGCCCCGGCAGCGGTGGCCGGCAGGACCGAACTCGATGCCGTGGTCGCCTACCTGCAGGGCCTGGGGCGCGGCGCGCCGAAGGGAGGCTGAGAATGCTCTCCGGCATCATCACCGCCGTCCTGCTGGTGCTGTTTCTGATCGGCTGGATCTGGGCCTGGAGCCCGCGCCGCAAGCGCGACTTCGATGCCGCCGCCCGGCTGCCGCTGGATGACCAAGAACCCGTTGCCGCCCACGAAGCCGGCAACCGCAACAAGGAGCAATCGCCGTGAGCGACTGGACCTCTTCCCTCGGCAGCGGATGGTCGATCTGGATCATCGCGCTGGTCGTCATCAACGTGGTCGGCTGCATCTGGCTGCTGTTGTCGAATTCCAAGCGCCGCCCGGGCGACCCGGCGCCCGAAGAAACCAGCCACGTCTGGGACGGCGACCTGACCGAATACAACAAGCCGATGCCGAAGTGGTGGATCAACCTGTTCTGGCTGACCATCATCTTTTCGGTCGGATACCTGGTCTATTACCCCGGCTTCGGTGCCTTTGCCGGCACCTCCAGGTGGACCTCGGTGGGGGAGATGGAGAAGGAGCAGGCGGCCGAGAACAAGAAGCTCGAGGCGACCTTCGCGCCGTTCGCCGGCAAGCCGATCGACCAGCTGGCCGCGGACCCGAAGGCGGTGGCGATCGGCCGTGGCATCTTCAACAACACCTGCGCCACCTGTCACGGCTCGGGCGGCAAGGGTGCGATCGGCTACCCCAACCTCACCGATACGATCTGGCACTGGGGCGGCACGCCCGGTGAAGTGCTGGCCAGCATCCAGCAAGGCCGCCAGGGCGTGATGGCGCCGTGGGGCGAGGTCCTGCGCGGCACCGGCGGCGACCAGGCGGTCGAATACGTGATCGCCTATGTGCGCACGCTCTCTCAGAAGAACGCCAACCTGCAGAACGACTTCATGGCCAGTCAGGGCAAGAAGCTTTACGACGGTGTCTGCGTCAGCTGCCACGGCGCCGACGGCAAGGGCAATCCGCAGCTCGGTGCACCCGACCTCACCGACGATTACTGGCTCTATGGCAACAGCACCGAGTCGCTGCGCCACACGATCAACGAGGGACGCCATGGCGTGATGCCGGCGCACGAGGCCCTGCTCGGCGATACCCGTACGCGCCTGGTTGGCGCCTATGTCTGGTCCTTGAGCCGCGGCCAGAACGCGGCGGCACCCGCAGCCAACGCCAACTGATGCCGGATTTCACCGAGCCGCAGCTGGATCATCCGCCCCGTCCGCTCGCCCAGCGGATCGGGGCGATCCTGTGGCCGAGCTTCTTCGCCGCCTGCGTGGCGACGATGGTGTTTTTCGCTTTTGTCGACCCCATCGCGCTGCGTGACCAGACCTTCCCCTCGCTGCCGATGACCCGTCCGATGGGCTACAGCGTCGGCTTCTTCATGTTCTGGTTGGCGACCGCGTCCTCCAGCTATTTCACCTGGATCCTGTTGCGCCCGGCCAGCCGCTTCAACCGCGCGCTCCCGCCGGAGTGATGCCGCGATGAGCAAGAAAATCCCGCTGGATGTCGTCGATGACGCCGGCAACTCGTATTACGTCAGCGAGCGCAAGATCTACGCGCGCGAGGTCAGCGGCCGCTTCGATCGCCTGCGCAAGATCGCGGTGTGGGTTTTGCTCGGCATGTACTACGTGTTCCCGTGGATCAACTGGGACGGACGGCAATCGGTGCTGTTCGACCTGCCTGCGCGCAAGTTCTACGTCTTCGGGCTGACCTTCTGGCCGCAGGACTTCATCTTCCTGGCCATGCTGTTGATCATGGCCGGGCTGCTGTTGTTCTTCGTCACCGCGATCGCCGGCCGGATCTGGTGCGGTTATGCCTGCCCGCAGACGGTCTGGACCGAGATCTTCATGTGGATCGAGAACGCGATCGAAGGCGACCGTGGCCGTCGCATGAAGCTGGACAAGATGCCGTGGAACCGCGAGAAGATCCTGCGCAAGGGCGGCAAGCATCTGGCTTGGGCGTTGTTCGCGCTGTGGACCGGCTTCACCTTCGTCGGCTTCTTCACCCCGATTCGCGAGCTGTTCGCGCGCGCGCCGCTGATTGCACCGGGCTGGCAATGGGGCGGTTGGGAAACCTTCTGGGTGTTCTTCTACGCGCTCGCCACCTGGGGCTTCGCCGGTTTCATGCGCGAACAGGTGTGCAAGTACATGTGCCCGTATGCGCGCTTCCAGAGCGCGATGTTCGACCGCAATACCCTGATCATCGCCTACGACCCGATGCGCGGCGAACCGCGCGGCCCGCGAAAGCGCGGCTTGGGCGGCGTGATGGAGCGAGGCCGCGGGCTGTTGGACAAGGCGCTGGCCTACGATTACGTGTTCCGCGCATCCGGCCACGCGGTGGCTGCCGATTCCGCGGCGCAGGCGCGTGGCTATACCGGCATGGCGGAGTTCGCGCCGGTGCGCGAGCCGTTGCCGAAGTTCCCGGCGGAGGAACTCGGCGATTGCATCGACTGCACCATCTGCGTGCAGGTCTGTCCGGTCGGCATCGACATCCGCAACGGCCTGCAGTACGAATGCATTGCCTGCGGTGCCTGCATCGATGCCTGCGACGAGGTGATGGACAAGATGGGCTATCCGCGCGGACTCATCCGATATTCGACGCAGAACGCGATCGACAGCAAGACCACTCATGTCCTCCGGCCGCGCATCCTGCTCTATGGCCTGGTGCTGGGCGGCATCTTCGCGGCGTGGGCGTGGGGTGTGACCCATCGCACGCCGCTGATCGTGGAGGCGATGCGCGACCGCAACGCGCTGTATCGCGTGGCCGAGCAGGGCGAGATCGAGAACGGCTACACCCTGCGCGTGGTCAACAAGGACAACATCGCGCGCACCTTCGTGATCGATGTCGAGGCAGGAAAGGGCATCGGCATGGTCGGCGGTGCAATGACGGTCGATGCCGAACCCGAAGAGGTACTCACCTTGCCGCTGGCGCTGCGTGCGCCCGCGGGCGTGGCCGGCTCCAACCCGGTCAGGTTCACCGTCAAGTCGAGCGATGGCGCGGCCAGTGAGCAGGTGGACAGCACCTTCTTCGGGCCGATGTGATGGGCGAGCAACCGCGCAAGGCCCATCGCGAACCGATGGTCTGGCTGGTGTTCGGCCTGCCGGCGCTGGTGGTCATCGCCGGCATCGCGACGCTGGTCATCGCCATCCGCCACCGCGATGGCGGCGATGTCGCCGATGCCGTGCAGCGCACCGCGCAGATCCAGCAGACCGATCTTGATGCCGATTCGCGCGCGCAGGCGCTGGGCTTGCGCGCATTGTTGCGCGAGCGCGACGGGCGCATCGAGGTGTTGCCCGTGGCCGGCAATTTCCCGCGCGGGCAATCGTTGCGCCTGCTTGCCGAGCACCCCACCGACAGCGCGCAGGACCGCACGCTCTCCCTGCAACCGAGCGACCAAGGCTGGCTCTCGCGCGAGCTGTTCGAGTCCTCGCGCGGCCATGCCTGGAAGTTCAGCCTGACCCCGGGCAACGAAAGCTGGCGCCTGCGCGCGCGCATGCCCAAGGAGCAGAGCGCGGTGGTGTTGTCGCCGGCACTTGCCGCGGACTGACATCGCGCGATGGCTGAAGCCATGCCGCACGATTCCGGCTGCTTCCATTGCGGCGAGGCGCTGCCGTCCTCGCCGGTGCGAGCCGAGCTCGAAGGCGCGATGCGTGCGTTCTGCTGCGAAGGCTGCCGCGCCGCCACGCAATGGATCCGCGATGCCGATCTGGACGACTACTATCGCCTGCGCAGCGAAGCGGCCGACCGGGTCGGTACCGAACCGATCGATTACGCGGTCTGGGACCGCGACGACATCGTCGCCGGCCATGTGCGCACGCTGGCCGATGGCAGTCGCGAGATCACCGTGCTCACCGACGGCATGCGTTGCGCGGCGTGTGCGTGGTTGATCGACAAGGCGCTTCGTCGCGAGGCGGGCGTCGAGGATGTGATCGCCAACGCGGTGACCGGGCGCGTTCGCATCCGCTGGCGGCCGCAGGCCACGCCACTGTCGCGACCGTTGGAACGCATGGCGAAGCTGGGTTACCGCGCCTACCTCGCCACGGGCCTGGCACGCGAAGAAGCGCGGCGGCGCGAGCGCAACCGTTGGATCCTGCGCATGGGCATCGCCGGGCTCGGCGCGATGCAGGCGATGATGTTCGCCGAGGCGCTTTACCTCGATACCGCCGGTGAAATGTCCGCCGCCACCCGCGACTTCTTCCGCTGGATCACGGTGATGGTGTCGGCGCCGGTGGTGTTCTATTCGGGGTGGCCGTTCATCGAAGGCATGTGGCGCGAAATGCGCCATCGCCGCCTCGGCATGGACACGCTGATCGCCACGTCCACCCTGCTGGCCTGGGGCGCGAGCGTGGTCGAGACCGTGCGCCACGGCGTGCATGTCTGGTTCGATGCGGCGGTGATGTTCGTCTTCCTGCTGCTGGCCGCGCGGATGATCGAGCAGGGCGCGCGCAAGGCGGCGAGCGCGCAGGTCGATGCGCTGGCGCGTGCGCGGCCGCTGCTGGCGACGCGCGAAATGGCTGGCGGGGGCGAGGAAGCGCGTGAACAGGTGCCGGTGGCGCAGTTGGCGATCGGCGACATCGTGCGGATCGCGCCGGGCGAGCCGGTGCCGGCCGATGGCATCGCCCTGTCCGAGGCCGCCTTCGACGAAGCGCTGCTGACCGGGGAATCGACGCCCGTGCGCAAGCGTGCAGGTGACGCGGTCTACGCCGGCAGCCTGTGCGCGGACGCGCCGGCGCGAGTCGAGGTCGGCAGCCTTGGCGCGGACACGCGGCTCTCCGAACTGGCGCGGTTGGTCGAGGACGCGCAGGCCGAGCGCCCGCGTCTGGCGCGCGTCGCCGACCGCATCGCGCACCGTTTCGTGGCGATGCTCCTGGCCTCGGCGGTCCTCGTCTACCTGTTCTGGCGCTGGCACGATCCGGCGCGTGCGTTCGAGGTCACGCTGGCGGTGCTGGTGGTGAGTTGCCCGTGCGCGCTTTCGCTGGCGATTCCGTCCGCCTTGGCTGCCGCGCATGGCGCGATGTCGAAACTCGGCGTGCTTGGCGTGCGCGAGGAGGCACTCGACCGCCTGGCCGAGGTGGACACGCTGGTCTTCGACAAGACCGGCACGCTCACCGATGGCCAACCGCGCATCGCCGGTGTCGAGGTGATGGATGGGCAATCGCGTGCCCGAATGATCGCGATTGCACAGGCGCTGGAACGCGACAGCCGGCATCCGCTGGCTCGCGCCATCGCGCGGATTCCGGGCGATCAGGCATTCATTGCCGAAGACGTGCGACAACTGCCCGGGCAGGGCATCGAGGGCGTGGTCGATGGCCGGCGCTGGAAGCTGGGACATGCCGGGTTCGCGGCGCGCGATGCGGACGACCATGGCCAAGCGTTGTGGCTCGGCGACGGCGAGCGGACCTTCGCGCGCTTCGAGCTGGAGGAGTCGATGCGTCAGGATGCCGTGTCGGCGGTGCAATCGCTGAAGGCGCTGGGCATCGACATCGAATTGGCCAGCGGTGACGGTGAAACTGCGGTCGGCGCGCTCGCCGACACGCTCGGCATCGATCGGCGGGCCGCGCGGCAGACCCCCGAAGACAAGCTGCGACGCGTGCGTGTATTGCAGGCGCAAGGACACCGGGTGGCGATGGTCGGCGATGGCATCAACGATGCGCCGGTGCTGGCTGGCGCGGACGTGTCGCTGGCGATGAGCGAGGGCGCGGCCCTCGCGCAGCGCGCGGCCGACTGGGTGGTGACTTCGCCGCGACTGGAGCGCATCCCGCAGGCAATCGCCATCGCGCGACGCACGCGGGCGGTGATCCGGCAGAACCTGGCATGGGCGAGCGCCTACAATCTGTTGGCGTTGCCATTGGCGGCGACCGGTCATGTAACCCCGTGGATAGCGGCGCTGGGCATGGCGGCCTCATCGCTGCTGGTCACGCTCAATGCCCTGCGCCTAGCGAGGACGCCCGAAGAATGAACATCCTGCTTGCGCTCATCCCGATCAGCCTGATCCTGCTGGGCCTGGCGGTGGCTGCGTTCGTCTGGGCGGTGCGACGCGGGCAGTTCGACGACCTTGAAACCCCGGCGCTCGACATCCTGCGCGAGGACCCGAACGAGCTGCCGCCGCGCCAGACTGCATCGCGCGTGACAGACAACAACCAACCACGCGATGCCGATTGACTGGCTGGTGCTCGCATCGGCCTGGCTGACCGGCCTGCTGGGCGGCGTGCACTGCGCGGCGATGTGCGGCGGCATCGCCACCGGATTCGGGGCCAGTTCGCGCGGCAACCGGCTATGGGATGCAGGGCTGGTCAATCTAGGCCGCGTCGGTGGCTATGTGTTGGCCGGGGTCATCGCCGGCGGCATCGGCGGAGGCATCCTGCGCGTCGCGCGCCTGGAATGGCTGGCGACCGGCTCGCGCATGCTGGTCGGCGCGGTGCTGGTGCTGGTGGCGCTGCGGTTGCTGCTGCCGGCCGGAAAGTTCGGTTTCCTGGCGCGACCGGGACAGGCGTTGTGGCGACGATTGCAGCCGCTGCAGCGCCACGTGATGCCCGCCGATACCGCGCCGCGCCGCTTTGCGCTGGGCATGCTGTGGGGCTGGCTGCCCTGCGGCCTCAGCACCACGGTGTTGGCAGCGGCGTGGTTGCAGGCGTCGGCCCTGCACGGCGGCATGACGATGCTGGCGTTCGGCCTGGGCACGCTGCCGTTGATGGTGCCGCTCACCTGGTCGGGCGCACGCGCAGCGGCGTGGTTGCAGCGTCGCGGCCTGCGTCTGGTGCTGGGCGCGATGATCTTGCTTGCCGGCCTGCTGACCTTGGCGGCGCCCTGGCTGATGCAGGTCCCCGGTATGCACGGGCTGCTCACGGCGCTGGGCTGCCGCAGCCTGCCGGCGTGATCGCTGCCGCGTTACTGCGATGCAACATGAGATCCTGCGCCGGCGCATAATGTGCGTATGAGCGAAGCGGCGATCGATCTACCGGGCCTGCGCCGCAGCTGCGCGCAGTGCTCGCTGCAGCAGTTGTGCCTGGCCGGCGGCATGAGCCACGACGACCTGCGCCGGCTGGACGAGATCATCCGCACCCGGCGGCCGCTCAAGTCCGGCGCGCACCTGTTCCGCATGGGCGAGGACATGGGCTCGGTGTTCGTCACCCGCGACGGCGCGGTCAAGACCCTCACCTACAGCGAGCAGGGCGATGAGCAGCTGGTGGGGTTCCATCTGCCGGGCGAATTGATCGGGCTCGATGCCCTGGCCAGCGGCCGGCATCGTTGCGATGCCGTGGCGCTCACCGATACCAGCCTGTGCGAGATCCCCTTCGGCCAGCTGTCGGCGATCGCCGCGCAGATCCCCGGCCTGCAGCAGCAGTTGATGCGGGTGATCGGGATGAGCCTGGGCCGCGACCAGGACCATCGCGAAATCCTGGTGCGGCGCCAGGCCAACGAGCGCATCGCGCTGTTCCTGCATGGCCTGTCCGAGCGCCTGCGCGGCATCGGCCGCGATCCGCTGCGGATCCGCCTGCCGATGAGCCGTATAGACATCGCCAATTACCTCGGCCTCGCCCTGGAGACCGTCAGCCGCGGCTTCACCCGCCTGCAGGAGGATGGTCTGATCGATGTCCATGGCCGCCAGGTGGAGGTGCTCGATGCCGCCGCCTTGACCCGACTCGCGCACGGGCCGGTCCATGAAACCGAATCTTCGCCCCGGCGCCGGCAGGCGGGATAGCGAACGGACCACACAAAAAAGCCACCATTTGCACGCCACCGGTTGACAAAACCCGGTCGGTGGCGCGATGTATGCAGCTGCAACGGCTGCAATGGCCGGGAACCGGGGGAAACAAGATGTTGCGTCACCACGAAACCAACGCCGCCCTGCGCCTTGCGCTGGCCGGTGCGCTGGCCTGCGGGCTGGTGGCCTGCAAGGGCAAGCAGGAAGACCAGGCCGCCGCGCCGTCCGCGCAATCGTCCGCGCCCGCGGCGCCCGCACAGGCGGTCTCTGCCGCCGTGGCGGCGATGTCGCCCGACCAGCTGCGCGAGGCGGCCACCCAGGCGGTGTCCGAGCAGCGGCTGTATGCGCCGGCAGGCAACAACGCCATGGAGTACTACCTGGCCCTGCGCGACAAGTCGCCGGGCGATGCCGCGGTAACCGGTGCGTTGACCGATCTGCAGCCCTATACGTTGATCGCCACCGAACAGGCGATCACCCGCGACGACTTCGCCGAGGCGCAGCGACTCTATGCGCTGCTGGAGAAGACCGATGCCAAGGCCCCGGCGCTGCCGCGGCTGAAGCAGGGCATCGCCGATGCGCAGGCGACGCTGGCCCAGCGCCAGCAGGATGTCGCGACCAGCGAGCAGGACGCCGCCAGGCAGGCCGAGCTGGAGAAGCAGCGGCTTGCCGAGCAGCAGAAGATGCAGCAGCAGGCCGCGCAACAGCTCACCGCGAAACAGGCGGAAGAACGCCGCTTGGCGGAACTGCGTGCGGCCGAGACCCAGCGAGAGCAACAGGCCGCACAGGCGCAGGCGCAGCAGCAGGCCGCCGCCCGCGAGGCAGAGGAACGCCGACAGGCCGAGCAACGCGCCGCCGCGCAGCGCACGGCCGCGCCCGCACCCGCCGCTGCGTCGCCGGCACCTGCGGCACGCGCCAGCAGCGGCGATCTGGTGGCGATCAGCACGCCGCAGCCGCGCTATCCGTCAGAGGCACTGCGCAGTGGCCAGTCCGGCTCGGTGCAGGTCGAGTTCACCGTCGGCCCGAACGGCGCGGTGACCTCGGCCCGCGTGGTCAATGCCAACCCGCCGCGGGTGTTCAACAACGAGACGTTGGCGGCGGTGAAGCGCTGGCGCTTCCAGCCGGTCGCAAGCCCGGTTACCACCCGCCGCACGGTCAGCTTCTCCCCCGGCGACTGATCGCGGTCTTCGCAGCAGGAAAAAGCCCGGCGAAAGCCGGGCTTTTTCCATTGCCTGAGCGAGCATCTTCAGGATGAGATCGCCAGCTTCTCCTGCCGGTAGCGCCAGACCGCGGCCAGCCACAGCAAGCCCGCCAGTGCCAGCGAGCAAGTCAGATAGACGCCCCATTGCTCGGGCGAAGGGGATTCGCCGCGGGTGATCTTCTGGATCAGCTGGTTCTGCGAGAGGAACGGCACCGCGTACTGCCAGAGCTCGGTGTCCTTGATCGGATAGGCCATGAACGCGAAGGCCGGCAACATCGGCATGAACATCAGCCAGGTCATGTGCACCTGCGCCTCCTTCATGCTCTTGGCGCCGGCGGCCAGCAGGGTCAACAGCGCGGTACCGATCAAGGCGAGCGGCAACAATGCCAGCAGCAGGCTGCCGATCGCGCGAACGCTGACATCCAGCATCCGGCCCATGCCCGGCACCAGCGCCGCACTCAGTTTGAAACTGAGCAGGATCAGTACCATCACCGTGACGCCGATGATCGCGGCGGCCAGCATCTTGCCGCTGACGATCGCACCGCGTGATGCGGGTGTGGCAAGCAAGGGCTCAAGCGATTGCCGCTCGCGCTCGCCCGCCGTGGTGTCCATGGCCAGGTGTGCGCCGCCGATGAAGGCGAAGATCGAGAGGATCATCGGCAGCATGGCGGTGAGGATGACGCCGCGCTTGGCCTCCGGCGTCGCCATGTCGCGGGTGCCGACCGCCACCGCTGCGCCCACCGCCGGGTTCACCCCGCGAGCCAGCAAACGCAACGCACCGACGCTTTGCGAGTAACCCTGCACCGCTTTCTGCACGCGGCCGGCCGGCACGTCCGAATTGCGCCGGGTGGAATCGGTGACCACCTCGACCTTGGCCGGCTTGCCCGCGCGCCAGTCCTTGCCGAAGGCCGGATCGATGATCAGGCCGACCTCGTCGTCCTGGTTGCGCACGCCGGCTTCGACCTCCGACGCACTGGCCTTGCGGAGGGTGATGCCCTGGCTGGCCAGGTGGGCAACCAGGGTCGGCGCGTGCTCGCCCCCGGACACCGGAATCACCAATGCTTTCTCCAGCTGGGTGTTCGCGCGCGACTCGGCCAACTTGCCGATGCCGAGCATCAGCACCGGGTACATCAGTGGTGCCAGCAGCATCGTCATCAGGAAGGTCTTGCGATCGCGGTAGAAGTCGCGCAGTTCCTTGCGCATCACCGTGAGCATGGTGCGGATGTCGATGTTCATGCGTGCAGGCCCTCCTCGCTGCCGATGAGGCGCACGAAGGCGTCCTCCAGGTTGTCGATGCCGGCCTTGGCGCGCAGCTCTTCCGGGGTGCCTTCGGCCATGACCCGGCCATCGGCAATGATGACGATGCGATCGCAGAGCGCGGCGACCTCCTGCATGATGTGGCTGGAGAAGATCACGCAGCGGCCTTCGGCGCGCAGCTGGCGCAGGAATTCGCGCAATCCGCGGGTGGTCATGACATCCAGCCCGTTGGTCGGCTCGTCAAGGATCACGTTCTTCGGGTCATGCACCAGCGCGCGCGCGATCGCGGTCTTGGTCCGCTGGCCTTGGCTGAAGCCTTCGGTCTGGCGATCGAGGAAATCCTCCATCTGCAGCGCCTTGGCCAATCGCGCGGTGCGCTCGGCGATCGTGGCCGGGGACAGGCCGTGCAGCTCGCCGAAGTAGGTGATGTTCTCGCGCGCGCTCAGCCGCTTGTAGACGCCACGCGCGTCCGGCAGCACGCCCAGCGAACGGCGCACCGCGTTGGCATCGGCAGCGACATCGACGCCATCCACCAGCACGCGGCCGGTCTCGGGCTTCATCAGCGTGTAGAGCATGCGCATGGTGGTGGTCTTGCCTGCGCCGTTGGGGCCGAGCAGGCCGGTGATCTGGCCGTCGTGGGCGGTGAAGCTGACATCGTCCACCGCGATGACGGGCGCGGCTTTCTTGCCCTTGCCGGGAAAGGTCTTGCGCAGGTGTTCTGCGACGATCATGGGTTGGGTTCCTTGTCGATGCGGACGGTCACGGTTCCCAGCCATTGAAGCTGGTGAAGGGCGGCACGGAGCCGAGCTGGTCCAGGCACTTGGGATCGAGTGCCTTGGCGTCGGCCTTCTCGATGAACTGGGCGAACAGCTTGGGCATGCAGCCGGCGCCGATCACGCTGTGGCCCTGGCCCTTGAGGTTGAGCCAGCGCGCGTTGGGCAGGGTCTTGGCGATTTCCTCGCCGTACTTCGGCGGCGTGACCGGATCGAACTCGCCGGTCAGGATCAGCGTTGGCAGGTCACCTTTGAGCGCGGTATTGAAGTCGGCCGGTTTTTCGCCCTTCGGCCAGAGTGCGCAGACTTCGGCCATCGCTTCGGTGGTGCGGTTGCCCAGCACGGTGTCTGCATCCTCGGCGCGAGTGGTGAAACTGCCGGCGTCCTCGGTGCAGACCACCGACATCTGCATGCCCATCGCCATCGCATCCTTCATTTCGCCCTTCAGCATTTGCGCAAGCGCCATCAGGCCGGCATGGCGACCCTGGTTGGCCTCGTGGATGAGTTGCGGGAGCAACGCGGCAGCGGCCGGCATGTAGGCGTACATGCGAACCAGGCCGGCCACGGTGTCGCCATCGAGCGTGCCGGTCTTTTCTTCGCCGGTGCTGGCATCGTTGTAGGTGACCTGCACGGGGTTGGCGCGCAACCGCGACAGCAGCGATTGCAGCTCTGCACGCGGATCGCCCAGCTTGCCGGAGCAGGCCTTGTCCTCATTGCACAGCGCGAACTGTGCGGCCAGCGCGTTGTCGAGGTTGCGGGCGAAGATGTTGCCGAGTCCGAGCGTATTGGGGACCGGGGAATCAAGGGTGAGCGTGCGCACGTGCTGCGGATGGCGCAACGCGTACTGCTGGGCCATGCGGGTGCCGTAGCTGACGCCCATCAGGTTGAGCTTGTCGGCGCCGATCGCCCGGCGCACCGCGTCGAGGTCGGCCACCGCGTCGGTGCTGGTGTAGCGGCGCAGGTCGGCGCGGTTCGAAAGCTCGCGGATGCAAGCCTCGGTCAACGCACGCTGCGCGGCGACATCGTCACTGGCCGGTTCTTCTTCCGGCTGCTTGCAGTTGAGCGGGTTGGACTTGCCGGTGCCGCGCTGGTCGATCAGCACGATGCCGCGGTCCTTCATCACGTCCTTGAACACAGGGGCCAGTCCCGGGAAGGTCTCGACCGCCGCCTGGCCGGGTCCGCCGGCGAGGAAGAACACCGGGTCCGGGGCGGGATCGGCGGTATTGCCGGCCGGGATCCAGGCGATATTGAGCGCGACCTTGCGGCCGTTCGGTTGCGCGCGGTCTTCCGGCACTTCGAACGTGGTGCACTGGGCTTGGAGCGCGGCCTGACCGGCCATCGGTGCATCCAGCGAGCAGGGTTCGAAGACCAGCTGGCCGAGTTTCATCCGCTTGTCGGCGGGCGCTTCGGGGACCTTGCCACAGCCGGCCAGCACGGCGGCGGCGAGCGGCAGGGCGAGCAACAGGGGTTTCATCGGGGTCTCCTGATCGTCTTGCGGTGCGTGGCCAGCCTGACGCTCGCCAAGGGGTGGGGCATGTGCATGAGGTCATTCCTCCTCGATGAAGATGGATTCGATCGACGCTTCGAACAATCGCGCGATGCGAAAAGCCAAGGGAAGGGAAGGGTCGTACTTGCCGGTTTCCAGCGCATTGACGGTTTGCCGCGAGACTTCCAGCCGTTCGGCCAGCACCGCCTGCGACCAGCCCATCATCTCGCGCAGTTCACGCAGGCGGTTCCTCACCGGTAGCGCCTGACCGCGATGAACTTGGCGATGCCGTAGATGAGCATCGTCATCGGGAATACCCAGATCATCGCGTCGGCGGACGGCACGTCGATCACCTTGGCCTTCTGCAGCAGGCCGCCGGCGAAATACACGAAGGCCACCACCAGGCAGGCCGCGCCGATGCTTTCGGCTTCGATCCGGCGTTGCAGCTCGTCGGCCTCGCGGAAGTAGCGCAGTGCCGCCCACATCAGCAGCAGGATGGAGAAGGCCGGGACGACCGCCACCACCGCGCGCAGCGGCATCGGTTCGATGCCGCGCTTGATCAGCCAGATCGAACCGAACAGTGTGACCGAGTAGAGCGCGAGGATCGGCATCACCGCACGTGCATAGCGTCGGCCGGCCGGCTGGGCGTACTCGTCGTCCATGTGCTCGCGCCACCAGCGCGGCATCAACTGCAAGGCGCCCGCGGTGAGCAGATAGGCGATGCCGATGCCGAGCCAGGTGTGGACCCCGTTGCGACCCCAGGCCAGCAGCCATTGTCCGGCCGCCGCCAGCAGCAGCGAGCCAAGACCGATGGCGACGAAAATCCACATGAACCGGCGCATGGTCATCATGATTCAACCGCCCTTGCGGGCCTTGCCCATGTAGATCAGGCCAACGACCAGGACCGCCGCGCCTACACCCAGGAAGGCCTTCTGGCCGCCGATGCCGATCGCCATGAAGGCGATGCCGATGGCGAAGAAGGCGGCACCCAAGGCAGTGGTGTTGCGGGGCGTTGTCATGTCGCAACTCGTGTCAAGCAAACTTGACATCAAAGGTATGGGGCTTTGTGTCCGATGTCAAGCGTGCTTTACAGCGCGGCGCGATCTTTTGATGCTCGTGCGGGTGTGACCCGCCCAGAGGCCAGGCGCGGTGGATGCCCGGCCCGCCGCCGCGCGCGCCTCGCTTCAGGCTGGAGTATTTCTCGCGGCGGGCAAGGGTGCGCGCTGACAAGGCACCGTATCGTGCGCACCCGAGCCCCACGCGCCAAGCGCGTGGCCGGGCATCCGCCGCCCGGGCCTCACTTCAGGCTGACGTATTTCTCGCGGCGGATGTGCTTCATCGGCAGGCCGAAGCCCTTCAGCGCCTCGACCCCGGCATCGACCATGTTGGGGTTGCCGCACAGGTAGGCGATGTCGCCTTCGGCCCGCGGTGCGACCTCCCCGAGGAAATTCTGCACATAGCCGTGGCGTACCTCGGCGCGGCCGCGCAACGCCGCATCATCGGCAGGCAACTCGCGCGACAGACAGGGCAGGTAGCGGAAGCGTTCGCCATGGCGCGCGGCGAAATCGCAGAACTCGTCGGCGAACAGCAGGTCGCCGGGCGTGCGCACGCCATGCATCAGCACGATGGAAAGTTCGCGCTCGACCAGCAGCCGCTCGATGTCCGGCAGCATCGAGCGATAACTGGCGACACCGGTGCCGGTGGCGATCAGCAGGTAGCGTGAGTTGGCGTCGTCCGGCTTGAGCGTGAACAGTCCGAGCGGTCCGCTGGCCTGCAGGGTTTCGCCGATCGCCATGCCCTCGAACAACGCGGTCGCGGCACCGCCCGGCACCCGGCTGGCGACGAATTCGACCGCCTCGCCCGGCTCGATGTGGTGGTCGTGGCGGGTCGCGCAGGAATAGCTGCGCCGCGCCATCGTCCCATCCGCGAGCGGGAAATGGATCTGGATGAACTGGCCCGGCGTGTAGTCGAGCGACTGGCCGTCGTCGCGGGCGAACTTGAGGTGCAACACGCCCGGCGTCAGCGCGGCACGGGCGGTCAGGCGGATCGGGAACAACGGGCTGGCCAACGCGGGGAACTCCGTGGAACGGGCGGCGCAGGGCCGGACACGCATGTTAATGGGGTTTGGGTTTACGCTCGGCAAGCGGCCATGTCCGGCCGCATGACGAGGATCCGACACATGCGTGCCTCCGACCACCGCATCCTGCCTGCCATGATGGTGTTGTCCACAGCACTGGCGATCACGGGCTGCCAGCGCGAGGCTCCCACAGCAACGGTGCCCGACCCCGCTTCGGCGGCAGCTGCGCCCGCGGAAGTGGCTGCGCCCGCGGCGGATGCGGCCGATGTCTCGGCGACCTCCCCATCGGCTACGCAAACCGATGCCGAAGCCGTCACCGCAACCCCCGCGCCAATGCCGATACGTGCATTGCGCGAGAAGGAAACCGAGCGCGTCAGGGCGGACGCCTTGGGGCAATCGGCGATCCTCGCCTGCAAGTTGTTGCCGGAAAGCCGCATCAAGGCACGCGAGCGCGCGCGGCGCGAAGATCTGCTCGCGCAGGGCGTCGATCCCAAGGCCTATGATGCGGTTTACCGGCAGTTCTACGAGCGCGTCGAAACCCGCTACCCGACCGCAAAACCCGAGATCCAGGTCCAGGTCTGCGAGCAGGCGCGCAAGTTCGCCAAATCGGCGTTCGGCGAGGACGCGATCAGCGCCACCGACAGGCTCTGAGCGCGGCGGGCTCGGGTCGCCGCCTATACTGGCGGCCCCGACCGAACCTTGGCCCGCGATGACGGATGCACCGCTCGCGCCCGCATTGGGCGTGCATGAACTGCGCAAGACCTACGACAACGGTGTCGAGGCGCTCAAAGGCGTCTCGCTCCAGGTCAGGCCCGGCGATTTCCATGCCCTGCTCGGACCGAACGGCGCCGGCAAGTCGACCCTGATCGGCATCGTCAGCTCGCTGGTCAACAAGACCTCGGGCACGGTCGAGGTATTCGGCATCGACATCGACGCCGACCGCAGTGGCGCGATGCGCCAGCTCGGCCTGGTCCCGCAGGAAATCAACTTCAACATGTTCGAGAAGCCGCTGGACATCTGCGTCAACTACGCGGGGTTCTACGGCATCGCGCGCGCCGAGGCGCTGGTTCGCGCCGAGCAGGTGCTGCGCGAGGCGCAACTCTGGGACAAGGCCGAAGTGATGAGCCGCACGCTCTCGGGCGGGATGAAGCGGCGTTTGATGATCGCCCGTGCGATGATGACCCGGCCGCGTCTGTTGATCCTCGATGAGCCCACCGCCGGCGTCGACATCGAGATCCGCCGTGGCATGTGGCAGACGCTGCGCAAGATCAATGAAGAAGGCACCACCATCATCCTCACCACGCATTACCTGGAGGAGGCCGAGGCGCTGTGCCGGAACCTTGCGATCATCAACCATGGCGAGATCGTCGCGCAGGGCACGATGAAGCAGATGCTGGCGATGCTGGATGTCGAAGGCTTCCTGTTCGATGTCGAGGGTGAGCTGCCCGCAATGCTGCCGGCGATCGAGGGCGCGACCCTGACCGCGCTCGATGCGCACACGCTCGATCTGGACATGCCGCGGGCGATGGATCTCAACCGCGTGTTCGCCGCGCTGGGCGATGCCGGCATCCGCGTGCGATCGATGCGCACCAAGTCGAACCGGCTGGAGGAACTGTTCGTGCGGATGGTCTCGGCCCCGCGCGAAACGGCTGCGGAGGCGCGCGCATGAGCCATCCCAATCTCGTCGCGCTCGCGACCGTCACCCGCCGCGAGGTGACGCGCATCCTGCGGATCTGGTCGCAGACGCTGGTGCCACCGGCGATCACCATGACCCTGTATTTCCTGATCTTCGGCGGACTGATCGGCTCGCGCGTCGGCCAGATGGACGGCATCGACTACATGGCCTTCATCGTGCCGGGGCTGGTGATGATGAGCGTGATCCAGAACAGTTACGGCAACATCTCTTCGAGTTTCTTCGGCGCCAAGTTCGGCCGCCATATCGAGGAACTGATGGTCAGCCCGATGCCGAACTGGGTGATCCTGTCCGGCTATGTCGGCGGCGCGGTGCTGCGCGGCCTGTTGGTTGGCGCGATCGTGATGGCGATCGCGATGCTGTTCACCCCGGTGCGCGTTCCGCATCCCTTCATCACTTTCGCCTCGGTACTGCTCGGCGCGACCATCTTCTCGCTGGCCGGCTTCGTCAACGCGGTGTATGCGAAGAAGTTCGACGACATCACCATCGTCCCGACCTTCATCCTGACCCCGCTCACCTACCTCGGAGGCGTGTTCTATTCGGTCAAGCTGCTGCCGGAATGGGCGCAGGCGGCGACCCACCTCAACCCGATCTTCTACATGGTCAATGCCTTCCGCTACGGGCTGCTCGGGGTCAGCGACGTGCCGGTGTGGACCGCGTTCGCCCTGATGCTGTTCTTCGTCGTCGCGCTGGCGGCGCTGGGACTGTGGCTGCTCGGGCGCGGCACCGGCATGCGCAGCTGAGGGCGCTCACGCCGCGCACGACCTGCGCAATGGCAAGATCGCCGGATGGACATCGCAAGCGAGATCGGGACCGCACTGGCGCGGGAGTTCGCATTGCCGGATGCCGGCACCACGACGAGTATCGTTGTTCGACTGCTGGTGGCGACGGTGCTCGGTGCCTTGCTGGGCTACGAGCGCGAGCGCGGCGGCCACCCGGCGGGACTCAAGACCCACATCCTGGTGTCCGCCGGTTCGGCGCTGTTCGTGCTGGTGCCGCTGCTTGCCGGTGCCAGCATGGATGCGACCACCCGGGTGATGCAGGGCGTGGTGCAGGGCATCGGGTTCCTCGGCGCCGGGGCGATCCTCAAGCAGGCCAGCGACGACCGCATCCAGGGCCTGACTTCGGCCGCCGGCATCTGGCTGGCTGCGGCAATCGGCATGACCGCCGGGCTCGGCAAGGAGATCGCGGCGATCATCGCCACCGTCATCGCGCTGGGCGTGTTCTGGCTGATCCCGCGGCTGTTACCGCAGCCGGGCAGCATCGGGCCCGAAGACGGACACGACGGGCAACATCCGGACCAATAAAAACCCCGCCGGAGGGGGGCCGGCGGGGCGGGGGAGGGATCGGGATCTGGGGAGGGATCCGTTACCCGGGATCGACTCCAGGGGAGGGGAGCGATCGGTGGCGGACGTTGCATCTGCCACGGGTGTAGTTGAGCACTTCCAACATGGACGATTCGTGAACCTGACCGTTAACAAAATGTTGGGGTGTCGGGCAAATTCAGCCGGGGTTTAGCTGTTCGCCGTTGCGGACCCATCGCGATAGCCAGCGTCAATGCGCCTGGTCCCAGTTGTCGCCGCTGCCGCTGTCGACCACCAACGGCACCCGCAACTCAGCGGCACCCGCCATCCGCGAAGTGACGGACTCGATCAGGGCCGGGACGAAGCCGGCATCGGCCTCGAACACCAGCTCGTCATGGACCTGGAGGATCATCAGCGCCTGCTCGCGGTGCTCGTCCAACCACGCATCCACTTCGATCATCGCGCGCTTGATGATGTCGGCGGCGGTGCCCTGCATCGGCGCGTTGATCGCGGCACGCTCGGCGCCGGCGCGCTGGCCCTGGTTGCGAGAGTGGATGTAGGGCAGGTAGAGGCGGCGGCCGAACACGGTCTCGACGAAGCCCTGGCCCTTGGCCTGCTCGCGGGTGCGTTCCATGTAGTCGCGCACGCCCGGATAGCGCGAGAAGTACAGCGCGATGTAGTCCTGCGCCTCGCCACGCGGTACGCCCAGTTGTTTCGCCAGCCCGAACGCGCTCATGCCGTACATCAGGCCGAAGTTGATCGCCTTGGCCGCGCGGCGCTCGTTGGCGGTGACTTCGTCCATTCCGCGACCGAACACCTCCGCTGCGGTCGCGCGATGTACGTCGGCGCCGGATTCGAACGCACGCAGCAGCGCCGGATCTTCAGACAGGTGCGCCATGATCCGCAACTCGATCTGCGAATAATCGCAGGCGACGATCTGCCGACCCGCCGGCGCGATGAAGGCACGGCGGATGCGCCGGCCATCCTCGGTGCGGATCGGGATGTTCTGCAGGTTGGGATCACTCGAGGCCAGCCGCCCGGTCGCCGCACCGGCCTGATGGTAGCTGGTATGCACACGCCCGGTTTCGGGGTTCACCATCGCCGCCAGCTTGTCGGTATAGGTGCTGCGCAGTTTCGCAAGGCCGCGGTATTCCAGGATCGTGCGCGGCAATTCGTGCAATTCCGCGATCGCCTCCAGTGCTTCTTCATTGGTGGAGGGCGCACCACCCGGCGTCTTCACCAGCGCCGGCAGCTGCAGTTCGTCGAACAACAGCGAGCCCAGCTGCTTGGGCGAATCCAGGTTGATGCTGCGGCCAGCCAGTTCCGTCGCCTTCTGTTGTGCATCGAGCATGCGCTTGCCAAGGTCCTGCGATTGCCGACGCAGCTCGTCGGCATCGATGGACACGCCGTTCGCCTCGATGCGTTCGAGCACCGGTACCAGCGGCATTTCGATGTCGCGGTAGACGCGTTTCAATGACGGCTCGCCCGCAAGCTGCGACGACTGCACGCGATCCAGCCGCAGGGTGATGTCGGCGTCCTCGGCGGCGTAGCGGGTCGCGTCGTCGATGGCGACCGCGGCGAACGGGATCTGCTTGGCGCCCTTGCCGGCGACATCGGTGTAGGCAATGGTGTCGATGCCGAGCAGCCGCTTGGCCAGCGAATCCATGTCGTGGCGCTGGCTGGAATCGAGCACGAAACTCTGCAGCATGGTGTCATCGCGATAGCCCCGCACGGCGATGCCGTGGCGGCGCAGCACATGCAGATCGTACTTGCCGTGCTGGCCGATCTTGGCCTTGGCCGGATCCTCCAGCGCGGGCTTCAATGCCGCCAGCACGTCTTGCATCGGCAGTTGCGCCGGTGCACCCGGGTAGTCGTGCGCGAGCGGGATGTAGCATGCCTTTCCGGGTTCGATGCACAGGCTGAGGCCGACCAGGTTCGCCTCCATCGCGCACAGGCTGTCGGTTTCGGTATCGAAGGCGAAGGCATCGGCGGCTTGCAGTTTCAAGAGCCACGCATCGAGCTGTTCGCGGGTC
The DNA here is from genome assembly GCA_023461075.1 of Pseudomonadota bacterium. Classification (GTDB taxonomy): domain Bacteria; phylum Pseudomonadota; class Gammaproteobacteria; order Xanthomonadales; family Xanthomonadaceae; genus Solilutibacter. The sequence goes on along the minus strand of JAEWNY010000090.1, from coordinate 6,825 downwards.
AGTACCGTTTCGTATTCGCCGGCCACCGCGAGCGCGGGGTCGAGCGCGACATCGGGCGTTGCGGCAACCGGCGCAGCCACGAAGCCGCGCGCCGGCTTGGGCAGGTTGGCAGATGCGGCGGCATCGACCGATGCGCCGCCATCGAGTTCTTTCAGTGCCTGGTTGAACCCATAACGGGCGTAGAGCGTGCGCAGCGCATAGACATCGCGATCGCGCAGGGCCAATGCGTCGAACGTCTCCGGCAGCGGCACATCGGTGCGGATGGTGACCAGTTGCCGATTCAGCGGCAGCCGCTCCAGCACCGCGCGCAGGTTGTCACCGACCTTGCCCTTGATCGCATCGGCATGTTCGATCACGCCTTCCAGCGAGTCGTACTCGGCCAGCCACTTCGCCGCGGTCTTCGGCCCGCATTTGTCGACGCCGGGGATGTTGTCGACCTTGTCGCCGACCAGCGAGAGGTAATCGACGATGCGCGAGGGCGGCACGCCGAACTTGTCGATGACCGCCGCGTCGCTGTCCAGCCGGCTGCCGCTCATCGTGTTGACCAGCTGTACGCGCGGGCTCACCAGCTGTGCCATGTCCTTGTCGCCGGTGGAGACGACCACATCGACGCCGGCCTCGGCGGCCTGCAGGGCCAGCGTTCCGATCACGTCATCGGCCTCCACTCCGGCCTCGCGCAGGATCGGCAGGCCGAGCGCGCCGACGATCTGCATCAGCGGCTCGATCTGCACGCGCAATTCGTCCGGCATCGGCGGGCGATTGGCCTTGTAGTCAGGGTCGATCTCGTCGCGGAAGGTCGGCCCGCTGGCATCCATCACGAAGGCGATGTAGTCCGGCGCTTCCTTCAGGTGCGCGCGCAGCATGTTGACCACGCCGAACAGCGCGCCGGTCGGCTCGCCCTGCGCATTGGTCAGCGGCGGCAGCGCATGGAAGGCGCGGAACAGGTAGGAGGACCCATCGATCAGCACGAGTTTCTTCATTCATCGATTCTATTCCGCGGGCGTCCACGCCGCCGGTCCGGCAACGCATTAACATCGCCCCATCGACCCGTGCCCCCGACGGAACCCCGATGCAGCGGGACAGCGCAACCCGATCCGCAAGCGACGTTCCGATCGGCGCGGCCGGGCCCAAGCAGCCGGTGCGCATCGAAGATGCGTATTTCGAGGCGGCCGTCTGCCGCAATCGCGCCGCGCCGATGGAGACGCCGCATTGTGGCCAATGCGGGCAGAAACACGCGCGCAGGCTCGGTTGGCGCGATCTGCGCAAGGAAACCTGGGAGCACTGGCGACTGTTCGAGCTGACCTCGGTGCAGACACTGTGGTGACTCATCACTCACCCGGGCTGCGTGGCGCGCGAGTACGTGATGGGGATGCGCAAGAAGCACATGCATCCGCTGAAACTGCTGGCGCTGCTGGTGGTGGCTTTGGTGCTGATCCTTTCGCGCAATCGGTTCTTTTCGGCGCAGGCGTATATTGAGGGATGATGGAGATGATGAAGAACATCAAGAAGCACGGGTTGACGGTCGTGCTGGCGCTTGTGCTGGCTGGCTGCGCCACTACGCGCGAACCCGAGATTCCCGAAGGCGCGGAACGCAGCGTGCGGGTCGAGGCCAATGGCGATGTCGTCGAGGAATACCGCGTCGGCACCGTGCTGCGGATGGTGAAGATCACCCCGCGTTTCGGCGTGCCGTACTACCTGGTTGATCGCAATCGCGACGGGCGATTGGACAAACCCGAAGGCGAGATGCCCGGCGTGTATTTCAAGATCTACGATTGGTGAGCGCGAAGACTCCGCGCAACCTCAGCTGAACCATTAAGCACCTTCACCGGGACGCAACTTTTTTTGCACGCTCCTGCGACGCTGCGATGTCCACAGTGGTCGCTCACCCCCACGCAATGGAGCAAGTGCGATGACCAATGAAACGCGCGACATGAATCGTGACCCGATCACCGGCGAGCCGGGTTCGCATCCGGTCGGTACCGGCGTGGGCGCAGCAGGCGGCGCGGCCGCAGGCGCGGTGGTCGGCTCGGTGTTCGGCCCGATCGGCACCCTTGTCGGTGGCGCGATCGGCGCAGTAGCCGGCGGTGCTGCCGGCCATACGGTTGCCGAGAACGTCGATCCGACCGGTGAAGCCGACTACTGGCGAGGCGAATACGCCAACCGCCCGTACTACAACAGCACCTACGACTACGACAACGATTACGCCCCGGCCTATGCCTACGGCAACACGGTGCGCAGCGAGTATGCCGGCCGCCAATGGGACGATTCCCTGGAATCCGACATCAAGCAGGGCTGGGAAAAGACCAAGGCCAAGTCGCGCCTGACCTGGGAACAGGCCAAGGACGCGGTGCGTGATGCGTTCGACCGCAGCGACCGCACCTATCGCACCTACGAGGCGACCGACAAGTACTACGCCGACCGCTACAACCAGGCGGATTACTACAAGTCCGACTACAACTACGAGTCCGATTACCGTCCGGCGTACCGCTACGGCACGCAGGCCCGCAGCCAAGCCTTCGACCGCCAGTGGGATGACCGCGTGGAATCCGACCTGGAGCGCGGCTGGGACAAGGCCAAGGGCAATTCGAAGATGGCCTGGAACGATGCCAAGTACGCGGTGAAGGATGCATGGCATGGCGTCGAGCGTGCCATCCCGGGCGATGCCGACCGCGACGGCCGCTGATCGGTTGACTGTCGGTCGATGAAAAGTTGATCAAAGGGACGCGGCGCTCGCCGCAACGATCAGGACGATCGAAACGAAAGGGCCGCGCAAGCGGCCCTTTCACTTTGCCGGAAGGCGCAGGTCTCAGACGCGGTCGTCGAGTCCGTTGACCCCGGCATGGCGCGCGCAATGCGCGCAGCAATAGAACGTGCCGTCGGCTTCCATGCCGTGGCCGATCACCCGGCATTGGCAGTGTGCGCAGGTCGGCGCCAGCGCGTGGATGGCGCATTCGAAGGAATCGAAGGTGCCGCGCTTGCCGTTGACCTCGATCGTCATCGCCTTGTCGTAATCGTTGTTGCAGACATCGCATTTCATCATCGTGCTCCTGTGGGGGGAGCATCGACCATGCGCTCCCTGCATGGACAGCAAGGTGAAACACGGGTCGGGGGTCAGGCCGGTTGCAGGTTGGCGTAAGCCAGCACCAGCCACTTGCTGCCGGCCTCGTCGAAGTTCACCTGCACTCGCGCATGCGCACCGTTGCCCTCGATGTCGGTGACCGTGCCGGTGCCGAACGACGCGTGGCGCACGCTGCTGCCGAGCGCGATGCCCGGCGTCTGGATCGGTGCGTGGCCGAAGTTGCGTCGCACGGGCGAGGTGTAGGCGCGTGCGGTCTTCACCTTGGGCCGGACCTCGTTGAGCAGGGCATGCGGGATCTCGCGCAGGAAACGCGAAGGCAGGCCGATCATGTCGTGGCCATGCAGGCGCCGCGCCTCGGCATGCGAGAGCACCAGCTTCTGTCGTGCGCGGGTAATGCCGACGTAGGCCAGTCGGCGCTCCTCCTCCAGCCGGCCGCTTTCCTCGACGCTGCGCGCGTTCGGGAACAGGCCTTCCTCCAACCCGGCCAGGAACACCAGCGGGAACTCGAGGCCCTTGGCGCTGTGCAAGGTCATCAGCTGCACGCCGTCGTCGCCGCCCTGGGCCTGGCCTTCGCCGGCCTCCAGCGCGGCATAGGCCAGGAAGGCGACCAATTCGGACAATGCCGACGATTCCTCGTCGTCGCCGCGCACGAAACGCGAGGCCACGCTGACCAGCTCGTCCAGGTTGTCGACGCGCGAGTCGATGCTGCCCTTCGATTCCTTCTCGTAATGTGCGCGCAGGCCGGAACGCGCGAGCACGTGGTCGATCTTGTCCTGCAGGCTGAGGTCGACGACTTCGCCCGCCAGTTGCTCGATCAGCGCGACGAAGGCGGCCAACGCATTGCGCGCGCGGGCATTGAGCGTGTCGCCATCGATCGCGAGTTTCGCCGCATCCCAGAGCGGGATGCCGGCGCCGCGCGCCAGCCGGCGCACTTCGTCCAGCGTGCGCTCGCCGATGCCGCGGGTCGGCGTGTTGACCGCGCGCTCGAACGCAGCGTCATCCACGCGCGAGGCGATCAGCCGCAAATACGCGAGCGTGTCCTTGATTTCCATGCGTTCGAAGAAGCGCATGCCGCCATAGACGCGATAGGGAATCTGTTCGGCAAGCAGGGTTTCCTCGAACACCCGCGATTGCGCGTTGCTGCGGTAGAGGATTGCGGTCTCGCCCCAGCCGCCGCCCTCGTTCACCCATTGGCGGATGCGCTCGACGACGTAGCGCGCCTCGTCCATTTCGTTGTAGGCGGCGTACAGGTCGATCGCCTCACCCTCGCCGGCATCGGTCCACAACTGCTTGCCGAGGCGCTCGGGATTGTGGGCGATGACCGCATTCGCGGCGTTGAGGATGTTGGCGGTCGAACGGTAGTTCTGCTCCAGCCGGATCGTGCGAGCGCCGGGGAAATCGTGCAGGAAACGCTGCACGTTCTCGACCTTGGCGCCGCGCCAGCCGTAGATCGCCTGGTCGTCGTCGCCGACCACGAAGACGCGGCCGCTTTCGCCGGCCAACAGCCGCACGAAGCCGTACTGGATCGCGTTGGTGTCCTGGAATTCGTCGATCAGCAACTCGCCGAAACGCTGGCGGTAATGCGCGAGCAGCGCCGGCGTGTCGCGCAGCAGTTCGTGTGCGCGCAGCAGGATCTCGGCGAAGTCCACCAGCCCGGCGTTGTCGCAGCGCTCCTGGTAGAGCGCGTAGCTCTTCAGCATCACCTCGCCCCATTCGTCGCCGCTGGGCTGGATGTGCTGCGGGCGCCGCCCTTCGTCCTTCTGCGCGTTGATCCACCACATGATCTGCTTGGGCGGGAAGCGCGCGTCATCGAACTCCAGCTGCTGCACCACGCGCTTGACCAGCCGCAGCTGGTCGTCGGCATCGAGGATCTGGAAGCCTTCCGGCAATTTCGCGTCCTGCCAGTGCAGGCGCAGCAAACGATGGGCGAGCCCGTGGAAGGTGCCGATCCACATGCCGCGCGCACCATGTCGCAGCAGGGCATCGGCGCGATGGCGCATCTCGCCGGCGGCCTTGTTGGTGAAGGTGACCGCGAAGATGCCGTGCGCGGGTACGCCGTGGACCTCGTTGAGCCAGCCGATGCGGTGGGTCAGCACGCGGGTCTTGCCGGAGCCGGCGCCGGCGAGGACGAGGTAGTGGCCGGGCTCGGCGGTGCCGGCCTCGCGCTGCGCGGCGTTGAGGCCGTCGATCAGGTGGGAAACATCCATCGCGCCATTTTACGCGGTGGATGTGGCGCCTTCAGTGCGCGTGCTCGCGCTTGGCCGAGACCGCGGTCATCACCCGGTCGGTGTAGGCGATACCGATCGCCGAGAGGATGAACACGCAATGGATGATGGTCTGCCAGAGCACGCCCTGCTGGGTGTAGGTGGCGTCGGCCGCGCCGAGGTTGCCGATGGCGATGAAGGTCTTGAGCAGGTGGATCGAGGAGATGCCGATGATCGCCATCGCCAGCTTCACTTTCAGCACGCTGGCGTTGACGTGGCTGAGCCATTCGGGCTGATCGGGATGGCCTTCCAGCCGCAGCCGCGAGACGAAGGTCTCGTAGCCGCCGACGATCACCATCACCAGCAGGTTGGAGATCATCACCACGTCGATCAAACCCAGCACCGCCAGCATGATCTGCTGCTCTCCCCAGCCAACGGCATGGGTGATCAGGTGCCACAGTTCCTTGATGAAGAGGAAAACGTAGACCACCTGCGCCACGATCAGGCCGAGGTAGAGCGGCAACTGCAGCCAGCGCGAGGCGAAGATCAGGCGCGGCAGCGGGTTCATCGGCGGGCGGGCGTGGCTGGGCAAGTCGGACATGAGGTGCGTGCGGATGCGGCGAAGAGGCGCGAGGTTAGCCGGAACCGCCGGGCGGCGCCAGCGCGACATCGTCATCGACCCACGCCTACACTGATCCGCCGAGCGCAAGGCATCGCGATGATCGACCTGCACTATTGGCCCACGCCGAACGGCCACAAGGTGACACTGTTCCTGGAGGAAGCCGGCCTTGAATACCGCATCGTGCCCGTGGACATCGGCAAGGGCGCGCAGTTCGAAGCGGATTACCTGCGCATCTCGCCCAACAACAAGATGCCGGCGATCGTCGACCACGCCCCGGCCGATGGCGGCGCCCCGCTCAGCGTGTTCGAATCCGGCGCGATCCTGCTCTACCTCGCCGACAAGACCGGTCGCTTCATCCCGCAGGATCTGCGCGGGCGCACAGCGACGCTTGAATGGCTGATGTGGCAGATGGCAGGACTCGGCCCGATGACCGGGCAGTACGGCCACTTCCACGTCTACGCGCCTGAAAGCATCGATTATGCGAAGACCCGCTACGCCAACGAGGTGCAGCGCCTGCTCGGCGTGCTGGACCGGCGATTGCAGGAGGTCGAATACCTGTCCGGCGGCGAGTACGGCATCGCCGACATGGCCGCATATCCATAGATCGATGTCTATGACCGCGCGCCGGTCGATCGCGATACGTTTTCCGCGATTGAGCGCTGGCATGCGGCGATCGCCACACGACCGGCGACGCAACGTGCCTATGCGCTGGCGAAGAAGGTCAACCCGAATGCCGGCCAGCCGATGGGCGAGGACGAGAAGAAGATCCTGTTCGGCAAGCGCGATTAGCGCGTACGCATCGACAGCAGCAGCTGCAAGGCCTCGGCATCGGCCAAGGCCTGGGTCTCCCACGGTTGGCTGCGACCGCGCATCGTTTCCTTCCACAGCGCGAAGCTGCGGCGCGGTGCCATCCGCACGCC
>JAEWNY010000089.1 GCA_023461075.1 Pseudomonadota bacterium | reverse complement strand
CGCATCGCGCCACCATCCTGGATGTCGATGCTGCCGCGGCGTGGGTCGCCGCCGAACGCCTGCCGATGTTCGCGGCGATCCACCCCGATGCCTCATCGACCCCGGCCACCCCCGCACCCGCCGAATACGCGGCGCAAGACTGGACGCGCGAGGATGCGCTGCGCGAACTCGTGCGCATGCGCCTGACCGGCTGCGGCCCGGTGACGGTCGCGCGTTTGGCGCAGCGATTAGGCGTGGTTGGCTCCGACATCGAGATTTCCTTGGCGGCGCTCGAACGCGATGGCTATGCGATGCGCGGCCGTTTCGACGAGGCCATCACCGACGAGCAGTGGTGCGAGCGCAACCTGCTCGCGCGCATCCATCGGCTCACGCTGGGGCGGCTGCGAAAGGAAATCGAACCGGTCGCGGCGAAGGATTTCATCCGCTTCCTCTGCGATTGGCAGCATGTTTCACCGCAATCACGCCTGCGCGGGCCAGAGGCGCTGGCCAAGGTGCTGGCGCAACTGGAAGGTTACGAGGCCGCCGCTGCGGGTTGGGAAAGCGAACTGCTGCCGGCGCGCGTCGCTGACTATTCGATCAACTGGCTGGATGAGTTGTGCAGCGCCGGCCGCGTGCGCTGGTCGCGGCTGCGACCGGCCGCGGATGCTCAGGGCAGCGGCAAGTCGCCGGTGCGATCCACGCCCATCGTGCTGCTGCCGCGCCGCGAACAGTCGATCTGGATGCGTCGCGCAGCCGAGCCTGATGCCGCCGCGTTGTCCTCACGCGCGGCCAAGGTGGCCGATGCGTTGAAACAGCATGGCGCGCTGTTCTTCGATGAGTTGCTGGACGAATCGCGCCTGCTGCAGACCGAACTGGAAGACGCACTGGCCGAACTGGTCGCGCGCGGCGTGGCAAGTTGCGACAGCTTCGCCGGCCTGCGTGCGCTGCTGCTGCCGCAGGGCAAGCGCCCGAAAGCGGGCCGCCGGTTGCGGCGCGGCCTGGTCTCCGGCATCCACGATGCCGGGCGCTGGTCGCTGCTGCGCCGCCCACTGCTGGAGGCCGATGATGCCTCCGCCGATGCCGACCTCGAGCACATCGCGCGGGTGCTTCTGCGCCGCTACGGCGTGGTCTGCTGGCGCCTGCTGGAGCGCGAGGCGAGCTGGCTGCCGCCATGGCGCGACCTGCTGCGGGTCTACCGGCGGCTGGAAGCGCGCGGCGAAATCCGCGGCGGCCGTTTCGTGACCGGACTGGTCGGCGAGCAATTCGCCCTGCCCGAAGCCGTCGCCGCCCTGCGCCAAGTCCGCAAGCGCGAGCCGGATGGCGCGATGCTGGTGGTCTCGGCCACCGATCCCCTGAACCTGGCCGGCACCCTGCTGGCGGGCGACAAGGTGCCGCGAGTCACCGGCAACCGGCTGTTGCTGCGCGACGGCCTGGTCGTGGCCAGTTGGGTGGCGGGTGCATTCACGGTGCACCTGCCGTTGCCGTCCGATCAAGAGGCCCAGGCCCGCGGCCTGTTGCAACGCGACCCGGCCAGCCGGCGCCGAGCCACACACCAGGCGACGATCGACGAAAGTGTCTGAGTCCTTCCATTGATAGCCATTATCTATCAATAGATTTTCAACAATCAATTTGTATTATTGATTCGCCGGGCCTATCTTTGTCGGGCGGGCGGTGATCGCCCTCATGCATCCCCACACGAATTCCCCACCAACCAAGGAGTCGATCGATGTCCCTGATCAATACCCAAGTCCAGCCGTTCAAGGTCAACGCGTTCAAGAACGGCGAATTCGTCACCGTCACCGACGCCGACCTGAAGGGCAAGTGGTCCGTGCTGATCTTCATGCCGGCCGCCTTCACCTTCAACTGCCCGACCGAGATCGAAGACGCCGCCGAGCACTACGGTGATTTCGAGAAGCTGGGCGCGCAGGTGTTCATCGTCACCACCGACACCCAGTTCTCGCACAAGGTCTGGCACGAAACCTCGCCGGCCGTCGGCAAGGCCAAGTTCGCCCTGATCGGCGATCCGACCCACCAGCTGACCCGCGCCTTCGACGTGCACATCGACGAGGAAGGCCTGGCGCTGCGCGGCACCTTCGTGATCAACCCGGAAGGCGTGATCAAGACGATGGAAGTGCATGACAACGCGATCGCCCGCGACGTCACCGAGACCGTGCGCAAGCTCAAGGCCGCCAAGTACGTCGCCGAGCATCCCAACGAGGTCTGCCCGGCCAAGTGGAAGGAAGGCGAGAAGACGTTGAAGCCCTCCCTCGACCTGGTCGGCAAGATCTGATTTCGCCTGCTGCGCTCGCCCGGGCACTGCCGCGGCGCGTGCTCGAAAGGGTCATGGACGAGATGTCCACTCCCCTTTCTGCGCCGCTTGCGGCTACGCCGGGGCTTCGCTCGCGACGGCGAAATCCGTCGATTGTTTGACCGCCCTCTCCGTTCCACGGAGAGGGTTGGGAAGAAGGCCGAACCCACTTCGCCCTTCCTTCCAGCCCTTTCACCTCGCCCGTCTGCCGCGTGCAGGCACGGCATCGCCCTGCCGATTGATTGAATTCGCCGCCTGAAGGAGTCCGCCATGTTGGATACCGATCTCGCCACCCAGTTGTCCTCGCTGCTGGAAAAGCTGCAGCACCCGATCACCCTGGCTGCCGCGCTCGATGAGGGCGAAGCTTCGAGCGAGTTGAATGCGCTCCTGGAGCAGATCGCCGAGATGTCGCCGAAGATCAGCCGCGCCGCGCTCGACGAAGCCGATGTGCGCCGGCCGTCCTTCGCGATCCGTCGTGACGGCAGCGACATCGAAGTGCGTTTCGCCGCGATCCCGCTCGGCCACGAGTTCACCTCGCTGGTGCTGGCTCTGCTGCAGGTCGGTGGCCATCCGGTCAAGATCGACGAGGCGATGGCCGAACAGGTGCGCGCGCTCGACGGCGACTATCGCTTCGAGACCTACATGTCGCTGCATTGCCAGAGCTGCCCGGACACCGTGCAGGCATTGAATGCGATGAGCGTCATCAATCCGCGCATCCGCCACATCGCCATCGATGGCGCGCTGTTCCAGGCCGAGGTCGAGGCCAAGGAAATCCTCTCGGTGCCGACCATCTACATGAACGGCGCCGAGTTCGATGCCGGCCGCATGAGCATCGAGCAGGTGCTGGCCAAGCTCGACACCGGCGCCGCCGCGCGCGCCGCCGAGTCGCTGAAGTCCAAGGAAGCCTTCGACGTACTGATCGTCGGTGGCGGCCCGGCCGGTGCCGCGGCGGCGATCTATGCCGCGCGCAAGGGCATCCGCACCGGCATCGTCGCCGAACGTTTCGGCGGCCAGGTGCTGGACACGATGGCGATCGAGAACCTCCCCTCGGTCGAGTACACGGAGGGCCCGAAGCTCGCTGCTGAACTCGAATCCCATGTCCGCCACTACGGCGTCGACATCATGAACAACCAGCGTGCGGCGAAGCTGCATCCCGCCTCCACCATCGGCGGCATGGTCGGGGTGGAACTCGAGAGTGGTGCGACGCTGCAAGCCAAGACCGTCATCCTCGCGCCCGGCGCGCGCTGGCGGCAGACCGGCGTGCCCGGCGAGCAGGAACATCGCAACAAGGGCGTGACCTATTGCCCACACTGCGACGGCCCCTTGTTCAAGGGCAAGAAGGTCGCGGTGATCGGTGGCGGCAACTCCGGCATCGAGGCGGCGATCGACCTGGCCGGCATCGTCGAGCACGTCACCGTGCTGGAGTTCGATTCCAAGCTGCGCGCCGACGACGTGCTGCAGAAGAAGCTGGCCAGCATGCCCAACACCGCCGTGCACCTCAACGCACAGACCACCGAGATGGTGGGCGACGGCAGCAAGCTGTCGGGCATCCGTTATACCGACCGCATCAGCGGTGAAGCGCGTGATCTCGACCTGTCCGGCGTCTTCGTGCAGATCGGCCTGCTCCCCAACACCGAATGGCTGAAGGGCACGCTTGAACTGACGAACCGCGGCGAGATCGTGATCGACGACAAGGGCCAGACCAGTCTGCCCGGTGTGTTCGCTGCCGGCGATGCGACCACCACGCCGTTCAAGCAGATCGTGGTCGCGATGGGCGCCGGTTCCACCGCCGCGCTGTCGGCGTTCGACCACCTGATCCGCACCAGCGCACCGGTCGAGGCGAAGGCGGCCTGAGGTGAACCTGCGTGACCTCAAGTACCTGGTTGCGCTCGCCGATCATCGCCATTTCGGCAAGGCGGCCGAGGCCAGCTTCGTCTCGCAACCGACGCTCTCGACCCAGATCAGGAAGCTGGAGGAGGAACTCGGCGTCCAGTTATTCGAGCGCACGCCGCGCAAGGTGATGCTGACGCCGATCGGCCGCGACATCGTCGAGCGCGCGCGTGGCATCGTGGCCGATGTCGACTGCCTGCGTGACCTGGCCCGGCGCAGCGGCGATCCGGCGTCCGGCACCCTGCGGCTGGGCGCCTTCCCCACCTTGGCCCCTTACTTCCTGCCGCATGCGGTGCCACGGCTGCAATCGCAGTTCCCGCGACTCGAGCTGTTGCTGGTGGAGGAAAAGAGCGACGTGCTGATGTCGCAACTGCGCGAAGGACGCATCGATGCCGCCTTGCTGGCCCTGCCGCTGCACGATGACACGCTGCATGCGGAGCCGTTGTTCGACGAGCCGTTCTTGCTGGCCACACGCGACGATGGCCCGCTCGCCAACGAGGCGTCGATCGAGCTGGACGACCTTGACGACCAGACCCTTCTGCTGCTGGAGGACGGCCACTGTCTGCGCGACCAGGCGCTGGACGTCTGCCGCCTGGCCGGTGCGCACGAGAAGACCGGCTTCCGCGCCACCAGCCTGGAGACGCTGCGGCAGATGGTGGCGGCCGGCGCCGGCATCACCCTGATGCCCAAGCTGGCCACGCTGCCGCCGATCGCGCAGCCCGAGCATTTGCGCCTCCTGCCCTTCGCCGGGGACGCGCCGAAGCGAACGATCGCGCTGGTCTGGCGTCGCAGCTCGGCGCTCGGCGGGCTGCTAGGCGACATCGCCAAAACGTTGCGCCAGCTATCGTCGGAACTCCTTTCCCGCGACTGACGAACTGCATGCCGCGCACACGCAACATCGCACTGGGACTGACGGCTGCCGGTGGCATCGCCGCCGGTGGCTGGTGGTGGCAGGCACAAAGCCAACCGGAGCCCCGCCTGCGTGATCCCGCCATGATCGAGGCGGCGATGAAACCCGCCCTGCCCGTGCACACGCCGTTCCGCGCCCGCCAAAGCCTGACCGCGCCCGGCTGCCCGATGCCCTCCCAACTCGGCTCGCCTGCACTGCCCGCGCAAACGGCCGCGCCTGCCGATCGACGCGCATTCCGTCATGCCGGTGGGCGGTTGCAGCCGTTGGCCGGGTTCAGCGTCGATGCGCGGGTGCTGTCGACTCGAACATATGACGAGGATCGGGAGGCGGAGTTCGCGCCGATCGATATCGCACTGGGCTGGAACCGGATGCGCGATGACGATGTGGTGTCCTCGCTCGATATCGGCCAGCAGAACCGCTGGTACTACACGCGCTGGGATGCCGCGCCGCCGATCCCGATCGAACAGGTGCGGCTGGAAAGCGCCAACATGCACATGATCCCGGCCAACCGCGACATCGCTATGGCATTGACCAGCGTGAGCCGCGGTCAACGCGTGCGCATCGATGGCTGGCTGGTCGAGGTGCAGGCGAACGATGGCTGGAAGTGGCGCAGTTCCCTGACCCGCGACGACAGTGGCCAAGGCGGCTGCGAAGTGGTCTACGTCTGCGGCGTGGCCGTCGAGTGAATCAGGCCTGCGCGCGGCGAGGCAGGGCCTTCAGCCCGGCGATGAAGATGCCGGCCAGCGTGACCGCAAGCCCCGCCCATTGCCGCGGTCCGGGATGCTGCAGGCCGAGCGCCACGTCCAGCAGATAGGCCACCATCGGCTGGAACAGGAGCAGCAGGCCGACCATCGCCACCGACAGGACCGCGATCGATCGCGAGATCAGGATCCAGCTCAGGCAATGGCCGATCGCCGCCAGCACCAGCAGGATGCCGAACGATTTCCACGAAGGAATGGCGAAGGAGGCGCCTTCGGCCAACCCCATCGCGCCCAGCACCAGCGCTGAACCGAAAGCGGCCAGGCAGAGCACCTGCTCGACCGGCGCACGCGCGGACGTCACCGCCGCCTCGGCTTGCGAGCGCTTGATGCCAATGTTGTAGGCGGCATAGGCCACGCCAGTCCCAAGTCCGAGCCACACGCCCCAGCGGTACTCGGCAGGCAGCTTCGCCCAATCGCCACCCAGCAGCAGCCACAGGCCGAAGAACGACGACAGCACGCCGAGGACGAATCGCAGCGTGAGCCGCTCGCCGAAGAACAGCAGGCCGGCCAGCGCCATGAAGAACACCTGCGCATTGGCCAGCAGGGTGGCAAGTCCCGGCCCGACCAGCAGGATGCTCCGGTGCCACATCCACAAGTCCAGCGCGAACGCGACCGAGGGCAGCGCGATCCACATCCAGGCCTTGCGCGAAAGCGGTTGCCAACCGTGGCGTGATTGCACCAGCGCAGCCAACAGCAAGCCGGACAGCAGCATCCGCCAGAAAGCGGAGATCGTCGGCGGGGTGCCGGCGTAACGCACCATCAGGCCATTGGTGCCGATGATCGCCGCGCCGATCAGCAGCTGGACGACGGCGGCATTGCGGGAGCCGTGTGCGGGCGAATCGCTCACGCCGGCAGCCAATCGCCGTCGTCGGCCTCATCATTGTCATCAGCATGGGTGGCATCGTCGGCGAGCATCGGCAGCCCGCGCAACACGGCTTCGGCGTCTTCGACATGGCTGTCCGGCACCCGCACCTCGACCAGGCCGGTGGCAGGCAATTCGCCCATCCCACCCACCAGGTGCTCGCCCAGCACGAACGCCGGGATGCCGGCATCTTCGAGCGCATGCTTGACCAGGTGGGCATCGATCGGGTTCAACGCCTGGTAGACGGTGCGCATGACGGGGCTTCGGCCGGGGATGCGGCCAGCATACCGGTAAACTGTCGGCAGCTTTTCCGCCGCAAACACCATGACCGACAGCCATGCCAACGCGCCCGGGCGCGCCGATTCGACCTCCGCCGAGCCCGTCCGCACCGACTTCATCCGCAACATCGTGCGCGAGGACCTCGCCAGCGGCAAGCACGCGTCGATCAAGACCCGCTTCCCGCCGGAGCCCAACGGCTACCTGCATCTGGGCCACGTGCGCGCGATCCACACCGACTTCGGCATCGCCGAGGAATTCGGCGGCGTCTGCAACCTGCGCTTCGACGACACCAACCCGGCCAAGGAAGACCCGGAATACGTCGACGCGATCCAGGACGACGTGCGCTGGCTCGGCTACGACTGGCACGACCTGCGCCACGCATCGGACTATTTCGGCGTGCTCTATCTCGGCGCGGAGAAACTGATCCAGGACGGCAAGGCCTTCGTCTGCGACCTCAACGCCGAGGAAGTCCGCGCGACCCGCGGCACGCTGACCGAGCCGGGCACGCCCTCGCCGTTCCGTGACCGCGGTGTCGATGAAAACCTCGAGCTGTTCCGACGCATGCGCGCGGGCGAGTTCGCTGACGGCACGCGCACGCTGCGGGCGAAGATCGACATGGCCTCGCCCAACATGAATCTGCGCGATCCGGCGATCTTCCGCATCAAGCACGTCGAACACCAGAACACCGGAAACGATTGGCCGATCTACCCGATGTACGACTATGCGCACGCGCTCAGCGATGCGATCGAAGGCATCACCCATTCCTTGTGCACGCTGGAGTTCGAGGACCACCGGCCGCTGTACGACTGGTCGGTGGACAACGTCGCCCTGCACGAAAACCCGGGACTGCTGGCGCCGATCATCGAAAAAGGCCTGCCGAACGAGGCCGCCAAGCCGCGCCAGATCGAGTTCTCGCGGCTCAACCTCGATTACACGGTGATGTCGAAGCGCAAGCTGATGGCGCTGGTCAACGAGGGCCTGGTCGATGGCTGGGACGACCCGCGCATGCCGACGCTGCAGGGCATCCGCCGTCGTGGCTACACGCCCGAAGCATTGAAGTTGTTCATCTCGCGCCTGGGTCTTTCCAAGCAGAACAGCACCATCGACACCACGGTGCTGGAGAACACCCTGCGCGAGGATCTGGACGCCCGCGCCGAGCGGCGGATGGCGGTGCTCGATCCGCTCAAGTTCGTGCTGACCAACCTGCCGGACGATCACCGCGAAACGCTGAGGTTCGCCAACCATCCCAAGGACGAGTCGAAGGGCAGCCGCGACATCGGCTTCTCCAACGAGCTGTGGATCGACCGCGAGGATTTCGCCGAAGTGCCGCCGAAGGGATGGAAGCGACTGGTGCCGGGTGGCGAAGTTCGCCTGCGCGGCGCCGGCATCGCCCGTGTCGACGAAGTGGTCAAGGACGGCGCCGGCGAGATCATCGAACTGCGCGGTTGGCTGGATCCCGAATCCCGTCCCGGCATGGAAGGCGCCAACCGCAAGGTCAAGGGCACGATCCACTGGGTCGATGCCGCGACGGCGATACCGGCCGAATTCCGCCTGTACGACCGGCTGTTCGACGTGGCCGATCCGGACGACGACAGCGACGGCAAGACCTACAAGGACCATCTGAATCCCGATTCGCGCAGGACCGTGCAGGGTTACGTGGAAGCCGCTGCTGCCAACGCCGCGCCCGAGACGCGCTTGCAGTTCGAACGCACCGGCTATTTCGTGGCCGACCGCCGCGACCACGCAGCGGGTTCACGTCCCGTTTTCAACCGCGCGGTGACCCTGCGTGATACCTGGATGCAGAAGGAAGGCTGACATGCGCGCTCGCTTGGTCCTCGTGCTGGTGTCGATGTTGTGGCTGCTCGCCGCATGCGCCCCACAACCGGCGGCGAAGGATGCGCCGCCAGCGAACTTCCCGAGCAATCCGCTCGATCGTCCCGTGCAGCCGCGGCCGATCGGCGAGACGCCTTCCAACCCCGACCGCAGCTGCAAGACCGACGCCGATTGCGTGGTCAAGGACGTCGGCAACTGCTGCGGCTACTACCCGATGTGCGTCAACAAGGATGCGAAGACCGACCCGAAGGCGGTGCAGGCCCAGTGCGCGAAATCGGGCATGGCCAGCGTCTGCGGCTTCCCGGCGATCAGCAGCTGCAGCTGCGTTAAAGGACAGTGCGCGGCCGACAGCCGTGCGTCGGCGTTGTGATGCTGCCGCTGCAAGTCCACCTCACCTTGCCGGCGTGGCTGCACGAATTCCCGTTCGATGCGGCGTACCCAAGCGACGAGGCCAAGGTGGCGCTGGCGATCGATCTGTCACGTCGCAACATCGACGCCCGTTCGGGCGGACCGTTCGGCGCCGCGCTGTTCGGGCCGGATGACCGCGTCATCGCCGTCGGCGTCAACCGCGTGCTGCCGCAGTCCTGCTCGGTGGCCCATGCCGAGATGATGGCCTACATGCTGGCGCAACATCGACTGCAACGCGCGCGCCTCAACGAAAACGAGGAAGGCAGCCATTGGGGGCCGTTGACGCTCGCCACCTCTTCGCAACCGTGCTGCCAGTGCTACGGCGCGACCGTGTGGGCCGGGATCGATCGCCTGCTGATCGGCGCCCGCAGCGAGGACGTGGAATCACTCACCGAGTTCGACGAAGGCCCGCTGCCTAACGACTGGGTCGGCGAACTTGAACGCCGTGGCATCGCCGTGACCTGCGATGTCTTGCGCGATGAGGCGCGCAGCGTGTTGCGCGATTACGGCCTGCTCGGCGGCCCCAGCTACTGAAGATGGACGGCCTGCTCTGCTGGTGCCGGGCCGGTTTCGAACCCGACCTGGCCGCCGAACTGACCGAGCGCGCCGCCGCCGCCGGCATCAGCGGCTATGCCCGCACCGAACGCGGCAGCGGCTACGTGCTCTTCCATTGCGATGACGCCGATGCGCTGGATGCCGCATTGCCGTGGCGCACGTTGGTCTTCGCGCGGCAGAAGCTGCGGCTAATCGCCGAGTTGCGCACATTGCCCTCCAACGATCGCATCAGCCCGATCATCGAGGCCTTGCGATCGCGGGGCGGCGAGCACTTCGGTGCGCTCATGGTCGAGCATCCGGATTCGGACGCAGGCAAGCCGCTCGCGGGCCTGGCGCGCAGCTTCGGCAATGCGCTGCGGCCTGCGCTGCGCAAGGCCGGCCTGCTGGCGCAAACGGAAGACGATGGCCGGCCTCGCCTGCACGTCGGCTTCGTGAGCGGCGACCATGCGTTCCTTGCGACCAGCCAAGCCGATGAGAGCGCCCCGTGGCCGCTCGGCATCCCGCGCCTGAAGATGTTGCCCGATGCACCTTCGCGCAGCGCCTTGAAGCTGGAAGAAGCCCTGCTGGTGCTGTTGTCGGCGCGGGAGCGCGAAGCGCTGCTCAAGCCCGGCATGCGCGCGGCCGATCTCGGTGCCGCGCCGGGCGGCTGGACCTGGGTGTTGGTGCGCGCCGGCCTGCACGTCGTCGCGATCGACAACGGTCCCTTGCGCGAACACGTGCTGGCATCGGGACAGGTGACGCACCTTCGTGAGGACGGCTTCCGCTGGCATCCCGCGCAGTCGTTGGACTGGATGGTCTGCGACATGGTCGAGCAGCCGATCCGCGTCGCCGGCCGTATGGCCGAATGGTTCGCCCACGGCTGGTGCCGGCACGCCATCTTCAACCTCAAGCTGCCGATGAAAAAACGCTGGCAGGAAACCGTGCGCTGCCTCGAGCTGTTCGAGCGCGAAGCCGGCACGCCGCTCGTCGTGCGGGCCAAGCAGCTCTATCACGATCGCGAGGAGATCACCGTCTACGCGATGTCGCGCGATTGATCTCAGCCGCCCGCAACCGTGGTTTCCTGCACCCAGGTTTCGCGCTGGTCGATGACCAACTCATCCATCAGGGCGCGCTCGGTCGGCGCGCTTGCGCCGTATCGTGACAACCGCTCACGGCTTTCATGGGTCGCGGAGTCGGCATCACGCCAGGCGATGGTCACCCGCACGTCCCAGGCGTCGTTCTCGGCGGCCAGGAGCGGACGCGCCACGCGATACCAGAGCACCTTGCCCTCCTTGCGCAAGCCTTCGAGCCGCGCGATTTCCACGCGCTGGTAGAGGCTTGCGAACTGCGTCGTGCGATTGGGCTTGACCCAAAGCGTGCACTCCACGATGAAGGCACCGCGGCCGGCCTCTGGCGTTTGAGCGTGGGCAACTGGAAGCGCCAAGGCGAGGCTTGCGAGAAGGGCATGGCGAAACATCTTCGAAAGGGTCTCCGGAGGGTTAGTTCAGACGCCGGCCGCATGTCGCCATAGCGCATCACGCAGCGGTGCAATGGAGTTTGCGATGCCCAGCGCGCGGCCACGCAGGAACGTCGGCAGCAGCGCGTCGTTGGAATAGGCACGATTGATGGCCTCGAACGCGAGCGTCGATGCCACGTTGTCGCTGCGGCGCGCGCGCGCCCAGCGTTGCAGGCGATGCGGGGTGTCGAAATTGCGGCCGAGCCGCTTCGCCTCGATCACCGAATCGCGCAGCGCCGCCACATCGCGCAGCCCCAGGTTGACGCCCTGTCCGGCCAATGGGTGCACCACGTGCGCGGCATCGCCCAGCAACAGCGCGCGCCCTTCCAGTTGCGTCTTGGCCAGTTGCCGGCGCAGCGGGAACGCGGCACGCTTCGACACCACGCGTGTCTTGCCCAGCCGCGCGGCGAATGCATTGGTGAGTTCGATGTCGAAGGCCTC
Organism: Pseudomonadota bacterium; assembly: GCA_023461075.1. GTDB lineage: Bacteria > Pseudomonadota > Gammaproteobacteria > Xanthomonadales > Xanthomonadaceae > Solilutibacter. The sequence goes on along the minus strand of JAEWNY010000089.1, from coordinate 32,998 downwards.
GTTATCCAGTGCGAGTACGCGTTCGGCTTCTGATTCCGGCAGGCTCCAGACGATCGAGCTGCGACGATCTGCATCCACCGGCAGGAACGCGAGCGGACCGCCGGGCAGGAAGCGCTGCCAGGCGGTCAGCTGGTGCGGCAACTCGGTCTCGACATACGCGACCACGCCGCGCTGTCGGTAATCGTGGTTGCGGGTCCGGATGCCGGCCAGTCCGCGCAAGGTGGAGTTGCCGCCGTCGGCCGCGATCGCGATGCGCGCGTCCAGCGTCGCGCCGTCGTCCAGGGTGATCCGAACGCCGTTCTCGCGCTGCTCCAGCCCGCTGACGCTGGTTGGCTGCAACAACTCGACACCCGCACGCAACGCTGCGTCCCAAAGCCTTTCCGCCAGCAGCGCGTGTTCGACGATCCAGCCCAGTTCGCGTCGTGCCAACGCGTCGGCATCGAAATGCAGCTCGCCGCCGCCAGCGGCGTCCCAGACGCGCATATGCCGGTACGGTTGTGCACGCGCGGATGCGATGTCGTCCCACACGCCGAGCGCCTGCAGTAATTGCGCGTTGTCCGGGGCAAATGCAAATACGCGGAGATCGGGCACGTCGCGTGACCAGCGCGCCGGTTCGGCAGCCTCGACCAGTGCCACCGAAAGTCCGGCCTGCGCCAAGGCCGTCGCGCAGGCACTGCCGACCACGCCACCACCCACGACGACCGCGTCCCGTTGCAGGCGACGGTTCATGTCCGCGCCTCCCGGCAGAGTTCGGGCGTGTCGCCGCGATAGCCCATTCCGCCAGCCGCCATCTGCGCGCGCAGTCGCGGCGAATGGGCCAGCGCGGCCATGCCGGCGCTGCGCAGCAGGCTCATCGACCATGCCGCGTTGGAGGTGGCGCGCGCCATGCCATCGGAGAACGCCAGCGTGCGTTCGCGGTCCTCACGCCGGCGCGCGGCGTAGGTTTCGAGCAGCTCGGCATCGTCCAGGCCATGAGCGACGATCTGCTCGACCAGGGTCAGCGCATCGCGCAGGCCGAGATTGAAGCCTTGCGCTCCGATCGGATGAATCGATTGCGCGGCATTGCCGAGCAGCACCGCGCGCGCGGCCACCTGACGGTCGGCCACCACCCGCAAAGCCGGATAACGGCTGCGTTCGCCGCTGGCGAGGAAACGCCCGGCACGCCAGCCGAACGCCTGTTGCAGGCGGGCCAGCCATGCGCCTTCATCGAGTGCGGCGACGGCATCGGCTTCGGCGGCATCGACGCCATGCACCACGCCGTAATGGCGATCGGCGCGCGGCAGCAAGGCGGTCGGGCCATGGTCGCCGAGCCGCTCCCAGGCGGTGCCGTCAGGTGCCTTGGATACGCGTACGCGGCAAACGAACAAGGTTTGCCGGTAATCATGGCGCTGCGCGGCGATGCCCAAGGCATTGCGCACGGCGCTGTCGATGCCATCGGCGCCGACCAGTAGCCGGGTTTCAAGTGCTTGCTCGCCATCGTCGCCGGCGATTCGCACTTCGCGCAGGCCATCCTCGCGCAGGGTGGTACCGATGAAGCGCGCCGGCCGATAACGCGTGAGTGACGCGACATTGCTCAATCGCGCCTCCAGCGCCTCGCCGAAATCGCGGGCGACGACGACGTGGCCGAAGGCTTCGCGCCCGTGGTCGCGCGCGTCCAGCACGACCCGTCCGAAGTCGCCTTGGCGCGAGGCGTGGATGCGGCGGATCGGCGATGCAGTCTTGAGCAATGGCCAGACCTTGAGCGCCTCGAGCGCATGACAGGTCGCTTCGGCCAGGCTGAGGTTGCGTTCGTCGAAGACGGCGGGCAACGTAGCCGCTGGCGTGGCTTCGACCATCGCCACGTCCAGTCCCAGTGGCTCAAGGGCCAGCGCGAGACTGGCGCCGACCAGTCCGCCGCCGACGATCACGATGTCATGTCGCGTACTCATGCGTGGATGATAACGAGCGCGATAGAATGGCGGCATCGACGCCGAGATTTCGCCCATGAACCTGAACGCCCCGCGCGGCCGCAATGCCGACATCGCCCTCCTGGTTTCGCTCATCGCGCTGATGGCGCTGACCCGCGTCAACCATTTCGCCGCGATCCCGGACGCGTCGTGGGCGGTGTTCTTCGCCGGCGGCCTGTACCTGCGCCGCTGGACCGCCTGGGCGTTCCCGATGCTGATGCTGACGGCGGTCGTCGTCGACTACATCGTCATCACCGCGCAGGGCATGAATTTCTGGCAGCACTACTGCATTTCGCCCGGTTACTGGATGCTGGTGCCGGCGTATCTCAGCCTTTGGGCGGGCGGCATGTGGCTGTCGAAGCAAACCGGCAAGCCGGCTGCGGTGCTGGCCAAGGCTGCGGCTGCGGTCGCGGTTTCGGTCGCGGCCTGCCAGTTGTTTTCGCAGGGTGGGTTCTACTGGATGACCGACGTCGTCGCCAACAAATCGATCGCCGGCTGGGCGAAGAACTACAACGACTGGCTGTGGCCCTACATGGGCACGACGTTCGTGTATGTCGCGATCGGTGCCGCGCTGCATGCGGCCATCGCCCAGATCAACGCGGGCCTGCCGCGCCGCGTCGGCGCCTGATCGCACGCGTCGTCCCCGCGCATGGGCAACCGCCTCTCCAAGATCTACACCCGCACCGGCGATGACGGCAGTACCGGCCTGGGTGACGGCAGCCGGATCGGCAAGGACGCGCTGCGGGTCGAGGCCTACGGCACCGTCGACGAGGCCAATTCCTGCATCGGCCTGGTGCTGGCCAGCGACGGCGTCAGCGATGACATCCGCCAGTTGCTGACCGCCGTGCAACACCAGCTGTTCGACCTGGGCGGCGAGTTGTGCATTCCCGGCCATGCAGCGATCGACGATGACGACATCGACCGCCTCGAGCAGCGCCTCGACCACCACAACGAAGACCTGCCGCCGCTCAAGGATTTCATCCTGCCCGGCGGTGGCGAGGCTGCTGCACGTTGCCACATCGCCCGCACCGTGGTGCGCCGCGCCGAGCGGATGACGGTCGCGCTCTCGCGCGTTGAGGACGTGCGCCCGCAGGCGATCCGTTACCTCAACCGCCTGTCCGACCTGCTGTTCGTGCTGTGCCGGGTGCTGGCGCGCGCCAGCGGCCACGGCGAGGTGCTCTGGCAGCACGAGCGCCGGCGCGGGTGAGCCTGCGGCTCTATACGCACCAAGCCTGCCTGGCCCACGACACCGGGCCCGGCCATCCCGAACGCCCGGAACGCCTGCGCGTGGTGGTCGATGCGCTCAAGGCCGCCTTGCCCGGTGCCGAATGGTGCGAGGCGCCGGCCGTCGACCCTGCCGACCTGATGCGCGTGCATGCCGATGCGCTGTTGGACGATCTTTGGGCGCGTCGGCCCGAGGGCGTCGAGTTCATCGATGCGGACACGGCGTTCTCGCCGGGCAGCCTGTTGGCTGCGCGACATGCGGCGGGGGCCGGCATCGCCGCGCTGGAGTGGGTGCTGGGCGGCCCCGAGCGCCGCGCCTTCTGCGCGGTGCGTCCTCCCGGGCACCATGCAGAACCCCGGCGGGCGATGGGGTTCTGCCTGTTCAACAACATCGCGGTGGTGGCGGCACGCGCGTTGCGGATCGGCATCGACCGGGTGGCGATCGCCGATTTCGACGTCCACCACGGCAATGGCACCCAAGCCTGTTTCGAGCGCGAGCCGCGGGTGCTGTTCGCCAGCTCGCACGAGGCGCCGCTGTATCCGCACACCGGCGGATTCGATGAAACCGGCGTCGGCAACATATTCAACCGACCGGTCCTCGGGGACACCTCGCCCGCGACATTCCGCAGCACCTGGACGCAGGAGCTGCTGCCGGCGATCGATGCCTTCGCCCCGCAGCTGCTGCTGGTCTCCGCCGGCTTCGATGCCCACCGCGCCGATCCGCTGGCCTCGCTCAATCTCGAAGCCGATGACTACGCATGGCTGACCACCGAGCTGCGCCGGATCGCCGATCGCCACGCCGGCGGGCGCATGGTAGCGATGCTCGAAGGCGGCTACGACCTCGATGCCCTCGCCGCCTGCGCGGTGGCGCATGTGCGGGCGCTGGACGGCTGAGCCCTACACCGTCGAGGCCCGATTGCGACTGAACGGGGACACGTCCCGCATTGCCGCTTCACGACCGATGCGGCAAGCTAGCCGCCGATTACAAGCCTTCATGGACGGACGCGTGCGCCCTAGCCTGACACTGCTCCCCCTGCCCTTCGCCATCGCATTCGCCCTGCCGGCCATCGCGCAGGACACCGACATGCCGCCGGATTACGGGCTCTGCCCGATCCGCGATGCGGTGCCCGCGTTCGACAACGTGCCGGTATCCGGCCGCCGCGGCACCGGCCCCAAGCCGAGCACGCTCCCGACCGACGTCGCCGGCGACGCGGCCAGCGGCACCACCGAGATCCCTGTGCTGAGCGGCAATGTCGAACTGCGCCGCGGCGACCAGTTCCTGGGCGCTGACAACGTCACCTTCGATACCAATACGGACACTTACGTCGCGGAAGGCAATGTCCGCTTCCAGGATCCCGGCTTCCGCATCACCGCAGAGCGCGCCAGTGGCAGCCAGGGCGAGGAAACCCACAGGATCGAAGGGATCCATTACCAGCTGACCGAACGCCGTGGCCATGGCGGTGCCGAGCGGATCGAGCTGCAGGGGGAGCAGTCGAGCCTGTTCGGTTCCACCTACACCACCTGCCCGCCCGGCGAGGAACACTGGCGCGTGGTCGCCAACCGCATCGACGTCGATACCGAAGAAGGCTTCGCGGTTGCCCGCAATGCGACGCTGCGGATCGGAAAGGTACCGGTGCTGTACGTGCCGTGGTTCAAGTTCCCGATCGACGAGCGCCGCCAGACCGGCCTGCTGTTTCCCTCGATCTCCAATTCCAGCCGCAATGGTTTCGACTACAAGCAGCCGATCTATTTCAACCTGGCGCCCAACTACGACCTGACCCTGTCGCCCAGGATCATGACCAAGCGAGGCTTGGCGCTCGGCGGCGAATTCCGCTATCTCAACGAAGCCGGCGCCGGCACCCTGCGTGCGCTGTGGATGCCCAAGGACAAGCTCCGCGACCGGGATCGCGGCTTCGTCAACTTCGGTGCCTATCAGAACCTGACCCGACACTGGCAGGCACGGGCCAACGTGATGTGGATCAGCGATCCGCGCTACTTCGAGGACTTCAACAATTCGTCGATGGGCGTATCCGCCTATTCCGCCCTAAGCGAAGTCGGGCTGTACGGGCGCGGGCGCTACTGGGATGCGGGCTTGACCGCGGACCACTGGCAACTGGCGGACTACACGCTGACCAATGCCAGCCTGCCCTACGACCGCCTGCCCCGCGCCTATTTCAATTGGGAGCAACCTTTCGGCAGCCTTTTGCGGCTCGGCCTGGAAAGCGAACTTGTGCGATTCCAGCACTCGTCTTACCGGAACATTAACGCCGACTATCAGCCTTTCGGGCCGCGGATCGGGGTTCCGGGCGGCTCGCGCATCGATCTCAAGCCCTATGTGACCCTGCCTCTGGAAGGCGCCGGCTGGTTCGTCCGCCCAACCGTGGCCTGGCGATACACCGGCTATCAACTGGATGACGCCTTGGCGAACCAGATCGCGACCAGCCGCGCGCAGGCGGCCGCCGTCGCGCAGGGCATTCCCTATTCGCCTGCCATGGATGCCGCGTTCCTGGAACGCAACCCGAGCCGCAACCTGCCGATTTATTCGGTGGACGCCGGGTTGCAGTTCGACCGCGAGTTCCAGCGCAAGGGCGAAGGTTTCGTGCAGACGCTCGAACCCCGTGTTTTCTACGTGCGCTCGCCCTATCGCGACCAGTCGATGCTGCCCTTGTTCGACACGGTGCCTCTGACCTTCGGCTGGGGCCAGCTGTTCCGCGACAATCGCTACAGCAGCGCCGATCGCCAGAGCGACGCCAACCAGTTCACCACCGCAGTGACCACGCGCATCCTGCGTGATCGCGATGGCTTCGAGAAGTTCAACGCCAGCCTTGGCCAGATCCATTATCTGGAAGACATGAGGGTCACCGCCTATCCGTGGGAAACGCCGGTGGAGAAAGGCCGCTCGGCCTGGGTGGCCGATGCGAACTGGGCGCCGTCGGACCGCTGGCTGATCGGGGCTTCCTATCAATGGGACCCGAAGGGCCGCCGGCAGGACCTCGCTTCCTTCCGCGCGCGCTATCTGCTCAAGGACGACGGCATCGTCAACCTTGCTTATAGGCATCGCCGCAACCCGCTGTACAACCCGCAATTGCCGTTCGACCGGCTGTACAACAACCCGGACCTGATCGAGCAGGCCGACCTGTCCTTCCTCTACCCGATCAATCCCACCTGGAGTCTGGTCGGCCGCTATTACTACTCGATCAAGGACCGCAAGGCGCTCGAGACGGTCGCCGGCGTGCAATGGGACAGCTGCTGCATCGCGGTGCGCCTGGTCGGCCGGCAGTACATCCACAACCGCGAAGGCGACCTGAACGACAGCATCATGCTGGAGATCGAATTCAAGGGTCTCGGCTCCGCCGGCCAGGATACGAGGCGTACACTGCGCCGTGCTATTCTCGGCTACTACCGAGACGACCTCTACCTCGTGCCGCCGCCTTCGATCACGAACGCGCCGGCGGATCCCGAACCGGACCCCACCACGCCATGATGAAACCCCGCGCCTTCCTGCTGGCCGCCGCGCTGGCATTCGCACCGATTGCGTTGCATGCCCAGACCCAGCCGGTCGACCGCATCGCCGCCGTCGTCAACGAGGATGTCATCCTGCAGAGCGAACTGGACCGCGCCATCGCCAACGTGACTGCGCAGTACGCCAGCAACCCGGGCCAGCTGCCGCCGCGCGACGTGCTGGCCAAGCAGGTGCTGGAGCGGCTGATCCTGACCCGCCTGCAGGTCTCGCGGGCACAGGAAAGCGGCGTGCGGGTGGCCGACCAGGAGATCGACCAGGCGATGGGCAACATCGCCCAGCAGAACAACATGTCGCTCGACCAGTTGCAGGCGCAGGTCGCCCGCGACGGCCTCAGCATGGCCGACTTCCGCGACACCCTGCGCGATGAAATCACCATCCAGCGCATGCGCCAGAGCTTCGCCCAGAGCCGCGTCTCGGTCAGCGAGGCCGAGGTGAATGCCGCGATGGCGCAGCAGACCGGCGCCGCCGGTGGCACCCAATACCACCTGGCTCACATCCTGGTCGCGCTGCCGGAAGGTGCCACCGCCGAGCAGATCGCCACAGGTCAGCAGAAGATCGATGGCATCAAGGGCCTGATCGACCGGGGCGAGATGGACTTCGCGGCGGCGGCGGTACGCTACTCGGACAGCCCGAACGCGCTTGAGGGTGGCGACCTTGGCTGGCGTCCGGAATCGGAGATCCCGCCCGCGTTCGCCCAGCAGGTCAAGGCGATGCAGGCCGGCCAGATCCTCGGCCCGATCCGTGGCAGCAGCGGCTTCCAGCTGCTGCGCCTGGTCGAGACCCGCAGCGGCGCGGCGGCCACGCCTTCGCAGGTGACCCAGTACCACGTCCGCCACATCCTCATCAATGGCGACGATGCGGCCGCCAAAGCCAAGGCCGAGACGATCCGCGCACGCCTGGCCGGTGGCGCGGATTTCGCCAAGCTGGCGCAGGAGGAATCGCAGGATGCCAACAGCCGCGAGCGTGGTGGCGATCTTGGCTGGATGACCACCGATTCCTTCGGCCCCGACCTCGGCCCGCGCGTCGCCGCCCTGCGCGATGGCGAATTCACCCCGGTGGTGCAGTCTCCCGGCGGATGGCACATCCTCCAAGTCATCGAGCGCCGCCAGACCGATGCCAATACCGGGACCGAGCAGCAACGCTCGGCGATCCGCGAAACCATCGGCCGCCGCAAGCTGGAAGACGAATACACCCGCTTCCTGCAGGAAATGCGTGGCGACGCCTACGTCGACATCCGCAGCGAAACGGTGATCGGCGCCCAGCCGGCCGGCAACGGCAGCTGAAATGCGTCCCCGCCTGGCGCTGGTGCCGGGTGAACCCGCCGGCGTCGGCCCCGAGTTGTGCGTCCGCCTTGCGCAACGACCGGCGGACGCCTTTGACCTGATCTGTTTCGGGGATGCGGCCACGCTCGAGCGTGCCGCCGATGCCGTTGGCCTGCCGCTGCGCCTGCTGCCTGCCGATGCCCCTGCAAGCAAACCGGGCGAGCTGCGCGTTGTCGACATCCCCCTCCCCGGCCCACCACCGGCGTTTGGCCAGCCCGATCCCGCCAACGCCGCAGCCGTGCACGCATCGCTGGTGGAGGCCGCGCGCTGCTGCCTGCGCGGGGACTGCGATGGCCTGGTCACCGGGCCGACCCACAAGGCCACGATCAACGCAGGCGGTATCGCCTACAGCGGCACCACCGAGTTGCTGGCCTCGCTGTGCGGGCGCGAGGTGGTGATGATGCTGGCGCGTCCGGACTTGCGGGTGGCGCTCGCCACCACCCACTTGCCCTTGCGTGAAGTGGCCGATGCGGTGAGCCCGGAGTTGCTTGCGCGCACATTGCGGATCACCGAGGCGGCGCTGCGCGCGGACTTCGGCATCGAGGCGCCGCGCATTGCGGTACTCGGACTCAACCCGCATGCCGGCGAGCAAGGCCACCTGGGCCGCGAGGAGATCGACATCATCATCCCCGTGCTCGAACGACTGCGTGGCGAAGGCATGGCGCTGGCCGGCCCGCTGCCGGCCGATACCGCCTTCCTGCCGGACAAGCTGCCGGGTTTCGATGCGGTGCTGGCGATGTACCACGACCAGGGACTGCCGGTGTTGAAGAGCGCGGGGTTGGACCAGGCGGTCAACATCACGCTCGGCCTGCCGTTCCCGCGTGTTGCAGTCGATCACGGCACCGCACTCGACATCGCCGGTCGCGGCATCGCCGATCCGTCGAGTCTCTTCGCTGCGGTGGACAGCTGCGCCGCACTGGCCCGCACGCGCGCCGCAGGCAAGGCACCGGCATGAACGGGCAGGTCAGCTTCGATGATTTCCTGAAAGTGGACCTGCGCGTCGGCCGCATTATCGATGCGCAAGATTTTCCCGAGGCGCGCAACCCTGCCTACCGGCTCAAAGTCGACTTTGGCCCGCAGATCGGCGTGCTGCAATCGAGCGCACAGATCACGTTGCACTACACGCCGGAGTCACTCGTGGGTCGGCTGGTGGTGGGCGTGGTCAATTTTCCGCCACGACAGATCGGCCCGATGCGTTCGCAATGCCTCATCACCGGTTTCCATGACGATGCCGGCGCGGTCCGCCTGTGCATCCCCGATGGCGATGTGCCGATCGGTACGCGCCTGCTGTGAGCGCATCGAACACACTGCAGTCATGAACAAGCACTTCGACAAGCCGGCCAAGAAACACCTCGGGCAGAACTTCCTGCACGAGCGCGGCGTCATCGATAGGATCATTCTGGCGATCAACCCCAAGCCGGGCGAGCACCTCGTCGAGATCGGCCCCGGCCAGGGCGCGTTGACCCTGCCGCTGCTCGCGCGGCATGGCGCGCTCACCGCGATCGAGTTCGACCGCGATCTGCTGGAGCCGCTCGCGCACGCCGCCGAGTCGCAAGGCGGCGATTTGCGTCTGATCCCGCGTGATGTCCTGCAGGTGGACTTCAGCGAGCTGGCGCGTGAGCTGGGGGGCGATGGCGCCCGCATCCGGCTGGTCGGAAACCTGCCCTACAACCTGTCCAGCCCGATCCTGTTCCATGCGCTCGACCATGCCGAGGCGATTACTGACATGCACTTCATGCTGCAGAAGGAAGTGGTCGAGCGGATGGCCGCCAGCGAGGGCAGCAAGGTCTACGGCCGGCTCTCGGTGATGCTGCAGGCCTATTGCCAGGTGACGCCGTTGATCAAGGTGCCACCGGGCGCGTTCCGGCCCGCACCCAAGGTGGACTCCGCGGTGGTGCGGCTGGTGCCCAGGCCGCGCGATGAGATCACGGTGCGCGACCGCAAGCGTTTCGCCGACATCGTGCGGGCGGCATTCGGCCAGCGCCGCAAGACCCTGCACAACGCGTTGAAGGATGTCTGCAGCGACGAGGCGATCATCGCCGCCGGGCTCCAGCCCGGCCTGCGCGCCGAGCAGGTCCCGGTAGCGGGATTCGTTGCGCTGGCCAACATCGAAGGCTGAAAACGCGGCGTTTTTCATCCGGTTCACGCGCGCTCCGTAAAATCCCAAGGATGTCCATCGAAACCCCTTACGCCATCGGTATCGACATCGCCACCCAATACCTGGACGAGGAATCCGCGCCCGACCAGTCGCGCTACGTGTTCGCCTACACGATCCGCATCGAGAACCGTGGCAGCCAGCCGGCGCGCCTGCTCAATCGCCATTGGGTGTTGACCGATGAGGATGGCCACGTCGAGGAAGTGCATGGCGAAGGCGTGGTGGGCGAGCAACCGCGGCTGCGCCCGGGCGAGGATTTCGAATACTCCTCCGGTGTGGTGCTGCCCACCAGCCTCGGCACCATGCAGGGCAGTTACGAGTTGCAGGCAGACGATGGCACCGTGTTCAAGGCCGACATCCCCGCCTTCACCCTGTCCACGCCACGCACGCTGCACTGAGGCCACGCGCGATGGCGACTTGGGCAATCGGCGACCTGCAAGGCTGCTACGACGCGACCCGGCGCCTGCTGGAACGCTTGCGTTTCGACCCGGCGCAGGACCGCCTGTGGATCTGCGGCGACCTGGTCAACCGCGGTGGCCAGTCGCTGGAAACCTTGCGCCTGGTGCGTTCGCTGGATGCGCATTCGCACGTGGTGCTGGGCAACCATGACCTCTCGCTGGTGGCGATCGGCGAGCGTCGCCCCGAGGAGCAACGCAAGGTCAACCCGGATTTGCGCGGCGTTCTGGAAGCGCCGGACGCGCGCGAACTGCTCGACTGGCTGCGGCATCGCCCGCTGATGCACGTGGACCGCTCGCTGGGCTGGTCGATGCTGCACGCCGGCCTTGCGCCGCAGTGGACCATCGCGATCGCCGAAGGTTACGCACGCGAAGTCGAGTCGCGCCTGCGCGGCGACGGTTATCGCAAGTTGCTGCGCGCGATGTACGGCGACACCCCGGCCTGGAACCCCAGATTGCAGGGCGTGGATCGCTTGCGCGCGATCATCAACGTGTTCACCCGCATGCGTTATTGCACGCCACGCGGACGCATCGCCTTCGACATCAAGGGCGCACCGGGCAGCCAGCCGGCGGGGCTGTATCCGTGGTACTCGGTACCGGGCCATGCCGAGCGCGACCTGAAGATCGTGAGCGGACACTGGAGCACGCTGGGGTTGATGATCGGCCACGGCGTGCATGCGATCGATACCGGCGCGGTCTGGGGCGGCAAGCTGACCGCGCTGCGGCTGGATAGCGAGGATCTGCAACTGGTGCAGGTGGCGGGGCGCAGCGTTTGAAGGAAGGCGGCAGGATCGACTGCTGGCATGAACCCGCCGTTTGACCCGCCGCCAGTCGTATCAATCAGGACTCAGTCTGCACATGCCCGCCGGTAATCGACGAACTCGAACGCATGCACATGTCGCCCGTCGGCTGGATGCGGCTCGCGCGCGGTGACGCGCCAATCGCCGGCATCGAAACGCGGGAAGAACGCATCGGCATCGTCTATCGCGACATCGACCCAGGTCAGGTGCATGGCATCGGCGAGGGGCAATGCCGAGGCATAGACTTCGCCGCCGCCGATCACGCAAAGGGATTCGGCGTCTTCCTGTTCCGCGATCCGGCGCGCGTCATCGATGGAGGCGACCGCTTCCATCCCGTCGAACGGCACCCGGCCCGATCGCGTCAGCACCAGGTTGCGCCGCCCGGGCAGTGCGCGCCCGATTGATTCGGCGGTCTTGCGGCCCATCAGCACCGGCTTGCCGAGCGTCAAGGCCTTGAAACGCTTGAGGTCGTCCGGCAAATGCCAAGGCAGGTGGTTGCCGCGGCCGATCGCGTGGTTGCGGTCCAGCGCCGCGATCAGCACGAGTGAAGTCATCGAGCGCTCACACCGCCACCGGCGCCTTGATCGCCGCCTGCGGCTGGTAATCGCGGATTTCAACGTCGTCGAATCCGAAGCCGAAGATGTCATCGATGGCCGGATTCAGCACCAGCTTCGGCAACGCCCCCGGCGTACGCGAGAGCTGCTCGCGCGCCTGCTCGAAGTGGTTGGAATACAGGTGCGCATCGCCCAAGGTGTGCACGAAGTCACCGACGCCAAGCCCGCAGACCTGCGCCACCATGTGGGTCAAAAGCGCATAGCTGGCGATGTTGAACGGCACGCCGAGGAAGATGTCGCCGCTGCGCTGGTAGAGCTGGCAGCTCAACTTGCCATCGACCACGTAGAACTGGAACAGCGTGTGGCAGGGCATCAAGGCCATCTTCGGCAGGTCGGCCACGTTCCATGCACTGACGACCAGCCGGCGCGAATCAGGATTGCGCTTGATCTCCTCCACAACCCAACGGATCTGGTCGATGCTGCCGCCATCGGGCGCCGCCCAGTTGCGCCATTGCTTGCCGTAGACCGGGCCCAGATCGCCATCGGCATCCGCCCATTCGTCCCAGATGCCGACCTTGTTCTCGCGCAGGTAGGCGATGTTGGTCTCGCCGTTCAGGAACCACAGCAACTCGTGGATGATCGAGCGGGTGTGCAGCTTCTTGGTGGTGACAAGCGGGAAGCCTTCGCCCAGGTCGAAGCGCATCTGGTGCCCGAACACGCTGCGGGTGCCGGTGCCGGTGCGGTCCGACTTCTCGTCGCCATGCTCCAGCACGCGGCGCAGCAGGTCGAGGTACTGATGCATCAGGCCGTTTCCATCGGTACGGGCTGCAGGGTCGGTTGCGAGCGCGATTTCCACAGCCAATACAGGCCGAGCGCGATCAGCGGCAGGCTGAGCAGCTGCCCCATCGTCAGCCAGCCGAACGCAAGGTAGCCGAGCTGTGCATCCGGCAGCCGCACGAACTCCACGATGAAGCGGAACAGGCCATACAGCAGCGCGAACAAGCCGCTGACCGCATAGCGTGGACGCGGCTTTGACGAGAACCACCAGAGCACCGCGAACATGACGATGCCCTCCCAGACCATCTGGTAGAGCTGGCTGGGGTGCCTTGCGTAGGCATCGAGCGCCCCGCCCTCGTACATCGCGCGCAGGCTGCTGGCGGAAAGTCCACGCAGCTCGTCCGGCAAGGCATCGGGGAAGACCACGCCCCAGCGGCCGTCGGTCGGCTTGCCCCACAACTCGCCATTGATCCAGTTGCCGAGTCGGCCGAATCCCAGCCCCAGCGGCACAAGCGGTGCGACGAAATCCATGGTGTCGAAGAAATGCAGGCGCTGCTTGCGCGACCACCACCACGCCGCGATGAGCACCCCGAGCAATCCCCCGTGGAAGCTCATGCCGCCCTGCCAGACCTTGAACACCTGCAGGGGATTCGAGAGATAGGTAGGCAAGTCGTAGAACAGGATGTAACCGGTGCGGCCGCCCAGGATCACGCCGAGCATCCCGTAGAACAACAGGTCGCCGAAGCCGTTGTCGCCGACGCCGGGCACGCGGCCCTCGCGAATGCGCCGGCGCCCCAGCCACCATGCGCTGACGAAGGCCAGCAGGTACATCAGGCCGTACCAATGGACCTTGAGCGGCCCGAGCGAAATGGCGACGGGATCGAGCTGGTGCAGGTAAGGGGACATCGATGTCATCAAGGTCGCGGAACCGTCATTGTGCCCGAGCAACCGTTGGCCGCGACATCAGCGCAGGATCACTGGCCGGTTGGGCAACTCGTCCACATCCGGACGATCGTCGTGCTGCGGGAAATGCTCGGCGAGGATCCGGCCGATCTCATCGATGCCGGCCAGCACGGCGGCCTCGGCTTCACCGGCTCGCAGGCGCTCCTCCATCATCTGCGCCACGCCGCGCCATTGTTCCGGGCTGACCAATGCATCGAGGCCGCGATCGGCGACGATTTCCAGCCGGTGGTCGGCCAGCAACAGATAGATGAGGACGCCGTTGTTGGCCTCGGTGTCCCAGACACGCAGGGCACCGAACGTGGCTTCTGCACGCGCGCGAGAATCGACATCCGCCAGCACGTCGCGCCAATGCAGGGCCGATTCGACCGCGAAGCAGATCTCGCCGCGATGCAGGCGCTCGTTGGCGGTGATCGCATCGGCGATACGGTCGAGCGTGGCCGCCGGGAACTGCGAGCCGGCGGAGGGCGCGAACAGGTGCTTGAGCAGGCGCATCACCAGCTCCCCGAGGCGCCACCGCCCCCGAATGAGCCGCCGCCACCACTGAATCCGCCTCCACCGAAGCCACCATCACCACCGCTGCTGCCCCCACCCCAGCCGCCGCCGGAGCCGCCACCCCCGAGCCACGGGCCACCGCCGAGACCGCCCCAGTCGTGGTGGCGTGCATAGCGGCCGCCACCGCCCGAGCCCATCAGGCCGATGATGAAACCGATGAAGGCACCGATGCCGCTGACAAGCAACACCGTGGACAGGACCCAGGCCACGCCACCGGATGCGACCCCGGTAAAGAGCGCGCGGACGCCGGTGGGCAGGAAGCCGAACAAGCCGCGAAGTACCTGCGCGGCGATGAAGGCCGCGATCAGCGGGAACAACCAATTGCCACCGCCACTGCCGGAGGCCGGGCGGTTGTCGGCCACCGGCGCCGGCAACTGCTCGCCGACGATCAGCTTGTCGAGGGCATCGACAGCGTCGTTGATGCCGCCAGCGTAATCCCCGGCGCGGAACCTGGGCGCCATGTATTCCTGGATGACGCGGATCGCGGTGGCATCGGGAATCGCGCCTTCAAGGCCATAGCCAACCTCGATCCGCACCTTGCGGTCGTTCGGCACCACCAGCACCAGCACCCCATCGCTCAGCTTCTTGCGACCGACCTGGTTGGATTCGGCGACGCGGATCGCGTAGTCCTCCAGCACCTCGTTGCCCAGCGTCGGCACGGTGAGCACCACCACCTGGCTGCCGGTGCGCGCGTCCAGGGCCTCGAGCTTGGACTCAAGCGCTTGGCGCTGGGCCGAATCGAAGATCCCGGCCTGGTCGGTCACGTACTGGGTGAGCTTGGGTACCGAAAGCGCCTGCTGCGCCAACGCCCACGAGGACGCGACCAGCAGTAGGCACAGCGCGAACAGTTGCCGAAGCGACATCACCGATGTCGTTTCCGGGCTTTTACTGCGCGGGCGCGGGCTGCGCCGGGGCCGGCAAGGCCTGCGGTGCCGGCGCCGGGATCGCTTGCGGCTGGGCCGGTTGTGCGGCCGGTGCCGGCGCCGCGGTGCCGAAATCCACCGTCGGTGCCTGCTGGATCTGCTGTTCGTTCTCGACGCTGAAGTTGGGCTTGGGCTTGTAACCGAACATCATCGCGACCAGATTCTGCGGAAACGAGCGGATGTAGGTATTGAAGTCCTGCACGGTCTGGATGTAGCGCTGGCGCTCCACCGCGATGCGGTTCTCGGTGCCTTCGAGCTGGGCCTGCAGCTGCAGGAAGTTCTGGTCGGCCTTCAGTTGCGGATAGTTCTCCGCGACCATCAGCAGGCGACCGATCGCGCCGTTCAACTGGCCTTGGGCCTGCTGGAATTCCGCCACCGACTGCGCGTCCTCGGCATTGACGTTGATGCTGCCGACCCGCGCGCGTGCGTTGGTGACATCGGTCAGGACCTGCTGCTCGTGCGCGGCATAACCCTTGACGGTATTGACCAGGTTCGGCACCAGGTCGGCGCGGCGCTTGTAGACGTTGAGCACCTGCGACCAGGCGGCCTTGACCGCCTCGTCCTTCTGCTGGATCTGGTTGTAGCCGCAGCCCGAAAGCAGGGATGCCAGCAGCAGGACGGCAAGGAAACGGAACATACGCATCGTGCGACTCCGGAAAGTGGGACAAATGGCTTGGACCGGCCTGGCGCCGGCGTTCAGGCAGCTAAATTGCCGATGCCGGTGTTCAAGCCGGGTGAAAACACCCGAGCTGCGCTCACCATTCGCCGGCGCCGGGCACGTTTTCCTTCACCGCGTGGCGGCGCATCAGCAGGTTGAGCCACTCGACCAGGACCGAGAAACCCATCGCGAAATAGATGTAGGGCTTGGGCACGTGGATCTCGAAGCCGTCCAGGATCAACACCGCGCCGATCAGCAGGATGAAGGCCAGTGCCAGCATCTTGACCGTCGGATTGGCGTCGATGAAGCGGCCCAGCGGATTGGCGGCCAGCAGCATGATGGCAACCGCCAGCAGAATCGCGAAGACCATGATCGGGATGTGCTCGGCGATGCCCACCGCGGTGATGACCGAATCCAGCGAGAACACGATATCGATGATGGCGATCTGCAGGATCACCATCCAGAACACGCCGGAGGCCTTGGTGGTGCGCGGGTCGTCGTCATGGCCGCCGGTGATCATTTCCTTGATCTCCAGCGCGCCCTTCACCAGCAGGAACAGCCCGCCGAGGATCAGCACGATGTCGCGGATGGAAATTCCCATACCGCCGATGTGGAACAGGTCGCGCTGCATGCGCGCCAGGTAGGCCAGCATCACCAGCAGACCGATGCGGGTGATGCAGGCCACGGCGATGCCGAACTTGCGCGCCATCGGACGCTGGTGCTCGGGCAGGCGCGAGACCGCGATCGAGATGAACACCAGGTTGTCGATGCCCAGCACGATCTCCAGCGCGGAGAGCGTAACCAGGGTCATCCAGGCATCGGGGGAAGCGAGAAAGCTGAAATCCATCGTCGTAAAGTCTCTACCTTGTTGTCGTTTTCTAGTGGTGCGCCAGTCGCGGCAGCAGGATGCATCCCCAGACCAGCAGCACGTTCATCATCAGCACGAACACCGCCGCCGAGCCCATGTCCTTGGCGCGACCGGCCAGTTCGTGGAATTCCGGGCCATAGCGCTCGATCACCGCCTCGACCGCCGAATTCAGCAGTTCGATCGATAGCACCGCCAGCATCGAACCCACCAGCATGGCGCGTTCGACACCGGTCTGGCCGAGCCAGAATCCCAACGGCGCCAGCACGATGAACGCCACCGCTTCAAGCCGGAACGAAGACTCGTGCAGCCATGCCGCGCGCAGCCCCTTCAGCGACCACAGCAGCGCGCGATAGATGCCGCGCGGACCACGGGGCAGGTGTCCGTAGGTATCAGCCATGGATCGTCTCGGTTCCGGCGATGAGGCGGCGACCCTCGGGCCAACCGTGCGATTTTGCCACAGGCGCACATCCCGGCGTTCGCATGGCGCGGGCCAGCGGTACTCATTGGGGGAGGACCATACGAACAGAACCCTGTGCGTATTGCCATGCTTCCGGTCAGGCTGCTGCTCGCCGCGCGTAGCTACGCGATCTGGCGCGAGGCCGTCGCGCCGTTCCTGCGCTCATGCCGTCACGCGCTATTGCGCGCGCAGCGCCTCGATCGGGTCCAGCAGCGACGCCTTGCGCGCCGGGTAGTAACCGAAGAACAGCCCGGTGACGATCGAAAACGCCGCGGCCAGGCCGACCACCTGCGCATTGAGCGCCATCGGCAACTCGCTGAACTTCGAGACCAGCAGGGCCCCGACGATGCCGATCAGGATGCCGATGACGCCGCCGATCAGCGAGATCAGCAGCGCCTCCATCAGGAACTGCCGGCGCACGTCGGAGGGCCCGGCGCCGACCGCCATGCGCAGGCCGATTTCCTTGATCCGCTCGGTCACCGAGACCAGCATGATATTCATGATGCCGATGCCGCCGATCACCAGGCAGATGCCGGCGACCGCGCCGAGCAGCTTCGACATCAAATTGGTCGTCGCCGTGCGGGTGGCGATGATCTGGCTCATGTTGCGGACGTTGAAATCGTCCTCCTGGCCCGGCTGGATCTTGTGGCGTTGGCGCAGCAATGCCTCGATCTCGCCCTGTACATAGGTCAGATCCTTGGCATCGGCGACGGTCAGCGCGATCTGCATCACCGCGCCCGGCGGCAGGCCCATGCTGCCCAGGAGGCGCCGCCGCCCGGTCTCGAGCGGCACGATGACGACATCGTCCTGGTCCTGGCCCCAGCCACCCTGCCCCTTCGGCGCCAGCGTGCCGACCACCGTCAACGGGACGCGGCCGAGGCGGATGGTCTGGCCGACCGCGCTGTCTTCGCCGAACAGCGTACGCCGCACGGTATCGCCCAGGATCACGCTGCGGCCGTTGCCGCCGTAATCGTCGGCCTCGAACAGGCTGCCTTCGGCGATTTCCCAGCCGTTGATGACAAAGAAATCCGGCTGCACGCCCTGCCAGCTGGTGGAGGTGTTGTTCTCGGCGAACACCACCTGGGTATTGCCGCGCAGGACGCCGGTCACCATCTGGACTTCCGGAATCTCTTCGCGGATCGCCTCGGCATCGCCCATCGTCAAGGTGAAGAAACTCGATGCGCTCTGTCGTGCACCGCCGCCCGGGCCGCGGCCGCCGCCGGGGGAGATGTCGAGCCGTTGCGAGCCCAAGCCAGACACCATCTTGTCGATTTCCTGCTGGGTACCCTGCCCCACCGAGACCATCACGATGACGGCGGCGATACCGATGATGACGCCAAGCGAAGTCAGCGCGCTGCGCATCCAGTTTCCGCGCAGGGCGTGGAAGGCAGTGCGGAAAATGTCCAGCCAGCTCATGCGCGCAGATCCTCGGGCTGACCCTCGTGCAGTTCGCCGTCGCGGATGATGAAAACGCGGTCGGCGTGTTCGGCGACGTGGGCATCGTGGGTGATCAGCACGACGGTGTGGCCATCGTCGCGCAGGCGCTTGAACAGGGCCAGGATCTCCTCGCCGGTCTTGCTGTCGAGTGCGCCGGTGGGTTCGTCGGCCAGCAGGATCGGCGGTTGGTTGATCAGGGCACGGGCGATCGCCACGCGCTGCTGCTGGCCACCGGAAAGCTCATTGGGCCGATGGTGGCCGCGCTCTCCCAGCCCCACCGAGGCCAGTGCCGCCTGCGCGCGTTCGCGCCGTTCGGCAGGCACGATGCCGGCGTAACCGAGCGGCATCGCCACGTTGTCCAGCGCGCTCATCCGCGGCAACAGGTGGAAACCCTGGAACACGAAGCCGATCTTGTCGCGGCGCAGGACCGCCAACTCCTCGGCATCGAGCGTCGAGACATCGACCCCATCGCAGGCGTAGAGGCCGGCGCTCGGCGTATCCAGGCAACCGATCAGGTTCATCAGGGTCGACTTGCCCGATCCCGACGGCCCCATGATCGCGACGAAGTCGCCTTGCCGGATCACCAGGTCCACGTCCTTCAAGGCGACCACCTCGGCCTCGGTGCCTTCCGAATAGACCTTGCGCAGGCCACGGGTCTCGATGACCGGTGCGGCCGCGCGCGGCTCCGTCACTGCGTTCATGAGCCGCCCGGGCTGCTTGCCGCGGTGCTGCTTGCCGCGCGCGCGCCGGTGATCGCCTCGTCGCCTTCCTTGATGTTGCCGGCGACCTCGGTGCTGGAGCCGTCGGAAGCGCCCACGCGCACCATCACCATTTTCGGCTTGCCATCCACCAACAGGTAGAGCGGTGCACGCTGGGCGTTGATCAATCCGTCGATCGCGGTATCCCATTGCGCGCGCTGGCCCTCGTCCAGCTGGGCGCGGAACTGCGAGAACTGCTGCTGGAAGCGTTCGCGCATGCGGCTGCGCATCTGCGCCTGCATCGCGGCGTTGCCGCCGCCGGTCATGCTGCGCATCCCGCCGCCCCCGGTTGCGCCGGTGATGCGATTGCCCGATTGCTGGCTGGCAGCGCTGCGTGCCGCAGCCGCGCGCTCGGCCTGTTGGGCCCGGACCCGCGCCAGCACTTCATCGAAGGTCGCCTGCTGCGCCGGCGTGAGCTGGAGCTTCTGCGCGATGGCCGGCAACTCGTCGCTTAACCCACTACGCTGGCCGCCCTGAACGCCGCTGCGGCCCTGCTCGCCGGCGGCGGCCATGATCGCCTTCTGTTCCTCCTCGGACGGCTTGTAGCGCAGTGCCGCATTTCCGACCTTGAGGATGTTGCCGCGCTTGCTCACCTCGATTTCGGCGTTCACCGTCAGGCCCGGCAGCAGGGTACCGTCGCTGTTGTCGACGGTGACCACCACCGGATAGGTCACCACATTGTTGTTGGTGGCCGCCGACAGCCGGACCTGGTCGACCACGCCACGGAACTGACGGTCGGGGAAGGCATCGGCGGTGAAGCTCACCGCTTGCCCGGGCTGGACCTGGCCGATGTCGGACTCGTCCACCGCCAGCTCGATCTTCATCTTCGAGAGGTCTTCGGCGATCGTGAACAACTCCGGTGCCTGCAGGCTGGCGGCCACCGTTTGCCCGGGCTCGATCTTGCGTGTCAGCACCACGCCATCGACGGGCGAACGGATCACCGTGCGCGACAGGTTGACCCGGGTGGTCTGGGTCGACGCGGTCTGCTGGCGGATCTGCGCCTGCGCCGAGGCCACCAGCGCCTGCGCCTGCTGCATCGTGGCGCGCGCCGCATCGACATCGCCCCGCGCCACCATCTGCTGGCGACCCAACTCGGCCTTGCGGTTGTAATCGACCGTGGCATTGCGCAGGGTGGCCTGGGCCTGCGCCAGTTGCGCATTGGCGCTGGCGATCTGCGCCGACCCCTGGGCGATCTGCGCCTCGTAGGTGCTGGGATCGATGCGCGCCAACACCTCGCCCTTCTTCACCGGACTGTTGAAATCGACCAGCACGTCGGTGACCTGGCCTGAGATCTGGCTGCCGACGGTCACGGTGGAAATCGCCGAGAGCGTGCCGGTCGCGGAAATCGCCACGCGGATGTCGCCGCGCTCGATCGGGGTCGTGCGATAGGCGCTCTCCGGGTTGCGCGCCTCGCGCTTGGACCACCACCATCCCAGCGCGACCAGAGCCACCAGGGCAATGATGGCCGGCCAAAGCCAACGGGGGCGGGAGCGGGAGGCGGCGCGGGGTTTCGACGACATCGACAAGGCTTCCATGACGGACGGGTTGCAGGGAGGCTAACGCATGGCCGCCCGGCCGGTTGACCGGACCGGCATCGTCCGCTCAGGCAAACTGCAGGATCGCGCGGGTGCCCTTGCCCAGCTGGCTTTCCAGGCGCAGGCTCCAGCCCATGCGCTCGGCCAGGCGCTGGGCGATGGTCAGGCCCATGCCCTTGGCGGTGTAGTCGGAGATGTCGGCGCGCCAGAACGGATCGAACGCACGCGCCAGCGTTTCCTTGTCCATCCCGATGCCGCTGTCGCGTACTTCCACGCGGTCGTCCGCGACTTCAACCTCGATCGTCCCCTGCTCGGTGAAGCGGCAGGCGTTGCGTATCAGTTGCGAGATGATCACCCCCAGCACGCGCGGCGGTGCATGCACCTGCGGCGAAGCCGATTCGATCACGCGCAAGGTGATCGGCTTGCCTTCCAGCCAGTCGACGGCGTTCACCACTTCTTCGTGCGCCATCTCGGTCACGTCGACCTCTTCCATGTCCAGCGGCACCTCGGGGTGCCGCGCCAGGATGAGGAACGAATCGATCAGCACCTCCATGTCGCCGGTCGCCTGGCGGATCCGTCGCAGCGAGCGCTCGCCGCGCGGACTCAACGATTCGGCTTCCAGCAAGTCGCCGGCCACCCGCACGACCGTTACCGGCGTACGCAGCTCATGACTGGCATCGCGGGTGAAATCGCGTTCGCGCTCGACGTACTCTTCCATGCGGCGCGACATCCTGGAGAGGGCCGAGGTCAGGTGGGTGACCTCGTAGGTGGAGTCGCCTCCCGCCTCGGGTGCTTCGAAACGGGCGTGGCCGACCCGTTGCGGATCCCAGCCCTGCACGCTGCGGGTAAGCCGCGCCACCGGCGCGATGATGCGCTTGCAGCGCCGGTATCCCAGCCAGCTGATGAAGGCGATGCTGAGGATCGCCAGCCCGGTGGCCAGCAAGGAGATCCAGCGCACGAGCCGAGCGGTGAGGCCGGGTGCCAGCCGCAGGTAGAGCGTCCCTTGCGCGCGCTGGCTGATGTAGGCCAGCCGCCAACGCGGGTCGTCCACCCGGTGCACGCCGGGCGTGAGCGAGCGCAGTTGCGCGGGCACGCCGTCGGGCATGCCGCCGGTCGGCACGAAGTGGACGTCGTAGACTGAGCTGATCGGCGGCACGTCGTCCGGATCGTCCTGGACGAGTTCCCAGACCCGGTCGGCCTCGGTGATGATCCGCTGCTTGAGCAGGGTTTCCCGCAGCAGGTAGCCGCCGGTCAGCGTGCCGATCGTCACCAGCACCGAGGCGACGACCCCCTGCAGGATGAAGATCCATCGAATCTTGCGCGACAGGCTCTCCGATGGCGCCATGATCGGTGGCCGGCCTCAGGCCGGCGGCTGTTCGATGTCGGCGATGCGGTAGCCGGCGCTCTGCACCGTGTGCAGCAGTTGCTTGTCGAACGGCTTGTCGATCACCTTGCGCAGGTTGTAGAGGTGGCTGCGCAGGGTGTCCGAATCGGGCAGGCTGTTGCCCCAGATCTCGCGCTCGATCTCCTGGCGGCTGACCACGCGCGGCGATTCGCGCATCAGGATGGTCAGCAGCTTGAGCCCGATCGGCGAGAGCAGCAGTTCGGTGCCACCACGGGTCGCACGCAGCGATGCCGGGTCCAGCACCAGGTCACCCACCTTCAACACCTCGGAACCGACCTGGCGGCGCTCGCGGCGGATCAGCACGCGCAGGCGTGCTTCCAGTTCCTGGATCGCGAAGGGCTTGGTCAGGTAGTCATCGGCGCCGGAGGACAGGCCGGTGAGTTTTTCATCGAGCGTGTCGCGCGCGGTGAGCATGAGGATAGGTGTCGACTTGCGCGCTTCCTCGCGCAGGCGGCGGCAGACTTCCAGGCCGTCGAGTCGCGGCAACATGAGGTCGAGGATGATGACGTCGTAGGTGTTCTCCGCCGCCAGACGATAGCCGTCGAGGCCATCGGCAGCGTAGTCGACTTCAAACCCCTTGCTCTCGAGGTATTCGCCGACCATTTCCGAGATGTTGCGGTTGTCCTCGATGATGAGCACGAGGCCGGATGGTTCCTGGTTGGTACGCATGGATGGAGGTCTCCCCTTCAGCTTTGTGAAATCATCCGGTTTCACGGTGGAAGGAGCGTGAAGAAGCTCAGGCGTTGGTTAAGTTGTTGAATCCAAACGACTGAAAAGGATCGCGTTATCCGGTCGGCACAGTCTGCGTCGCCGGATTCGCGCTATTCACCGGACTTGACCCGGTTCCACAACGCTTCCTGCGCCGCCAGACCCAGCTGGCCGAAGTCACGGCCCTCGCTGGCGGCGAGTGCTTCCATCGCGCGGAAGCGGCGCTCGAACTTGACGTTGGCGCCACGCAGGGCCGCGCCGACATCGACCCCGGAATGTCGCGCCAGATTGGCGGCCACGAACAGGACATCGCCCAGTTCCTCCTCCAGCCGTCGCGCGATCGAGGGCTCGTCGGGCTGGCTGGCCCGCGCCTCGAACTCGGCCTCCAATTCGTCCAGCTCCTCGCGCAGCTTGGCGAGCACCGGGCGATGGTCGGGCCAATCGAAGCCGGTGCGCGCGGCCCGCGATTGCAGCTTGGTCGCGCGTTGCCATTCCGGCAGGCCACGGGCGATGCCGGCCAGCGCGGAGGCATCGTCGGGCGATTTCGCCAAGCGTTCCGTGCGCTTCCGTGCTTCCCACGCCGCGGTCTGCGCCTCGGCATCGGCGATCGACGCACCGGCGAACACATGCGGATGCCGCCGGGTCATCTTGCCGCAGATCGCCGCGCAGACATCGCCGAAATCGAAGGTGCCCTGCTCTCGCGCCATCTGCGCGTGGAACACCACCTGCAGCAACAGGTCGCCCAGCTCGTCCTTTAGGTCGTCCATGTCGCCGCGATCGATCGCATCGGCCACTTCGTAGGCTTCCTCGATGGTGTACGGCGCGATGCTCGAGAAATCCTGCTCGATGTCCCACGGACAGCCGTTCTCGCGATCACGCAACGCAGCCATGATCCGCAGCAGGTCGCCGATGTCGCGTTTCTTCCCGGTCACCTCGTCAGCTCCATCGCCAATGCCGGATCACCACTGGCGCAGAAATCGCCATTGAGCAAGTTGCTGCGCTGGTTGTAGCGGAACGGGCGGCCGCGCGGATCGATGACCACGCCACCGGCTGCCTCCAGGATCGCCTGACCGGCGGCGGTGTCCCATTCGCTGGTCGGCCCGAAGCGCGGGTACAGGTCGAGTGCGCCTTCGGCCAGCTTGCAGAACTTCAGCGACGAGCCCAGCCCGATCACTTCCGCGTCGGGAAAACGCGCCAATACCGCGTCGGTCCGTGCATCGCGATGCGAGCGGCTGGCGGCGATGCGCAGCGGCGGCGCGGCCGGGCAGCGGCTGTTGATCGCGATATCCCCGCCGCCTTCGCGCCGGAACGCGCCGAAGCCCGCGCCGCCATGCCAGACGATGCCGGTCACCGGCTGCTGGATCACGCCGAACACGGCTGCACCTTCTTCGATCAGCGCGATGTTGACGCTGAACTCGCCATTCTTTTTGACGAACTCGCGGGTGCCATCGAGCGGATCCACCAGCCAGTAGCGCGTCCATGCGCGGCGCGCCTCGAAGGTCGCGGCCGATGACTCCTCCGACAGCACCGGGACTTTGGGTGTCAGCATCGCCAACCCTTGCACGATGCGTCGATGCGAGGCGAGGTCGGCTTCGGTCAACGGGCTGGCATCGTCCTTGCATTCGACATCGAAATCGCGCGCATAGACGGCGAGGATGTCGGCGGCGGCGGCCTCGGCGATCGCGATCACGCCCTCGCACCGCGCGGCATCGATGCTCATGCCTCTTCGGCCAGCCATTCGCGGGCGATGAACAGCGCGGCGATGGCGCGGCCATCCGACACGTCATCGCGCGCGACCAGTTCGCCCAGCTTGTCGAGTGGCCAGGCGATGACGTCCATCGGCTCAGGCTCGTCACCGGGCAGGCTTCGCTCGTAGAGATCGCGCGCCAACACCACGTGCGCCTCATGGGTCATGTACGAGGGCGACATCGCCAGCGTGCGCAGGACGGTGACCTCGCGCGCACCGAAGCCGGCTTCCTCCATCAACTCGCGGTTGGCGGCGACCTCGACCGACTCGCCGGGATCGATCGCGCCCTTCACCGGCCCCAGTTCGTAGCGCTCGAACCCGGCTGCGTATTCGCGCACCAGCAACACATGCTCCGGATCGGGCATCGCCACCACGATCACCGCGCCCGGCCCCTGCGCCAACAGCCGGCG
This sequence comes from Pseudomonadota bacterium, assembly GCA_023461075.1. Lineage (GTDB taxonomy): Bacteria > Pseudomonadota > Gammaproteobacteria > Xanthomonadales > Xanthomonadaceae > Solilutibacter. Next base: position 7,821 of record JAEWNY010000089.1, on the reverse strand, counting down.
ATAACGACGACGCTCGCCGTTGGAGAACTCGAGATCCAGTTCCTCGACGACGCGGCCACCGCCCTCGTCGCGGCGCTGGATGTCGTGGACGATCGGCGGGGTGCGGTTCATCGGTGCGCTCCACGCACACGGCGGCGGCTCGGGCGGCAATGCAGGCAGCAATGCGAGCGATAATGCGTTCGATGCAGGACGATGCTCATTCATCCACCAGTTTAGCCGAGGCCGCGCGTTGGCAGGCCCGAGACCTGGCCGTACTCTGGCACCCGTGCACGCAGATGCGCGAGCACCCGGACATCCTGCCGCTGGTGCCGATCGCGCGCGGCGAAGGCGCGTGGCTCATCGGCATGGATGGCCGGCGCTACCTGGATGCGGTATCGAGCTGGTGGACCAATATCCATGGTCACGGCGAGCCGCGCATCGCCGATGCCATCGCCCAACAGGCGCGAAAACTCGAGCAGGTGATGCTGGCCGGTTTCTCGCACGCGCCGGCGATCGAACTGGCCGAGCGCCTGCTGGCGATTGCCCCGCGCGAGGCCGGACGCGTGCCCTTGGCCAAGGTGTTCTATGCCGACAATGGTTCGGCCGGCATCGAAGTCGCGCTGAAGATGGCCTTCCATTGGTTCCACAACGCCGGCGAGCCGCGTCGCACGCGTTTCATCGCGCTGGAGAACGGCTACCACGGCGAGACTCTGGGCGCGTTGTCGGTGGGCGACATCCCTCTGTATCGGCGCACCTACGCGCCGTTGTTGTCCGAATGCCTGTTCGCACCGACGCCCGACGCCTACGTGGCGCGTCCCGGCGAGGATGCCGAGGCCTGCGCGCTGCGCGCGGCCGATGCGCTGGCGACGCTGTTCGATCGCCATCCAGGCGAGATCTGCGCGGTGATCGTGGAGCCGCTGCTGCAATGCGCAGGCGGGATGCGCATGCACCACCCGGCGTACCTGCGGCGCATGCGCGAACTGTGCGATGCGCATGGCGCATTCCTCATCGCCGACGAGATCGCCACCGGCTTCGGCCGCACCGGCACGCTGTTCGCCTGCGAGCGGGCTGGCATCCAGCCCGACCTGATGTGCGTATCGAAGGGGCTCACCGGCGGCTTCCTGCCTCTGGCTGCGGTGCTGGCCACGCAATCGCTCTACGACGGCTTCCTCGATGATTCGCGTGAGCGCGCGTTCCTGCATTCGCACAGCTACACCGGCAATCCACTGGCCTGCGCGGCGGCGCTGGCCTCGCTCGACATCTTCGATAGTGACGACGTGTCGAAGCGCAATCGCCGCCTGTCCTCGCGGATGGGCGAACACGCGGCATCGATCGCCCAGCTGCCGCATGTGGCCGATGCGCGCCAACTCGGCACGGTCTGCGCCTTCGAGTTGACCCGTGAAGGCGACAAGGCGAAGCCCTTCGATCCATCCCTGCGCATCGGATTGCGCGCCTACCGCGCGGCGCTTGAGCGCGGCGTCATCCTGCGGCCACTCGGTGACGTGCTGTACTGGATGCCGCCCTACTGCATCGACGATGCTGCACTTGACCGCCTCGCTGCGGTCACCGCAGACACCATCAAGGAAGCCACTGCATGCGCGTGAACCGGGCCTACATCGATGCGCCGTTGGGCCCGGGCCTGGTGGTCCAGCTGCCCGAACATTCAGGCGGCCACCTGGTCCGCGTGCTGCGCCTTCGCGAGGGTGACGAGTGCGTGCTGTTCAACGGCGATGGCCACGACTACACCGCGCGCATCCGTGCCATCGGCAAGCGCAGCATCGAGGCCGAAGTGGTTACATCGACGCGCTTGCACAACGAATCGCCGCTCGCCATCACCCTGCTGCAGGGCATTGCCCGTGGCGAGAAGATGGACCTGATCCTGCAGAAAGCGACCGAGCTGGGCGTCAATGCCATCGTGCCGGTGCAGAGCGAGCGCAGCGAAGTGAAACTCGATGGCGCGCGCGCCGAAAAGCGCCTGGCGCACTGGCGCGGCGTGGTGGCCGCCGCCTGCGAGCAATGCGGGCGTGCGCGCATCCCGCAGGTTTCGCCACCGATGTCGCTGACGGATGCGGCAGCGATAGACGGTCTGCCGCAGTCGCGCCACCTGCTTTCTCCATTGGCGGATACGGGCATCGATGCGGTAGAGCCTGCGATGGCGGCGCTGGCGCTGGCCATCGGACCGGAAGGGGGCTGGTCGCCGCGCGATTTGCAATCGCTGGCCGATGCGGGCTTCTCGGGGCTGCGTCTCGGCCCCCGTATCCTGCGCACGGAAACGGCCGGATTGGCGGCCATCGCCGCCCTGCAAATGCGGCTGGGCGACCTGCGCTGAGTCGTCAGGCCGCGATGGCGGTCTGCAGCCTGCGCTCGACGGCATCCAGATCGGGCACCAGCGCATCCTCGTCCTGGAAACGCACCGCGGCGGCCACCACGTCATCGAGCGCGGCGTCGGCGCGTTCATCGAGTTGGGTCGGGCTGATGGTGACCAGGCGCGGGAAGCCTTCGGTCAGCAGCGCGAAATACGGCATGCGCGGATCGCCATTCAATGTCTTCAGCACCAGCACGCGCTGGCCGCGCAACGCCGGGTCATGGGCGCCCAGTCCGGCGAGCGTCGAATAGGCGACCAGCGGCACCTGCCAGCCACGCCAGCGGATCCGGCCCAGCAGCCAATCCGGCGCACCGTCGATCGGCTCCGGATCGGCGACGGAAAGGATTTCGGCGATGCAAGCGTTCGGCAGCAACAGGCGGCCGCCGGTCACCTGGATCAGCACGCCGCGCAGGTCGGAGGGGGTTTCACTCATGCTTGTGCCTGCTGCTGCCAACGTGCAGCGATCTGGGTGGCGATGCCCGTGGGCAGCTGCGCTTCGGCACCCCTTGAAATCAACAGGGCCGGGACGGCGTGGTCGTAGCAGCCTTCCTCGGTCTGGGCGAAGACCCGGCCGCCGGCTTGCTGGAACCGCAACACGGGTTCGACGAAGTCCTCGCTTGTGCCCGAGAGCAGCACCACGCCGCTGGCTGCGGCCGGCAGCGCGGACAGCACGTCGGCGAAACCGCGAGCAGGTGCATCGACGAATCGCATGGCGCCCTGCGGATCACGCTCGACCCCGACCGACACCGGCACGATATACGCATGCCCCGGCGCCATTGGCTTGCCGGCTTCGGCCAACTGCACCGGCATCTGGCTGGCACGATCCATCTGGCGGACCAGCCGGTCGTAATGGCCCCCATCCAGCCACTGCTGGACGAGGACGGGCACGCCGATAGTCGGTGACAGATTCTGCAACACCTGGCGCAGCGAGTCGGGTCCGCCGATGCCGCCGAGCAGCAGCACGGCACCTTCCACGCGCTGGGCTGCCTGGCCGGGCGTGTCGTTCGCCAAGGCTTCCTCGGCGGACGGCGCTTGGGGCATGGATGCCGCATCGTCCCCGTGATCGACCAGGGACAGCGACGAGATGCGCGACTCAAGTGCGGTCAAACGATCATCCTGAGCATCAGACGCCGCAGGTTGCGAGGCCTGCGAAAGGGGCTCATCGGACAGGTCCCATTCCGAAGGTGCCATCGGGGCCTGCACGGGCTCCGCAGGCTCGTCGGTTCCCTTCGCCGGCACGGGCTGCGCCTCGGCAACCGGGCGGTCATAGTCCTGCCAGCGGTCGGCGGGCACAGCTGCGTCGCTGCCGAACCGCTCGAATTCCTCGCCGATGCGCTCGTATACCTGGTCATGCGGCAGTTCTGCCGCTTCCATCGGCGCGAAGGCGGCGCGGTATTCGGACTCGACCGACTTGGGGGCGTTGGCCGCGGGCAGGTCGTTGGTCGCCTCGAAATCCTGGAAACGCATCCAGTCGCCATCCGTATCCGCATCCGCAGGCGTCCCGGCGGAAACATCACTGCTGCTGGCCACGGCTGCCGCCTCCGGCAGCGCGGCACCGAAGGTCGCCGCATCATCGTCGTACTCGAATTCCACGTACTCGACTGCCAGCTGCGCGGTGATGGCCGATGCATCAGGCGGCTGCGCGGTTTCGATCTGCTCCGCCGGCTCGGTGTCGTTGTGCGGATCGGCGGTCGTGTCGCCCGCGGCGAGGCCGTCACCGGCAATGGATGAATCGCCCGCCCCCTCATCGGCCGCGCCTTCGTCGGCCTCCGTTTCGGCTGTCGGCGCGTCGGCCTGCGAAGCGACCGGCATCGACCCGAGGTCCGCATCATCCACGCCATCGGGCTCATGGCCCTCCGGCAGCACGTCGCCGTGGCCGAGCAGCTTGGCGGCGAGGTGGCGCGACCAGCGCGCGACATCCCAGCCATCGCGCGCGTTCACCACCGCCGTTTCCTCGAACAGGATGCGGTAGCGGTCATCGGCCAGCAGTGCATCGAAACGGTCGAGCGCATCCTCGACTTCGGCATCCACCGCGATCACCAGGTTGCGCGCATCCGCCGCAGCCACATCGTCCACGCCTGCTTCCAGTGGATCGGCCTGCAGCACCAGTTCAACCCCGGATTGCTCGAGCGCCGCGCGCAGGCGGTCGCGGGCCTCGCCCGGACGAGCCAGCAGGACGGTGCGTGAATCAACCCTGCTCACGATGCAGTCCCAGCAGCTCGTTCACGTTGCGCAGCAGGTCGGCTTCCTGGTAGGGCTTGCCGAGGTAGCGGTTGACCCCAATGTCGAATGCGCGCTGGCGATGCTTGTCGCCGGTACGCGAGGTGATCATCACGATCGGCACCTGGCGCAGGCGCACGCTCTGCTTCATCTCGGTCGCAAGTTCGTAGCCGTCCATGCGCGGCATCTCGATGTCGAGCAGCATGAGGTCGGGGACGCGCTCCTCCATCTGCTCCAGCGCATCCAGGCCATCCTTCGCGGTCACCACCTCGAAGCCCTGGCGATTGAGCACGCGACTGGTGACCTTGCGCATGGTGATCGAGTCGTCCACCACCATGACCACCGGAACGACGCTGGCCGCCACCGGCTGCACCGGCTGCACGGGCGTCGCCGCCTGCAAAGCGAGCGTGCTGGCGTGGTGACGGACCAGCGGCGCGATGTCGAGGATCAGGCGCACCTGGCCATCACCCATCACCGTCGCACCGAAGATGCCGGGGATCGAGGCCATCTGCGGGCCGGTCGGCTTGACCACGATTTCGCGGTTGCCGAGGATTTGGTCGACGCCGACCGCCACGCGCAGGTCGCCGGCGCGCACCAGCAGGACCGGCATCTGCAGCTGGCCTTCGGCCTTGGCCGGCGCCTGGTTCAGCAGCACGCCGAGGTCGTGGATGGCGTAGTCCTCGCCACCGTATCGATGCGGCTGGCCATCGGCGTTGTAGCTCTCCCGATCCACGCGCGAGACGCCGCGCACCGACGCCACCGGCACCGCGAAGATGTTCTCGCCGATGCGCACGAACACCGCCTGGGTCACCGCCAGCGTCTGCGGCAGGTGCAGGGTGAACCGGCTGCCATGGCCACGGGTGGATGCGATCTCGAGGCTGCCGCCGACCTGCCGCACCTCGTTGTTCACCACGTCCATGCCGACCCCGCGACCGGCCAGCTGGCTCACCTCGGCCGAGGTACTGAATCCGGTCTCGAGGATGAGGTTGTCGATTTGTGCATCGCTCAGGACGGTATCGGCCTGCACCATCCCGCGCTCCTCGGCGCGGCGGAGGATCGCCTCGCGGTCGAGGCCGGCGCCATCGTCCGACACCTCCAGCACCACTTCCGAACCCTCCTGGCGCACGCTCATCCGCACTTCGCCGGTGTTCGACTTGCCGGCGTGCGCGCGCGCGTCCGGCGCCTCGATGCCGTGGGCAACGGAATTGCGCAGCAGATGCTCCAGCGGGCCCAGCATGCGCTCGAGCACGTTTCGATCGAGTTCGCCGTGGGCCCCTTCCAGCACGAACTGGGCGGACTTGCGCGCATCGGTCGCGGCCTGGCGAACCACCCGGCGCAGGCGCGGCAGCACCGTTTCCACCGGCACCATGCGCGTGCGCATCAGGCCTTCCTGCAACTCGGTGCTGACGCGTGACTGCTGCTGCAGCAACGTCTCGTACTGGCGCGTCAGGTCCTCGAGCGAGGACTGCAGGCTGCTGAGGTCGTTGGCGGATTCGTTGAGCGCGCGAGTCAGCTGCTGCTGGGTGGAGAAGCGGTCGAGTTCGAGCGGGTCGAAGGCCGGGTCGCCGACGTCCTGTTCTCGTTGGTAGCGGGCGACGATCTGCGCCTCGGTTTCGATGTCGAGCCGGCGCAACTGGTCGCGCAGTCGCGCATTGGTCTGCTCCATTTCCGACATCGCGCCGCGGAACGCGCCGAGCTGCTGTTCCAGGCGCGAACGGTAGATCGCCACCTCGCCGGCGTAGTTGACCAGGCGGTCCAGCAGGTCGGCGCGGATGCGCACCATCTCCTGCGGGCCGCGCGAACCGGGCTCGACCGCATCCTCGGCCCCGATGATCGGCGCGGACAGCGCCGCCATCTCGACCGCGGGTTCCGAATGGGCGGGCTGCGCGTCGACATCACGCACCTGCTCGCCGCGCGCGCGCTGCAGCAGCGCACTGACCAGGGCCTCTGCCGGATGGATGGCGCGGCGCTTGGCCACGCGGCCGAGCATGGCGTGCAGGCGGTCCAACGCGCCTTCGACCAGCGGAAAGTCGTCCTCGCCCAACTCTACGCGGCCCTCGGCCACGGATTCGAGCAAGCTTTCGAGTGCATGACCCAAGTCACCCATCGTCATCACGCCGGCCATGCGCGCGCCACCCTTGAGGGTATGCAGGTCACGCTGCATCGCCATGAGGCTGTCGCGATCGCCGGAGTTGGCGCGCAGCCGCGCGGCCAGTCCGTCGCTGTGGTCGAGCAGGTCGTTGCCTTCCTCGATGAAGATGTCGAGCAGATCCTCGTCCAGTCCCGGGATGTCGAGCGCACGCGCAGGCCCGATCTCGTCGTCCACCTCGACCGGCGGCGGCGTCGCGGCTTCCGCGGCCCGCTGTACCTGCCGCAGTCGCTCGGCTTCCATCTCGACGAAGTCGAGGAATTCCTTCTGTCGCAACTCGGCGACTTCTGCCTGTTGCTGCAGCCTCTGCGCGGTCAGGTGGGCGGCTTCGATCTGCACACCCGCCAATTGCTCTGCGTGCTCGTTCGCCTCCTCCGAGCGCACCGCCTTCAGACGATCTTCTTCGGCACGCAACAACGTCTCGAACTCATTGGCTCGCAACTTGGCATCACGTGCCTCGCGGCGCAACTCATCGACGATCAGGCTGGCGGCAGCGGTTGAGTCGACATCGCGGCTGGCGAGGCGGGCCTCGATTTCTGCAATCTTCTCCTGCGCGCGGCGCTCACTCTGCGCGCGTTCGTCTTCCATGCGCGCGAGCAGCACTGCGGCGCGTTCCGCGCGCTCCGCCGCTTCGGCCTCCGCACGCATGCGCCGTTCGGACTCGGCCTGCTCGGCCGCGAAAAAATCGGCTTCGATTGCAGCCTGACGTGCCGCTTCGTCGTCGCGCGCCTCGTCGTCGCGCAGGGACTGCGCAGCGGCTTCGGCTTCGCGCGATTGCTGATCGATATAGGCGCTCTCGAGGCGCTCGGCCTCGAGATCTTCGAGCCGGATGCGGTCCGCTTCCGATTTCCGCCTTGCCTCTTCCGCGTACTCGGCCTCAAGGCGCGCGTACTCGGCAGCTTCGGCTTCGATGCGTTCGGCTTCGACGCGTTCGGCTTCGACGCGTTCGGCTTCGACGCGTTCGGCTTCGACGCGTTCGGCTTCGATGCGTTCGGCTGCGAGGCGTCCGGCTTCGATGCGTTCGGCTTCGATGCGTTCGGCTTCGATGCGTTCGGCTTCGACACGTTCGGCTTCGACACGTTCGGCTTCGACACGTTCGGCTTCGACA
>JAEWNY010000088.1 GCA_023461075.1 Pseudomonadota bacterium | reverse complement strand
GAAATGGGCTGTCCGATAGGATTTTCTCCTTCGGGCACCAATAAATCCACGAATGTTTCATTGATTAGTGCAGGTTGTGGAGTACGGGACATTAGATGGAATATTTGCAGGGAGTCTTGCAGTTCAATATGATGCATTGTTAGGAATTCCGGACAATCCTCGTATAATTCCAACATGAGCAGATTGTCACCGGAATCATCCTTGCCCGGGATTCCTAAACTCATCGGATATATTCCGGTATTGGAGGTTATTACCGCTTCTACCCCTTCTATATTCTTCACCTCATCTATCCGGGTCTTTAGCGTCGGTTGTGCATTGGCATCTGTATATACATTAATAATATTCTCATAGTGCTTTTCTTCCTGCTTAATCAGATACATCTGTGAACGGATAATCATGAATGTACTCATCAAGCCAATGGAGATGATGAATTGTATGGTTACCAATAAGGCCACAATGAAACGTTTTTTGCGTCCGGTAAAGAAATGACGGTAATTAGTTTCGGATATGGAATGCAACCTATGACCCATATAACTTGCCGGTATGACAGACAATATTATGATAAACAACAAGATAAGAGGGAACACTTGCCATGAGAACAAATATTCCATTGTCAGTTTGGCAGAAACCATATGATTAAATGCAGGCAATAAGTCATTCATCAACAATAAAGATAAAAGGAAAGCGACAAGAACCATCAGAAAAGTATCCAAGAACAGTTGTTGGCGCATTTGTGATCTTGTGGCTCCCATTATGGATTCAATGTGAAGCATGTGCACTTGACGCAACAAACGGGAGAAACTCAGATTTATAAAGTTGAAACAACCGATGAATAGAATCAGTAATGCGGACAACAGCCCTACACCCAATAAGGTGCTCTGCTGATGTTTGATAACTTGATTACTGTCTTTTACCGTAGCGTCGAAATAAGATTCTTGCAATGTTTGGGTACGAAGATGTCCGTTTCCCAACAAAGTGGGCAGTTCTGTTTCTCCGAAACGTTGGCGGAATTTCTTTATATCCGTACCTTCTTTCAGCAATAGCATACAATCAGAGCTTTCGGTAGCTTCCAATGGTAGGAGTATGTCTGTCTGCATCATGCTTTGCTCCGGTTGGCTGAATACGGCAACGATGCGTCTGATACCTATTTCGCTCAATAGTATATCTACATTTTTTCCTATACAATCTGTTGTACCGAAACATTTCTTGGCAAACAGTTCACTTACAGCTATGTCTCCTGGTTTCAGTAATGCGTCTTGAACATCCCCTACTATATTATGGAAAGGGAAAAAAGCCGTTAATGTTGAATCTGCTGCTACCAAGCTCCAGCTTTGAAATTCTTGTCCTTCAATCTTTACCCTTACATTCTTGAATGTTTGCGTACGTAAGTAAGACTCTATTTCCGGAAACTGAGATACTATTTGAGGAACAGTTCCACCGTATATGAATGTACCTTCCACTGCCTGTTGGGCAAAAGGTAGAGTCTGGACTAAACGCAGAATACGATTTTTGTTGGGATTATTGTTCTCAACGTTATATTCGTGTATTACAAATGCCATCAACAAAGTGGTGCAGGCAATACCGACGACCAGACTGACAAGGGAAATGGCAACAAACAGTTTATTGCGTTTCCAGCTTCTCATGACTAATTTTAAGGAAAGGTAAGAATTCATATCATGTATATAAAAGGTTCGGGAAATCTATAGGTTGACGATGTACGACTGAAATTTGTATTGCCAAACGCCCGCTTGCTGACAGGCACTTAGTAAATTCAAAAGTGGCATCAATCGTACATTGTCAACTCATAAATGAAACAGGGGTTATCACAAATTGGCTTCTGTCACCACTTGTCCGTCAAACAGATTGATGATGCGTCCGGCAAAACCGGCATCATGCTGTGAGTGTGTCACCATAACAATTGTGGTACCTTCTTTATTCAGCTCACTCAGCAGTTCCATCACTTCTTTTCCATTCTTTGAATCGAGGTTACCGGTAGGCTCATCGGCAAGTATCAGCTTAGGATTTGATACAACTGCACGTGCGATAGCGACACGCTGTTGTTGTCCGCCGGACAACTGTTGCGGAAAATGCTTACTGCGGTGCATGATTGCCATACGTTCCATGGCGGTTTCTACCCGGCGCTTGCGTTCGGCGGCAGGAATGCCCATGTAGAGTAGCGGCAGTTCGATGTTCTCGTATACATTCAGCTCATCAATCAGGTTGAAGCTTTGGAATACAAAGCCGATGACTCCTTTGCGCAAGTTGGTACGTTGGGCTTCTGTATATTTGGATACTTCCGTCCCATTCAAATAATATTCTCCGGATGTAGGATTGTCCAACAGACCGAGGATATTTAGTAAGGTGGATTTTCCGCAGCCCGAAGGTCCCATGATAGCGACAAACTCCCCTTCTTTCACTTCCATGTTTACGTCGTTCAAAGCCAGAGTCTGTACTTCCTCGGTCTTGAAAATCTTTTGTAGATTTACTGTCTTAATCATAATGCTTGGTTTTTATGGTTTATAAATATTTCATTTCTTATTCGTTTTTAATGACTTCTGCCGGATTTGTCCTTGCTATTTTCAGAATGCGGAAAATAATAGTCAGAGTAGTAATGACAGCTACGATTATGAAGATTGAAATCCAAAATAGCGGG
>JAEWNY010000087.1 GCA_023461075.1 Pseudomonadota bacterium | reverse complement strand
GGTCCCGGCTCAGTAGCGGATCAGTGCCGAACCCCAGGTGAAACCACCGCCGAACGCTTCCAGCAGCAACAGTTCACCGCGCTTGACGCGACCGGAACGGACGGCCTCGTCCAGCGCCATGGGCACCGATGCCGCCGAGGTGTTGCCGTGCCGGTCCACCGTGACGATCACGCGCTCCATCGGCATCGACAGACGCTTGGCCGTTGCCGTGATGATGCGCAGGTTGGCCTGGTGCGGGATCAGCCAGTCGATGTCGTGGCGGTCCAGGCCGTTGGCTTCGAGCGTTTCCTCGACCACCGCATCCAGCGCCTTGACCGCGTGCTTGAACACGTCATTGCCGGTCATCAGCACACGCACGCCCGCGTTCGGCTCTTCCGGCTTGAAGCCCTGCGACACGCCGACCGGGTTCCACAGCAGCTCCTTCTTGCTGCCATCGGCATGCAGATGCGTGCTGAGGATGCCGGTCTCGCTGTCGGCCTTCAACACTACCGCACCGGCACCGTCGCCGAACAGCACGCAGGTGCCGCGATCGCTCCAGTCGACCATTCGCGTCAGCGTTTCCGAGCCGACCACCAGCACCGTCTTCGCATCGCCCGTGCGGATGAACTTGTCGGCCACGCTGAGTGCATAGATGAACCCCGAGCACGCGGCGTTGACATCGAAAGCCGGGCAACCATTGCGAATACCGAGTTCGGCCTGCAGCAGGCACGCGGAGGACGGGAAGATCAGGTTGGGCGTGGTGGTGCCGAGCACGACCATGTCGATGTCGCCAGCCTCGACGCCGGCGGCTTCCATCGCCTTGGACGCGGCCTCGCGGCCCAGCGACACGGTCGTCTCGCCCTCGCCTGCGATGTGGCGCTGGCGGATGCCGGTGCGGGTGGCGATCCACTCGTCACTGGTATCGACGGTCTTGGCCAGCTCGTCATTGCTCACCGCTCGCTTCGGCAATGCACTGCCGGTGCCGGCGATGCGGGAAAAGATGCGCGGGGTGGCGGTCATGCGGGGCTTCCCATGGCGATGCTACGGTCCGGTGATGCGCTTCGGGCTCTTGCCGGGGCGAATCGCGGACACGACGAAACGATACCGACTTGCGCCGGCATCGTCATGTGCGAGGTTCCTGCGCGCGACGCGCGGGATCAATCTTCGTCGACGACCTTGGAGCGGGTCTCGATGACCTTCTTGCCGCGGTAGTAGCCATCGGCGGTCACGTGGTGACGCAGATGGGTCTCGCCGCTGGTCGGGTCGGTCGCGAGCTGCTTCGCCGTCAGTTTGTCGTGCGCGCGGCGCATGCCACGCTTGGACGGGGAAACGCGGGACTTCTGGACTGCCATGGTTCAACTCCGGTGAAACTGTGTGATGTTGCGATGATTCAATTCTGCCTGCCGCGCTTGAGTGCCGAGAGCGCGGCGAACGGATTCGCCTCTTCGGCTTCCTCAGCGGAGACCGGCCAGTCGCGCTCGACCGCTTCCGACCCGGGCGCCATCGGCACCACCGGCACCGCGAGGATCAGTTCATCCTCGACCAGCGCCTGCGGGTCGATGCGGCCGTCCTCCGGCACCAGCAGCGGCTCGTAGCCGGGCGGTAGGCCCGCCTCCTCGTCTTCGTCGCGGATCAGGCCGAGCGATTGCTCGATCTGCACCGGCTGCACGAAAACCTGCAGGCTGCGCTGGCAGGTCAGCGGCAAGCCGGCATCGACATCGACCCGGGCGAACGGCACTTGCAGTGCGTCGCGACCGAACTCGATGCGATAACGGACAAGCCCCTCGTCGCCGGCCAAGAGGCCGGTCAGGCGCGGGAAGCTGGCCAGGGGCCATTCGCCTTCAAGCACCCGCCGGGCCGACACCTGGCGCCAAACATCGACAGCCTGTGGCGAATCGGCGGACATAAGCCGGAGAATGGTAGAGATCGGGTCGCAGGCTGTCAAACCGAACGAGTGCCGTAACCGGAAGCCTCAATCGCCAGTTCGGATCGGCTGCTCCGACCATTCGGACACGAAGCCGTCGCGCCCGGTCAGCCGCAGGCCAAGCCAGTGCAACCCAGGCTTCAGGCCGCTCGCATCCACCTCGGCCTCGAAGCCGACGTTGGGGTGCTGCGGATCGGTGCTGATCTTCCAGAACTCCGCCACGCCAGGCTGCGGCAGGCCGTAACGGGCACGGGCGACCGGTTGGCCATCCAGCAACACTTCCACCGAGGCGATGCCAACGCCGTCGCGGAAGGCCCAGCCCTTGACCGTGAAGCGGCCCGCCACCGCGCTGCCACTGGCCGGCTGGTCGATATAGGCCAAGGCCGGCGCGGCGCAGGGCTTGGCGTCATCCGGTGCGATTCCCGAGGCGAACCACGCCAACACGAATCGTTGCGCGCCATGGTCGACATTCACTATCCGCGAAGGCGTGATCGGCCCGACCTTCGCGCATAGCGCGTGGTATTGCGCCAGCAGGTCGCGATAGCGCACCTCGCTGGTGCCGCTCACCAGCAGGACCGGCGTGTCGGCGGGCGGCAACGAAGCATCGCCTTCAAGCCTCCACAGCCTCAGCTGCGGTGCGCGCCCGTGCTTGTGGTTCAGTGGATGGTCAAGGACGCGAATATCCGGATCACGCAACTGGAATCCGAGTTCGGCGCCGAGCTTGAAGTTGTCGGCCAGCACCACGGTGCCGGGCGGCATCGCCGCCAGTTCCGCGCGCACGGCATCGGCCACCTCTTCCCAGCCGGCAAAGTTGGCCGGATACCACTTCTCTGCGGCGAGCCTCTGCCGCCATGCAGGCACCGAGACCACCGCGTACCAGCCCAGCATCGCCACCAAGCCGAGGCCCATCAAGGTCCACATGGACCGTTGCCAGAACGGACGCCATGTCGCGATCACCACGGGCGCGGCCGCCAGAAGCGCCAGATAACCGGGCAAGGTCCAATGGAAGCTGACGCGCTCGTTGTCGGCGAAGAAGCCGAGCAGGAAGAACACGAGCGTGGAGATGCCGCCGAGCAGTCCGAAGTAGCGCCATTGGGATGCCGCCTCGCCACGCTCGCGCGCTGCAAGAAGGAAGGTTTGCACCAATGCGATGAACAGCAGCGGCGTCACCAGCAAGGCCTGGATGAGCACGAACGAGGCTCCATCCGCATGGAAGCGCCAAGGGTGGCGATCCAGCAACTGGAAGCGCAGACCCGCATCGGCGTTGTCGAGGTTCCACGAGAGCAGCGGCAACCAGGCGACCGCACCGATCGCCACCGCGATCAGCACACGCGGATCCCGCAGGATCTGGCGTCCGCGCTGGAGCAGCATCAACGCCACGAAACCGACGAGGATCACCCCGAGGAAGCGATAGTGGCTGAGGGCGCCTATCGCCAGCCCGATGGCGAGCTCGAGGGCACGACCGGCATTGACTTTGTCCAGCAGCCGTGCGCCGGCATCCAGGCACAGTGCGGTAGCCAATGCCATCGGCACATCCGGCAACGCAAGCAGGCCCAGCGTGCCTGACAACGGCATCAACAGAGTCAAGAGGCCGGCCTGCCAACCGGCCCGTTCCCCGAACCAGCGCGCCGCGACCTTGGCCACCAGCCATGGCAGTGCCGCGGCCATCATCAGGAACGGCATCCGCAACGCCAATGGCGAATGGCCGCCGATCATCACCCCGAATCGGGTCAGCCACGCGGTCAGGCCGGGCAGGTCGGAATACGCCAGCGCAAGGTGCTGGCCTTCCTGCCAATAGAAGGCCTCGTCCACGAACAGGGGCAGCCGCCAAGCAATCAACACCTTGGCCAGCAACACCACGGCCCAGACCCACAGGAACTGCCTGCGCCAAGCGACGCCGTGCCGGTTGTCAGTCGGTAAACTCATGTGCTGGCATCGACATTCAGATCAGGAAGAGTAACCGAGTTGGATACGCATACCGATGACGTGCTGAGGTCACGCCTGCG
>JAEWNY010000086.1 GCA_023461075.1 Pseudomonadota bacterium | reverse complement strand
AACACGCCTGGCTGATGGCCAGTGAGATCCGCGCGACCGGGGTGGATCTCAGCTTCGCGCCGGTGGTGGACCTGGGCCGCGGAAACAAGGCGATCGGCAACCGCGCGTTTTCCGCCGATCCGCAAGTTGTCGCCGCGTTCACCCGCGCCTATGTCGAAGGCATGCACGATGCCGGCATGGGCGCGACGCTCAAGCATTTCCCCGGCCACGGATCGGTGCTGGAAGACACCCATTTCGATGACGCGATCGACGACCGCCCGCTCGACGACATCCGCGCGCTTGATCTGGTGCCGTTCGTCGCCGGTATCGACGCCGGTGCCGATGCGGTGATGATGGCGCACGTGGTCTATCCGCAAGTCGCGCCGGAGCCGGCGGGCTACTCGAAGCGCTGGATCGAGGGCGTCCTGCGCGAGGAGATGGGTTTCCGCGGCGTGGTGTTCTCCGACGACATCGGCATGGCCGCGGCGTTTTCCGCCGGCGGCATCAAGTCGCGCATCGATGCACACCTCGACGCCGGTTGCGACATCGTGTTGGTGTGCCATCCGGAGTTGGTGCCCGAATCGTTGACCGCGGTCGAAGGCCGTGATTTCAACACCCTCGCACTGACCGGATTGATCGGGCAGGGGCCGATGGGTTGGGATGCGTTGCTCGCAGATGCGCGTTACGGAAACGCACGAGGCACGTTGTCGCGCGAACTGGGCGGCATCGCGACATCCACTACCCATACCGGCGCGGCGACCTCGGGGAACATCGCATGATGACGCCTAGCCTGTCCGCCGCTCTGGTCGATGCCGAGGTCATCCATGATCGCGAGGCCATCCGCGCCGCGATCGAAGGTATCGCCGACGCGGTCCGCGCCGACTACGACAACGGCACGCCGCCACCGCTGTACGTGACGGTGATGAACGGCGGCATGCCGTTCGCCAGCGACTTGGCGATGGCGTTGGGCGCGCGCGGGCTAGACCTGGAGTTCGATTACCTGCACGCCACCCGCTATCGCGGCCAGACCAGCGGTTCGGGCCTGGCGTGGCTGCATCGCCCGGCGACGTCGATGCGCGGGCGCCGCGTGTTGCTGGCCGATGACATCCTTGATGAAGGCCACACCATGCTGGCGGTCAAGCGCTGGTGCGAGGACCAGGGTGCCGAGGACGTGCGCATCGCGGTGCTGGCGGAGAAAGTGCACGACCGCTGCGTCGAGGGTATCTGCGCCGACTACATCGGCTTGCAGGTGCCGGACTGCTACGTTTTCGGCTACGGCATGGACTACCACGAGCAGGGTCGCAACCTGCCGGCGATCTACGCGTTGAAATGAGCCCGCATCCGTCCATCGACCTCGCGATCATCGGCGGCACCGGCGTCTATGCGCTGGCCGAGCTGGCCGATGTCGAGGCGCACCAGCCGGTCACGCCTTACGGGCCGCCCTCGGGGCCGATCCGCGTGGGCGCGCTGGCCGGCAAGCGCGTTGCCTTCCTCGCCCGGCACGGCGAGGGCCACTCTATCCCGCCTCACAAGATCAACTACCGCGCCAATCTGGCCGCGCTGAAGGCGCTGGGTGCGCAGCGCGTGCTCGCGCTGAACACCGTCGGCGGCATCACCCCGCAATGCGCGCCACGCGCTCTGGTGATGCCGGACCAATTGATCGACTACACCTGGGGCCGAATCTCGACCTTGAGCGAGGAGCCGGGCAGCGAGGTGCTGCACGTGGATTTCGGCGATCCCTACACGCAGTCGCTGCGTGCGCTCATCGCGGTCGGCGCCGAGCGTGCGGGCGTGGCTTTGGTGGAAACGGGTTGTTACGGGGCCACGCAAGGCCCGCGTCTCGAAACCAAGGCCGAGATCGCGCGGATGAAGCGTGACGGCTGCGACCTGGTTGGCATGACCGGAATGCCGGAGGCCGGACTCGCGCGGGAACTGGGGCTGGACTATGCCTGCCTTGGCATCGTCGCCAATTGGGCGGCCGGTGCCGGTCCTGATCCGGACGAGATCATCACGCTGCAAGAAGTGCTGGCCAACGTGCAGGCGGCGATGGATGGCGTGCCGAGGATCCTGCGCGAACTGCTCGGCGCATTGGAAACCCCGGGCTGACCCTCGCGCATCGCACCGGTCGCAGTGTCGGCGCACGCGGCAGCCTTCTAGGCTGGCTGCGCGGTTGAGTGGCTCAATCGATGAACTGCAGCTTCGCCAGTTCCGCGTAGAGGCCGCCTTGCGCCATCAATGCTTCGTGCGTGCCCTCGGCGACGATGCGGCCGGCTTCCATCACCACGATGCGATCGGCCTTGAGGATGGTGGCCAGGCGGTGCGCGATGACCAGCGTGGTGCGACCGGCCATCAGGTGTTCGAGTGCACTTTGCACCGCGCGCTCGCTTTGCGCATCGAGCGCGGAGGTCGCTTCGTCCAGCAGCAGGATCGGTGAGTCCTTGAGCAGGGCCCGGGCAATCGCGATGCGTTGCTGCTGCCCACCCGAGAGGCGTGCGCCGCGTTCGCCGAGTTGTTCTTCGAAACCCTGCGGCAGGGCTCGGAGGAAGTCGAACGCCTCCGCGGCCCGTGCGGCGGCTTCCACCTCGGCGTCGGTCGCATCCAGCTTGCCGTAGCGGATGTTGTCGGCGGCGGTGGTGGCGAAGATCGTCGGCGACTGCGGCACCAGTGCGATGGCGCCGCGCAGTTCGGCGGGGTCGACGTCGCGCACGTCGACGCCATCCACATCGACATGGCCGGCATCGGGATCATGGAAGCGCAGAAGGAGCGAAAACACCGTGCTCTTGCCGGCACCCGAGGGCCCGACCAGCGCCACGGTTTCGCCGGGCGCGACGCGCAGGTTGAAATTGTGCAGGGCCGGCAGGTCCGGGCGGGCGGGGTAGTGGAAGGTGACATCATCGAAGCGCACCTCGCCGCGCAACGGGCTTGGCAAGGCGAGCGGTGATGCCGGCGCGCGGATCGCGACTTCCTCGACCAGCAATTCGTTGATCCGCCCCATGCCGCCGGCGGCGCGTTGCAGTTCGTTCCAGACCTCGGCCAGGGCGCCGACCGAGCCACCGCCGATCAGCGCGTAGAACACGAACTGGCCCAGCGTGCCTGCGCTCATCCGCCCGGCGATGACATCGTGCGCGCCGGTCCACAGCACCAGGGTGACTGCACCGAAAATCAGCACTATGGCCAGCGCAGTTACCAGCGCTTGCCAGCCGATGCGCTTCTTGGCGGTGGCGACGGCGACCGCGATCGCCTTGCCGAAGCGTTCGCGCTCGTGCGGCTCGCGTGCATGCGCCTGCACGGTCTTGACCGCGCCGAGTGCCTCCGCGGCGTGGGTGTTGGCATCGGCCAGGCGATCTTGTCCTTCGCGCGAAATCTTCTGTAGTCGCCGGCCGCCCAGCACGATCGGCAGCACGGCGAGCGGGATGCCCAGCAAGGCCCAGGCCGCCAGTTTGGGCGCGGTCACGAACAACATCACCAGCGAACCGACCACGGTCACCGTGCTGCGCAGCGCCACCGACATGCTGGAGCCGACCACGCTGCGCAGCAGTTCCGCGTCGGCCGTGAGGCGCGAGATCAACTCGCCGCTGCGGCTGCGGTCGTGGAAGTCGGCATCCAGCCCGATCAGGTGTGCGTACAGTCGCTCGCGCAAGTCGGCGACCACGCGTTCGCCCAGCAGCGAGACGAAGAAGAAGCGGGCGGCGGTGGCCAGCGCCAGCACCAACACGACCACGAATACGAATACGAAAGTGCGATCGATGTTGGCGCCACTGGAGAAGCCGTCATCGATCATCCGCCGGAACGCGACCGGCAGGGTCAGGGTCGCCGTGGACGAGGCAGCCAGCGCCAGCAGCCAGGCGACGAACAGGCCGCGCTGGCGCATGACGTAGGGCCAGAGCGCGCGCAGAGTACCGACCGGCGCCTTGGCGTTGCGATCGGGGCTGGCAGCGGTTTCGGCGCGCTCGCCGTCGGTGGATTCGTTGGCCATCCGCTAGCGATGGAGGCCGACGGACGCTTTTTCAATCATGGTTTCGGACGAGGAGGGCATGCCGGCTCAGGGTTTCGGGGTCGATGTCGTCGGCGCCGGTGGCAACAACGGCTTGAGGTCGGCCGGGACTTCCGCCTTGGGATGACGCTCGATGAAGGCCTTGAGGCTGGTGCGCGCTTCATCGGGCTTGCCGTCATCGCGCAGCTCG
>JAEWNY010000085.1 GCA_023461075.1 Pseudomonadota bacterium | reverse complement strand
CGGCGCGCGCCACGCGGCCTCGCCCGCGCCGATGTCAAGCACGGTCTTGATCGGCCGCTCCAGATGGTATTCGGCCATCGCCACGGCCAATGCGACCTTGCGCGCGAGCCGCTTGGCATCGCCGATCCCGCCCCGCCGGTACCAGCGGTCGAAATAGGCGCGGTCGTAGGTCTTGGCCATCATTCACGTGTCGTGGTCGCGGGGCTGGCTAGGGTAAACCTTCCCCCACGGAGAATCCCCATGACCGACGAGCGCAACATCGCCCACGACAAGAAGGTCGCCGATCAGCATCGCAAACAGAACGAGAACGCGGCCGTGCAGCCTCAGCCCGGCAAGAAGCCACCGAAGGTCGATGATGATACCGAGCCGTCCAACAGCCGCGCGCACGAGATGTACAAGGAAGGCAAGGCGCCGAAGGACCAGTCGCACGAATCGCGCGAGAACCCGCCCGAAGGCGAGGAACGGATCAAGCCGGACGCGCCGCGCCACGACCACGAGCGCTGAGTTCCGCAGAGCGTGATACGCGATGCCGCCTGCGGGCGGCATCGTCGTTCCGGAAGGTCAGTGCCGTGTCGAGCGACGCTGGTTCATGCCGATGGCGAGCGAGGTCATCGACAGCGTGCTCCAGACATCGTCATTGAACAGCTCCAGATCGTCACCGGGCCGCGCCAGCGCCAGCGTGTAGAGCAGCGGCAGGTAGTGCTCGGGCGTGGGCGCGGCCAGGCGCGCATCGGCAAGGGATTCGAAATCGGCGAGTGGCTGGAATTCGCCGGCGGCGATATGGCCATTGACCCGATCGCGGAAGGCCAGCGCCCAGTCCGGCGGGGTCGGGTTGCGGGAATCGACCATGCGCAGGTTGTGGACGATGTTGCCGCTGCCGAGCACCAGCACGCCCTCGTCTCGCAGCGGTGCCAGCATCTGACCGATGGCGAAATGCTGCAGCCCCGGACGACGCAGGTCCAGGCTGAGCTGCACCACCGGCACGTCGGCGTCCGGGAACAGGTGCAGCAACACCTGCCAGGCACCGTGGTCCAGGCCGTACTCCGCATCCAGCACGGGTTCGAGCACCGGATCGATGAGGCCGGCCACGCGCTCGGCCAGGGCCGGATCACCCGGCGCGGGGTATTCGATGCGATAGAGCGCAGGCGGGAAGCCGCCGAAATCATGGATGGTGCGCGGCTTGTCCGCCGAACAGACGCGGATGCCGGCGGTCTGCCAATGGGCGGAGATGCACAGGATCGCGCGCGGGCGCGGCAAGCGCTTGCCGAGTGCGTACCAGGCGCGCGCCCAGTCGTTGTCCTCGACGGCGTTCATCGGCGAGCCGTGGCCGATGAAAAGTACGGGCTGGGTCAGCATGGGGCGTCCGTGGGTGATGGTCATGGCATCCTACGCGCGCCTTCGCATGGAGTGGCCGATGTCGACGTCGTACCTGTGGATCAAAACGTTTCACCTGTTGTTCGTGATGGCCTGGATGGGCGGCGTGTTCTACCTGCCGCGGATCCTGGTCAACATCGCCGAGGCCGGTGAGGTGCCGGCGGTACGCGATCGCCTGCTGCTGATGGGGCGGCGGCTGTATCGCTTCGGCCACATCATGTTCGCGCTGGCCTTGGTGCTGGGTCTGCTGCTGTGGTTGGGCTGGCGGGTCATCCCCGGCCTGCCGACCATGGTCGGTGCCGGCAGCGGCTGGATGCACGCCAAACTGCTGCTGGTCGCGCTGATGCTGGCCCACTACATCATCGGCGGGCGCTGGCTGAAGGGCGTGGCTGCTGGGCGCGCCCTGCCGTCCTCCAAGGCGTTGCGCTGGTTCAACGAGCTGCCAGTGTTCCTGCTGTTGGCGATCATCTGGCTGGTGTTGGCCAAGCCGTTCTGAGGCGCGCGCGGATCCGAGTGGAAGCGCATCGGAGCCGCGTCGTCAGAAGCGCGTCAGCCCGGTCTTGGGTGCGGCGCGATGCACATCGTGTACCGCGTAGCCGCAGGCGCGATCGGGCAGGTCGAAATAGCGGCTGCGTTGCAGGGTCGCCCCGGTATCGCGCAGGCCGCTGTCCCAGTGCTCGCGCATCGTGAGCTGGCCGAAGGCGTAATCCTTGAACTGCTGCTCGTGGGGCTGCGCCTGGTAGATCAGGTGGACGATGTTGAACACCCGGTCGTCCAGCCACGGCGCAAGTGTCTCGCGCACGCTCTCGGGCAACTGCTTGCCCGGCAGCTTCTCGATCAGGTCGGTGAGCGCGGTGCGCAATTGCTGCGTGCGCGCGACCATGTCGGTGCCGTGGCGGGTGCGGCTGGAGAACTGGATGTCCTTGGAGCGCTCCAGCACATCCATCATGCTGCGCGGGCGCCGACCTCGCGCGCTCCACAGGTCGACCTGGAAAGCCAGGGTGTCCTGGCGCGGCCACTCGTCGAGGATGTGTTCGAGCGGCGTATTGGAGACGATGCCGCCATCCCAGTATTGCCGGCCCTCGATCTCGACCGGGGCAAACGCCGGCGGCAGCGAGCCCGAGGCCATGATGTGCTCGGGGCCGATGCGGGTATCGCGGCTGTCGAAGTAGCGGAAATTGCCGGTCTCCACTTCGGTCGCGCCGACCGTCAGCCGGGTCTGCTTGTCGTGGTTGATGCGGTCGAAGTCCACCAACCGCTCCAGCGTGCCGAGCAAGGGCGAGGTGTCGTAGAAACTGGTCGCCTGCGGACTGCCATCGGACAGCAGGAAGGGCGAGGCCGGCCGCGGTTCGAAGAAGCCGCGCTGGCCCTGCCACAACGCGGCCAGCGCGCTCATCGTCGCCGCCCAGGTTTCCAGCGCCGGGTTCATCGGCAGCATCGACAAACCGGTGCGGATCGACATCGCCGGCCAGGTGGCGAGGCCGGCCGGCTCGCAGATGGTGTTCCAGAAATCGCGCAGCTTGTCGATGCGGTCTTCCGGCGCATTGCCGGCGATGATCGCCGCGTTGATCGCGCCGATCGAAATGCCCGCGTACCAGTTGGGGCGGATGCCGGCATCGTTCAGCGCCTCGTACACGCCGCACTGATAGGCGCCCAGCGCGCCACCGCCCTGCAGCACCACCGCGACGGCCGGGTACTGCGCGACCTTGTCGAGGAGGGTGGGGTGGGTTTTCATCGATTCGAACCCAGACCCTCGCGCCGTGGCGAGCGAATCCACGGATCGCGAAGCGGGGCGGCACATGCGAGTGCGCCAAGGATGGCGCACGCCCGCGATTCGAAGCAGGAAGCGAAGCCAGAGCGGCGCATGTACCGCCCCGCTTCGCGATCACGCCGGGCAACGAACAATGCGCGATGAAGCCCCATCACTGCATGAACCAACCGTGCGAGACCACGATGCTCTGGCCGGTCAGCGCATTGGTCTCGAACGCGGCCAAGGTCAGCGCGACGTTGGCAACATCGTCCAGCGTGGTGAACTCGCCATCGACGGTGTCCTTCAGCATGATCTTCTGGATCACTTCCTCCTCGCTGATGCCGAACTCCTTCGCCTGCTCGGGGATCTGCTTGTCCACCAGCGGCGTGCGCACGAAACCCGGGCAGATCACGTTGCTGCGGATGCCGAGCTTGCCGCCCTCCTTGGCGATGGTGCGGGCGAGCCCGAGCAAACCATGCTTGGCGGTGACGTAAGGCGCCTTGAGCGGCGATGCAAGATGCGAATGCACCGACCCCATCAGGATGATCGCGCCCGGCGCCTTGCGCTTCTCCATGTCCTTCATGCATTCGCGCGTGGTCAGGAAGGCGCCATCGAGGTGGATGGCCAGCATCTTCTTCCAGTCCTCGAACTTGAACTCGGTGAGCTTGTTGATGATCTGGATGCCGGCGTTGGACACCAGCACATCGACCTGCCCGAACGTCTCGACCGCCTGGGCGATGCCGGCGACGACCTGTTCCTCGCTGGTGACATCCATCGCCACCGCGAGCGCCTCGCCACCGGACTTGCGGATCTCCTCCGCGGCGGCTTCGGCGGCGTCCAGCTTGAGGTCGGCGATGACCACCTTGCCGCCGGCCGCTGCATAAACTTGCGCGATGTGCTTGCCGATGCCGCTGGCCGCGCCCGTGACCACGCAAACCTTGCCGTTCAATGCGATTGCAGACATCGCGATCCTCCGTTGTGCAATGCAGCAATCATGCTGCGCGAAGTGATAGGGCGATGTGAATGCGCCCGCGGACTTCGATCATCGCCGATGCCGCGCGCTCACGGCATCGTCCGAACGGGCATGCGTATCCGTCAGCGCTTGACCGGCGTCTGGAATCGCGCGGGCGCCGGCAGTTCGACCGGCACGCCACGCGCATCGCACCCACCCGCATCGCACAACTGCTTGCGCAAACCCGGATGAGCCTGCAGCAGCAGGTGAAACAGCGTGTTCTGCTCGATGCTGCCGCGGACCGCCGCGCTGCCCGGCCCGCGCGCCCAGACGCCGACGTCGTCACCGCCGTGGGTTTCGCTCGACAGCGGCAGGGTCGATTCCTGCAGGTAATCCGGATCGGTGGTGTCGACGTTCTCGAGATTCGGCCGGCCGCTCGCCGCCTGCTGCCAGCCGCTGGAATCGAATCGCGCGTTCTTCGGGCCTTCCGGCTGCTGGTCGGTCGCGCCCACATAGCCGGGGCCATTCGCGTAACCGAGCGTGGTGTAGGGCAGGCCGGTGGCATCGCGCGCCAGCTTGCCGGGCTCGCCGCCTTCGCCACTGCTGCCCATCACCTTGCCGAGGATCGGATTACCGCGCGTCGGATAACCCGCGAAGGTCATCACGTGCGCGTGGTCGGCGGTGACCATCACCAGGGTGTCACTTTCCGATGTCATCTCTACCGCTGCACGCACCGCATCGCTCATCGCGACGGTATCGGTGAGTGCACGGAAGGCGTTGCCGGCGTGGTGGGCGTGGTCGATGCGGCCGCCTTCCACCAGCAGCACATAGCCGTTCGGGTTGCGCTGCAGGCGGGTGATCGCCGCGCGCGTCATCTCCGCCAGTGACGGCTCGCCGCCCGCGTCCTGCGCGCGGTCGTGTTCGAACTGCATGTGGTCGGGCTGGAACAGGCCCAGCAGCGGCGCATCCGCCGGCGCATCGGCCAACTGCTTGGCGTTCCATACATACGCGCCTTCCGGATGGCGCGTCTTCCATTGCGCGATGAGGTCGCGTCCATCGAGCCGCTCGCCGACGCGGTCGTCGTACTCGGGATCGCGCTGGTCGGTCGGCATGAAGCCCTTGCGGCCGCCGCCCATCAACACGTCCGGCCCGTTGCCGAAATCCGATTCGATCATCTGCCGGGCGATGTCGATGCAACCGGCCGTGCGCGCGGCTTCCGGCAGGTCGCTGTCGTTCTCCCAGTTGCGATCGGCCGAATGCGCGAAGGTCGCGCCCGGCGTGGCGTGGGTCACGCGGGTGGTGGTGACCACGCCCGTGGCCATGCCGCTGGCCGCGGCCAGTTGCCACAAGGTGAGTGCCTGCGCGTTGAGGGCCGCCGCGCAATCGCCGCGCGCGGCCTGCTGGCCGATCGACAACACGCCCATGCGGGTCTTGATGCCGGTGGCCATCGCCGTCATGGTGCCGGCAGAGTCAGGCGTCTGCGCATCGGTGTTGTAGGTGCGGCTGAGCGCGGTGGCGGGGAATTCTTCCCAGGCGAGCTTCTGTTCCTCGCCGGAGCGTCCGGCGCGCTGGCCCTCCAGCACACGGGCGGCGGCCACGGTGGGCAGGCTCATGCCATCGCCGACGAACAGGATGATGTTGCGGGCGCGCCCGGCCATCGCGCCGCGTTCGGCAGCCTGCGCCGCGCCGTTGCGGAACCACCACTCGGCGGTTTCGCCCTGCGGGCGCTGGATCGAAGGCACATCCACATGCATGCCCTGCCTTTCGGCGGTGGGACGGCTGTTCGGCGTGGCCGCACAGGCGGCGAGCAGCGTGGCGACGAATGCGGCCGACATCGGCGCGATGCGGTGGGGGAAGCGAGGCATGTGGCGGGGATCGGGGAATGGAACCTGCATTATGGGACGCCGTCGTGTCACTTTGTCGCGCGCCGCGCCGGTGGGGTATCGTCGCCGGATCGTTTCACGGGAAATCCGGGATGTTCGACTGGTGGTTCCGCATCAAGTTCTGGCAGCGCGTCGTGATCGGCTTCGCGCTCGGTGTACTGGCCGGCTGGGCGTTCGGCGCCGATGCCGAGCGCTGGTTCGGCTGGATGGGCGACATCTATGTCAACCTGATCAAGATGATCGCGATCCCGCTGGTGTTCTTCGCGGTGGTCAGCGCGGTCGGCTCGCTGCACGGGCAGAAATCGATCGCCGCGCTCGGCGGGCGCACCTTCCTGTGGTTCGCCATCACCGCGGTGCTGGCGGTCTGCGTCGGGCTGGCCTTCGGCTGGATCCTGCAACCGGGCGCGGGGGTGGATGTCGCCAACATGCAGGTGGCGGACAACTACCGGCCCAAGGAGAACCTGAGCGTGTTCTCGGTGCTGATGAACATCGTGCCGGAGAACCCGTTCCGTGCGTTGGCGGCGATCGGCAATGCCAAGACCGCGGACGGCCAGAACGTCATCGTGCCGAGCAATTTCACCATCCTGCAGGTGATCTTCTTCGCCGGACTGGTCGGTTTTGCGTTAGTCAAGCTGGGCGTCAAGACCGCCGGCGTGCGCGACTTGTTCAAGCAGGCCAGCGAGGTGATGATCCAGGTCACCCGCTATGTGCTGGAGTTCACCCCGTTCGGGACCTTCGGCCTGATCGCGGCGC